>JBCCFN010000093.1:0-17493 GCA_039029715.1 Actinomycetota bacterium | reverse complement strand
GCGGCGCTCCTTGCGGATGACCGCGCGCGCCAGCCGCTTGTCGCCGCCGTAGCGCTTGAGCCCACGCCACAGATCGGCACGCGAGCACAGATTCTTAGCGCTGTGCAGGAGCGCGGCGAGATCCTTCACGCGCAGGCGCCGCGAGCGCGTTTTCGTCACGCGCGCCAGGTCGATGAGCGTGACCTCGTCGCCGCCTTTGGCAACGAAGAGGTGGCAGAGGTAGAGATCCTTATGCACCAGCCCCCCCGCGTGCAGACGCCGCGCGATGTCCGCGGCGGCGATCACCGCCTTGCGCCGGTGCTCGAACAGCAACGACGTCCGCTCATCGAACACACCGGGGAAGCTGGACACCTCGTTGAGGATCACCCGCTGCAGTGCGTCGGCGTCGCTGACTGCGAGGTGGATCACCAGGTCCTCCTGGCCGGTGATCAACGACAACCCGATCGTCTCCGGCAGCGCCCAGATGTGGTCCTGGAATCGGCTGACGATCTCGGCGCTCTTCGGCCGCAGCCGAACGAAGACCAGCGCCTGGAGCGGACGTCCGAGGGCGGCCAGGTCCACGTGGCCATGGAACCCGGTGAACACGCCACGCTCCTCCAGGTCCCGGACCCGGCCGAGCGAGGTGGACGGGGCCAGGCCGGCGGTCTCGGCCAACGCCCGGTTGGTCTGGCGGGCGTCGCGCTGCAGCTCCCTGATCAGGACCAGGTCGGTGGCGTTGGTGATCGGCGCGGTCATGACGGGTCGAGATCGAACATCATGCGGGCAACCGTACCGCATCCCGAACTTCTAGGAGTTCGTCAGCGGCGACGCCAGGCCTGCAGCTCGGCCCGATAGGGGTAGTCGAACGAATCGCCGAGCGGCGCGACGACCGACCGGAGCTCGTCGGCGACCGCTTCCCGGTCCGACGCCGAGAGGGCGGCGATGAAGCTGGTCGACAGCGCCCGACCGACCACACCGTCCGGGTCGGTCGGCACCGGGTGAAGGGTGGACCAGTCGTCGACCGGTTCGAACCGTCCGTCGTCGTCGATGGCCCGGCGCCATCGCATCGTCCGGTGGCGAGGTGTGTCTCCGGCGTGGCGATCGACGATCTCGGTGTAGGCCGTCACCCACGGCACGGTCTCGTCCCGGACGTTCCAGACCGTGACCAGGTGACCGCCCGGCCGGAGGACCCGGGCCAGCTCGTCGAGGGCCGGGCCGTGGTCGAACCAGTGCATGGCCTGGGCCACAACGACGGTGTCGACTGCGGCATCTTCTGCCGGGATCGCTTCGGCGGTCCCGGGGACCGCGGTCACGGCGGGGAGCTGGGCGGTCAGCTTGGCCCGCATCGCCTCGACCGGTTCGACCGCCGTCGGCCGGACCCCGGCCGCCACCAGCTGGGCGGTGAAGACCCCGGTCCCGGCCCCGAGATCGACGACGACGGCGCCCGGTCCGGTGTAGCGGTCGACCACCCGGGCCACGAGCTCGGGATGGTAGGCCGGTCGAGCCCGCCGGTAGACGTCTGCGTTTGCCTGGTAGCCGTCGGCCGCTGCCCGGTGGATCGGGCCAGTGGAGGACGACATCAGCGGTCGAGCAGTTCGACTGTCATCGAGCCCTGGACGACGCTGCCGTTGCCCTGGCGGATCGGGCCTTCGACCACCGGCGCCGATGCCGGCCGGTCACCGGCCGGGGCGTCGAGCTGAAGCACCAGGGCCGGATCGAGCAGGTCGATGGCGCCCGAGCCGAGCCGAGTCGTGACCGGGTTGGCCAGTCGCAACCCCATCCGGTAGCGGCCGGGGGCCAGGCGGAGGCTGGGGATCGTCAGCCGGATCCGGTGGTCACCGGGCGACAGCTGGAGCGCCTCGGCCCCGTCGGCCGAGTCCAGGTTGAGCAGCAGCAGCCCGGCCTCGGTGCTGAAGGTGATCCCGAGCGAGGAGACCTCGACCGCCTCGGTCGCGGTGACGCCGAGGTCGAGTACCAGGGGTGCGCCGCTGCCGATCGTGGTGTCACCCTGGCCGGCACCGTCGACGTCGGTCGTCCCACTCCCGGTCCCGCGGCCCGGATTGATCGTCACCGCCTCGAACCGGGCCTGACCGGTCCCCAGTCGCTTGGCGTCGTCGAGCACGACCTCGTCCCCGGACCGGGTGCTGACCCCGGCCAGCCGGCGGTAGGTGTCGACCGCCTCGGTTGTCGACCCGTCGAACAGCAGCTGACCGCGCTCCAGCAGGATGCCCCGATCGCACAGCGACAGGGTGGCCTCCAGGTTGTGGCTGACGAACAGCACCGACCGGCCGGACCGGGCGACCTCGCCCATCTTGGACAGACACTTCTCCTGGAACCGGGCGTCACCGACGGCAAGGACCTCGTCGACGATCAGGATCTCGGACTCCAGGTGGGCGGCGACGGCGAACGCCAGCCGCATGAACATCCCGACCGAATAGTGCTTGACCGGGGTGGTTGCGAACTGCTCCATCTCGGCGAAGGCCAGGATCTCGTCGAGCTTGGCCCGGATCTCCGAGCGGGTCATCCCGAGGATCGCTCCGTTGAGGAACACGTTCTCGATACCGGTCAGCTCCGGGTGGAAGCCGGATCCCACCTCAAGCAGCGACCCGATGCGGCCTCGGATGCGGATCTCTCCCTCGGTCGGACTGGTGATCCGGGACAGGATCTTGAGCAGCGTCGACTTGCCGGCACCGTTGCGGCCGATGACGCCGAGGACCTCGCCCTCGTCGACCCCGAACGACAGGTCCCGGAGCGCCCACAGCTCCTCCCGCCGGACCGGGGCGTCGCCGCCCCGCTGGAACGCGCCGGCCAGCACATCTCGGAGCGCCCGATACTGTTCCCGCTCGCCGAGCAGGTACCGCTTCGACACGCCGGTGGCCACGATGGCCGCCGAGCCGGTCGACCGGACCGGCGTCTCAGACAACATCGGCGAACGTTCCCTCGGCCCGGTTGAACACCAGCACCCCACCGGCAAGCACGGCGAGGGCGACACCGACGGAGACCGCGACTGCGGAGGTCGGCGGGAACGGGGAACCGACGAGCGACCACCGGAAGATGGAGATGGCGGTCGACACCGGGTTGATGGCGTACAGCGGGCGCCAGGCGTCCGGGATGACCCCAGCCGAGTAGACCACCGGCGAGGCGAACATCCAGACCTGCAGCATGAACGGGACCGCGTACTTCACGTCCCGGAAGTGGACGTTCATGGCGGACAGCAACAGCCCGAACCCGATGGCCGAGGCCACCACCAGCAGCACCGGCAGCGGTGCGACCAACAGGCGCCACGACAGCGGGTTCCGCTCGGTGGCGACCACCAGCAGGACCAGCCCGGAGCCGATGGTCATCTCGACCAGGCCGGCCAGCACCGGGGCCACCGGGAGCATCAGCCGCGGGAAGTAGACCTTGGACAGCAGCGCCTCGTTGTCGATCAGGCTGTTGGAGGCCTGGCTCAGGGCGTTGGCGTAGAAGATCCACATCACCAGCCCGCCGAGGGCGAACGTCGGGTAACTGACCCCACCGGAATCCAGGCCGACCAGCCGACCGAAGATCACCGAGAAGATGGCCATGGCCACCAACGGTTGGAACAGGGCCCACAGCGCACCGATGGCGGTCTGCTTGTAGCGGACCTTCAACTCCCGCCAGACCAGGAACCCCTGGAGCTCCCGCCGGTCCCACAGCTCCCGCCACGGAACCGGTGAACGGCGGGGCGACAGGACGATGGTCGGAACGTCCGGCGCGGCTGACCGAGGGGTCCGGGCAGCGTCGATCGGTTGCCCAAGTCCGGCGGCGTCGTCAGCCAGCGTCACCAGTCAAGGATGCCACGAGCCGAGCCGGTTTCCGGCTCGGCAAAACTGCCTCATCGACGGGCCAAGGGGCCGACCCGGGTACATTCAGCCGATGATCGACCGCCCGGCTCAGCCCGCCTCTGCGTCGACCGCTGCGGGCTCGTTCGGGCTCCGGGCCGACTGGCGGTTCCTGCTGCCCTCCGGGCCGCACCGGCACGTCCTGGTCGTCGGCTCGGCCGCCACGAACTGGGGGTACCTGGTCGAGGACAGCTGGACCGAGCGACTGTCGACCGACCCGGCCGCCGCCACGGCCGATGGGCCTGGCGACCACGGGCCTGACGTCGTCGTCGTCGACGGTGACGCCGATCCCGCGCCGGCGTTGGCGGCCGCCGGCCCGCACGCAGTGGCGGTCATCGCCCTCGGCCGAAACCCCCGCCAGCGCATCCGCCGGCTCGGTGCGCTCGGCCCGGCCGGGTTCACGGTTCGGGCCCGATACCTGGCCACGCCGGACCTGGCCGGGGCCACCCGACTGGTGCCGATCGATCGATCCGCCGCCATCCGGTGGTTGCTGGCCCCACCGCCGCCGGTGCCGGGGACCGGCACCGGGTTGCGTCGACGGGCCAGGGTCTGGACGGTTGCGGCCGGAGCGGCTGCGGTGGCCGGGGCGACCGGCCGGGCACCGGGGTGGATCGGGCGGGCCATCGGCGCCGGAGCCGACGGTCTGGTGATCGCTGAGCGGACCCCGACAGACGGCGCGCTCCCGATCCTGATGACCAGCGGCCACGACGAGGGCAGCCGGGCCGTGCTGGTCGACCCGCCCGGGACCGACGGCGGCGGCACCGTGACCAAGGTCGCCCCGCGCCCGCGGTACAACGGCAACGTCGAGGCCGAGATCGAGGTCATCGCAGCGGTCCGGGATCGGGTCGGCCAGACCGAGGCCGAGCTGCTCCCGGCCGTGATCGGGGCCACCACCGTCGACGGGCTGGCGGCGTCGGTCGAACGCTACGCCGGCCGCTGGACCGCCGCCGACCTGTGCCACCGGGTACCGGCCGCCCGCTCCGCGGTCCTGGACCAGACGCTCGGCGCCATCGACCGACTGGCCAACGCCTCGGTCACCGACCGGACCGCACCGTGGACGGCGGACCGATTCGACGAGCTGATCGGGGATCTGTTCGACCAGGTGGCCGAGTTGACCGAGCGCGGACCGGACCTCACCGCGCTGCGGGATGATCTGACGGCCCGCTCGGGCGCCCTGGTCGGCCGCCCGCTGCCGATGGTCCAGCGCCACTACGACCTCGGTCCCTGGAACGTGGTGGTTGCCGACGACGGGTCGGCGCTGACCATCGTCGACTGGGAGCTGGCTCCACCCCGGGCCCTCGGCCGACCCGGCCCGGCCGGCGCCGACCAGATCACCGTGGTCAAGTACTGGCTCCATGCCGCCCTGGCCACCGCATCGATCGATGAGGAGCTGGCCGCGTTCGAATTCCTGGCCGCCGGCCCCGAGGAGCCCCGGGCCGTCGCCGCAGCCGCGCTTCGCCGGTCGTTCGGACGTATCGGGGTCGACCCCGGCTTCGTCCCGCTCCTGATGACCCACGCCTGGCTCGAGAAGGCCCGCTACACCGCAGCCCGTCGGGCCGGCCAGCACGGAACCAGCCGCCAAGACCCCGGGCCCTCTGTCGACTACCTGGCGGCCATGGCCGACCATCGGGCCACGCTGCTGCGGTTCTGGCCCTGACCGGACCTCGACGCCGCTACCGGGTCAGACCCTTCGCCGCCAGCGTCGGGACCAGGCGGCGAGGGGCGATGGCGACCGCGACGAACCAACCGAGCGCCGCGAGGCGATGGGCCGGCGAGAGATCATCTCGGGCCAGCGCTGCGGTCACGCCGGATCGCAACAGGCCGAACCGGCGATCCTCCGGGTGGGGGTGGGTGGTTCCGTCGACCGGTCCGGCCCGGAGCGACACCAGCCGGAGCCCGGCGGTGGTCAGCGACCGGAAGCCGTCCGGCCCGTCGGGCATCGCAACGCCGAGCGACCGGCCGTACTCGATCAGGGCGGCCCGGGTGGTACCGGTCCGGATCAGGATCTCCCGGGCCCGGACCAGGTCGAAGCCGGACCGGTGGTCGGCGTTTGCCCCGTGGATCCGGTACCGGCCCAGCTCCTCCTCGATCGCCACCACCGGGCCGGCGAGAGCGCTGAGGTTCGACAGCCAGTGGTCGGCCGAGATCCGATACGGGCCCTCGGGGATCGGCCGGAACGGGGCAAGCGCCTCCAGCCGAAACGCATTGCCGGAGGTCGGCTGCCACGGGATGTCGTCCGGGGCGACCGCCATCCTGGCCCGCAGGTCACCGGCCGGCAACGGACGCTCGGGCTCCGGGAATCCGCCGGGGATCGGGTTGCCGTCGCCGTCGATCCAACCGAGCCGGAACTGGCACTTGGCCGCCGCCGGCTCCGCGGCAAACGCCGCAACCACCTCGGCCACCGCGTCGGCGTCGAGCAGATCGTCGGCGTCGAGGAACAGCACGATCGGCGCGACCGCCTCGGCGAGCCCGGTGTTCATGGCCGCCGCCTGCCCCCCGGCCTCCGGGCGCCGCACGACCCGGACCCGTTCGCCGAGGTCGGCCGCCAACCGGTCGAGCACCGCACCGGACCCATCGGTCGACCCGTCGTCGACTACGACGATCTGGCACGGGGTGGTCTGAGATTGAACGCTGTCGACCGCGGCACCGAGGTAACGCTCGTAGTTGTGGTTGGTGATGACGACGGTGGCGGCCGGCGTGTCACCGGCCGGCGGCCCGGGATGGTTCACCGGCCGACGCCGGCCACCGCCGAGCCGGACGGTACCGGGCCGAGGGCCTGCCGGTACTCGGCCTCGATCTGGTCGACGACCACATCGACCCGGTAGCGATCGAGCGAAGCGGTGGCCAGGCGGGCCTGGGTGGCCCTGGCATCCTCGTCGGCAAGCAATGCGGCGACGCCATCCGCCAACCGTGCGGCGTCGCCGGGCGGGACCAGGGTCCCGCGCCCGTCGGCCAGGATCTCGGCCAGGCCGCCGTGATCGGCGGCCACCAGCGGGCAGCCGCCCTCGATCGCCTCGATGGCGACCAGGCCGAACGGCTCCGGCCACAGTGACGGTACGACCCCGACGGTGGCGGTGGCCCACAACCGCTTGACCACCGGGTTGGGGACCGGGCCGAGCTGGACGGTCCCGGACGGGAACGTCACGTCACCAGACATGGTCTCGCCGGCCAACACCAGCGGCACGTCGACGCCGCGACCACGGAGCATCGTCACCGCATCGGCAAGCACCGCCACCCCCTTCTCCGGCCGGATGTCGCCGACGAACAGGATGAACGGCCCGTCCGGGACCGCCTCGGGGAGGGGGGCCGACGATGCCGCCTCATCGGTGGGACCGGCGACGCGATCCGGATTGCTCGGGACCGGGTTGACGATGACGGAGGAGTGTGGAGCGCCGACCAGCCCGTTGCCGGCCTCGGTGGCGGCCGAGACCGAGATCCAGCGACTGGTCCGCCGGTCCTCGAACCACTGCCCGGCCCGGACCCCGAGGGTGACCGCCACACCCCGAGCGGTCCCGTAGTGGTCGGCCGCGCACGACAGACACCGACGGAACGCCGGCCCCTCGCAGACCGTGCCGTCCCGCCACAGCGTCTTCTTTGCGCAGTTGCGGGTGTAGTAGTGGAGGCTGGTGATGACCGGCACCGTACCGGACACCGCCCGAGGGAGGGCGGAACGGGCGAGCCAGTCGTGTCCGTGGATCACATCGGGCCGGAAGTCACGGACCACCCGGCGGAGGCCGACGGTGGTGACCGGGTCGGGGAACGGTGGGGCCCACGGCCGCTCGACGTGGGCGAACCGGGCCCCGATCCGCTGGGCCAGGTGCCCGACGGTGTAGACGGTGACCGGCCCGTCCGCGGTCCGCTCCTGGCCGTCTGCCACCGGCAAGGTGGCGACTGCAACCTCATGGCCACGGTCGGCCAGGGCCCGGGCCAGCGTGCGGACGTGCAGCTCGACCCCACCGATGTAGGGGTGGTAGAAGTCGGTGACCAGCAGGACCCGCATCAGGCGACGTGGGGACGTGAGCCGACGCCGCCGCTGGCGGACTCGTCGGCGAGCACGCGGCGGTACAGGCCCTCCAGGCGGTCGGTGATCTCCGGCCAGGTGACCCCGTTTGCCGGGGTCGAACGGGGGCTCGAGCGGCGGGCAGACGTCGCTTCCTCGGCCAGGCACCGGAGAACGATCTCCGCTACCTCCTGCCGGGTCGCCCGGGGTGGCACGGCCCGGGCTGCGCCGGAGGCGGCCAGCTCGCCGAGGGCGCTGCGATCGAGGACCACCAGGGGCAGCCCGACGTCGATGGCCTCGTGGGCCACCATGCCGTGGGACTCGTAGTCGCTGAGCACCACCGCCACCGAGGCGGAGCGGAACAGCGCCTCCAGCCGGTCCCGCTCATCCGACGGGACGCTGTCGAAGGTCACCCGGTCGGCGATCCCGAGGCGGTCGACCAGGCGACGGAGCGACGACTCGTACGGTCCCTGACCGAGGATCAGCAGCCGGGCCCTCGGTTCGTCGGCCAGGATCTTCGGCATGGCCTTGATCATCCGGTGGTGGCCCTTGTATCGGACCAGACGACCGGCAGACAGGATGATCTTGTCGTCCGGGCCACAGCCGCTGGCCTCCGCCGCCGAGCGGGGATCGACCGGCCCGGGGTCGACCACGTCTGGCTCGGCCGTCGGTGCCGGGGTCTGCTCCCCGTCCGGGCTCGACCCGGTCTTCGGTCGGTCGACGCCGTTCGGGATGACGGCGATCCGGTCCTGCGAGATCCCGATCCGCCGGGAGAACAGCTCGGCTTCGAACCGGGACACCCCGATCAGGGCCCGCGCCTGCAGCAGGTAGGGCTTCAGCACCCGGACCTGGATCGGCCGGATGAGGTTTCGGAGTCGGGACGAGTGGCCGCCGCTGTGGAAGGTGAGGGCCGTCGGGTGACCGTGGCGCTGGGCAGCCCGGAGGGCCAGCGGGGCCACGGCGGTGTGGTACCCCTGGACGTGAACCAGATCCCAGCGGGGGTCGTCGATCAGCTTTCGGAGGCCGGGCGCATAGTAGAGGTCACTGCGGCGGGGATAGGCCCGGACCCGGACGACCTCGACCCCGTCGACCCACTCCTGCTCCGGCAGCGTGCCGGCCAGATCGGTGGTGAGCACGGTGACCCGGTGACCCCGGCGGACCAGTTCGGCCGAGACCTGCCCGGTGTGGATCTCGGTCCCGCCGACGAACGGCGCGAACCGGGCGCTGACCATCAGCACCTGGAGCGACTGGCCCTCGCCGTGGCCGGTGTCCCGCTCGGGCTGGGTGGACATCACGAGGTCGACCTCGGGTCGCCGCCAAGACCGGCATCCTCCTGGACGATGGTGAACACGGCGTTGCAGCCGGCCGGCTCGAGGTCGATCTCCTCTTCCAGCCGCCAGGTCCGGCGGTCATAGACCGCGATCCGGGTCGGCTCGGCGACCGAGAACCCGGTCCGGATGAACGACAGCGCACCCCGGACCTTGGTGTGGCGGATCCGGGAGAACCCGACGATGGCGTGGTCCCCGACGAAGGTCAGCCCCCGGCACCAGCCGAGCAGGCTGTCCTCCCGCCGGCGCTCGAGCCGGTGGTTCCCGACCACCTCCAGCGTCTCGACATCTGCCGACACGACGTGGCCGTCGACCGTGGTGAAGTGGACCTGTCCCCCATCGACCACGCCGTCGTGACAGCGCTCCTGGTCGATGGCGATGCGGCGGGACACGTCGTCGATCTGGACCGCGTCCCGGGTCTCGAACCGGGTCACCCAGGCCGAGCCGTCCGGCATCCGGAACACATGGTTCGGGTGGAAGGCGTGGGGCTTGAGCTTGGTGTTGATCCGGTAGTCCCGTTCGGGATCGATCCGGTCGGTCGGGTCCGACCCGTCGACCGCCCAGACCCGGACCAGCTCACCGTCGACCGTGAACTCGACCACGGCATCCTGACCGGAGACCGCGGCCAGCAGGGTCCGGTCATCTTCTGCGGTGTCGGCGGTCGGGCCGCCGGGGATCACGTGATGGACGTCGTTGAAGACCGGCAGGCTGACGTGGTGTCGAAGCTGGAACGAGGGGTAGTCGAAGACCATGGCCTCGGTCTGGCTGCAGGCGTACAGCAGGTCGCCCCGACGGTACGCCGACTTGAACAGGATCGGGTCGTCCGGTCCGAAGGTGCCCGGACGGGAGGACCAGGTCTCGACCGTCTCCGGGGCGCCGTCACCGACCCGGACCACGACCCCCATCCCGTAGCCGTACCACTGGGTGTCGAGCTCCCGTAGACCGGCCGGGTTCCGCTGCCGACCGCCGAGCACATGCAGGGTCCCGAACGCACCACCAGCGGCGGACGACGCAGACGCGCCCGGACCAGGCTGCTCAGCGTGGGAAACGTGCATCGGACGAGTACCTCAATTTCCGATCCCGGCACCCGTGGCGCCCGCTACGCCGCCGGTGGGCCTGAAATCCGTGCCGTTCAGTATCGGGTTCCCTACCTGCATGTCCGTCCCGCTTGGGTGGAATGGCTCAGGTCACCTCACGGCTGGTCAGGACGAATACCTCGTCCATCCGCCGGTCCCGGACCTCGGCCATGTGTTCGACATAGGTCAGTATCCCGCCGTTGTAATTCCCGTCCTGCCGGCGATTGAACTGACCCTCGAAATTGTAGTAGCCCGGGGTGCATTCCTTGTTGCGGCTGGTCTTGCCCCGATGCTGGATCACCTGTTCCACCCACCACGCCTCGGCCTCCGGGGTCGGGTCGATCGTGTGGTAGCCGTTTGAGCGGACATGGTCGATGCAGGCTGCGATGTGATCGCCCTGGGTCTGGAGCATGTCGGTCAGGTTGAACTGGAACGGCGCCTGGTAGCCGCCCATGATGAACAGGTTCGGGAAGCCGGCGGAGTGGATGCCGAACAGGGTCTGGATCCCGTCGGTGTATTTGTCGTTCAGCTCCAGGTCGTGCTCGCCGACGATCCGGTTGTAGATCCCGGTCTGTTGTACCTCGAAGCCGGTGGCATAGATCAGCAGGTCGACCTCATAGACCTGGTCGTCGAACGTCGGTCCTCGCTCGTCGATCAGGGTCACGCCCTGGCCCTTGGTGTCGATCAGATGGACGTTCGGCCGGTTGAACGTCGGCAGGTACTCGTTGTGAAAGCACGGCCGTTTGCACATCAACATGTACCACGGCTTGAGGGCTTCGGCGGTCGCCGGATCGTCGACCTCGGCATCGATCCGGCGGTGGATCCGCATCATCTGATCGATGTTTGCGTTCTCCTGACGGCGGATCTTCTCCTCCCGGCTCATCTCGCCGTGGCTCGAGCCGCCGTAGACGAACCCGCCTCGACCGATCCGGGCCAGGGCCTTGGCCCGCCGCTTGGCCTGCCAGCCCGGCTGCAGCGACGCCGCCCAGTCCGGGTCGGTCTCCCAGTCGTCCCGGATGTCGATCGACGACGGGGTCCGCTGGAAGACGTAGACCTCCTTGGCCCGCTTGCCGAGCTCGGGGATGATCTGGACCGCGGACGCCCCGGTGCCGATGATGGCCACCCGCTTGTCCGCCAGGTGCTCCAGGTCGGCCCCGGTGTAGTCGTAGTCCCACCGGGAGGTATGGAACGAGTGACCGCCGAAGTCGGTCATCCCCTCGATGCGGGCCAGCTTCGGCTTGGCCAGGGTGCCGTTTGCGCAGACCACGAACTGGGCCCGGAGGTGGTCGCCGCGGTCGGTGCGGACGTGCCACAGCTCCTCGTCGGTGTCCCATCTGGTCTCGGTCACCGTGGTCTGGAACACCGCCAGGTCGTAGAGGTCGTACCGTCTGGCGATGGCCTGGCAGTGGGCCAGGATCTCCGGCCCCTGGGCGTAGTGCCGGCTTGGCACGTACCCCATCTCGTCGAGCAGCGGGAGGTAGTCGTAGGCCACCACATCGCAGGCCACGCCCGGGTACCGGTTCCAGTACCAGGTCCCCCCGACGTCCGCCCCGCGCTCGACGATCCGGATCCGTTCGACGCCGGCCTCGCGCAGCCGGGCCGAGGTAAGCAGTGCCGAGAACCCTCCGCCGATCAGGAGGACCTCCACCGTGTCCTCGATCGGGTCCCGGGGCTCGACGTCAGCGATGTGGGGGTCCCGCTCGTAGTCGGCGAGCGACCCTTCGGCGGCCAGGTACTGCTCGGTCCCTGGCGGCCGGTAGCCGAGCCGGAGCTCACGCTCCTCGGCATAGCGGGCCTTGATCTCGTCGTAGTACGACTGCGGTCGCGGCGGGCGCTTCTTCCTCCGGTCTGATGGCGGCGGGTCGGCCCGTTGTTCGGAGTCGGCCATGCCGAAGCTTGTCACAGCCTCCTGCGCCGCAGAAATCGGTCGCCGGTCGGCGACCCCCGATCAGCCCCGGTGGTCCGCCTCCAGGAACTCCCGATCGTTGCGAGGGCCCTCGTCCGGGCGACCCTGCTCGTTCCCCCGTAGCTCGACCCGGCGGATCTTGCCCGAGATCGTCTTCGGGAGGTCGCTGAACTCCAGCCGCCGGACCAGCTTGTAGCCAGACACTCGTTCCCGCATGAAGCCGAAGATCGAAGCGGCCGTCGCTGCGTCCGGCCCATGGTCTGCGGCCAGGATCACGTAGGCCTTCGGAACGAAACCCCGGAGCGGGTCCGGCGAGGGTACGACGGCGGCCTCGGCCACCGCCGGGTGCTCGATCAGGACGCTCTCAAGCTCGAACGGGCTGATCCGGTAGCCGGACGCCTTGAACACGTCGTCCGCCCGCCCGACATAGGTGATGTAGCCGTCTGCGTCCCGGGACCCGACATCGCCGGTGTGGTAGTAGCCGTCCCTGGTCACCTCGGTGGTCTTCTCCGGGTCGTCTGCGTAGCCGGTCATCAGGCCGATCGGTCGGTCGTCGCCGAGGGCGATGCAGATCTCGCCCTCGTCTGCCGGCTCGCCGTCCGGGTCGAGCAGCTCGATCCGATAGCCGGGCAGGGGTCGGCCCATCGAGCCCGGCTTCAGCTCGGCACCGGGTGTGTTACCGATCTGGGCCGTGGTCTCGGTCTGGCCGTAGCCGTCCCGGATCGTCAGCCCCCAACCGGCTCGGACCTGTTCGATCACCTCGGGGTTGAGCGGCTCACCGGCCGAGATCAGCTCCCGCAGGGTCACGTCGTAGGCGCCAATGTCCTCCTGGATGAGGAACCGCCACACCGTCGGTGGCGCACAGAGGGTGTTGACCCCGTAGTCGACCAGGACCTTCAGCACCGCCGGTCCGTCGAACCGGGTGTAGTTGAACATGAAGATGCAGGCCTGTGCATTGAACGGGGCGAAGAAGCAGCTCCAGGCGTGCTTCGCCCACCCCGGCGAGCTGATCGTCCAGTGGACGTCGCCTTTCTGCAGGCCGAGCCAATACATGGTCGACAGGTGGCCGACCGGATAGCTGGCCTGGGTGTGCTGGACCAGCTTTGGCTTGGCCGTTGTGCCGGAGGTGAAGTACTCCAGCAGCGGATCGTCCGGGCTGGTCGGCGCAGCAGGGGTGAAGCCGGTGGCGGTTGCCATGCTGTCCTCGTAGGCCGACCAACCTGACGGCGCCCCGCCGACGGCGATCAGGGTCACCCCCTCGACCAGGGTGGCATCCAACTCGGCGAACGAGGCGACCCCGGTCTGGTTGGTCACCACCATCGTGGCGTTGCCCCTGGTCATCCGGTCCGCCAGGTCGGCCCCGGCCAACAGGGTGGTGGCGGGGATGACGACCGCACCGATCTTGATGGCGGCCAGCATCGTCTCCCAGAGGGGGACCTCGTTGCCGAGCATCACCAGGATTCGATCGCCCCGGGCCGCCCCGTTGGCCACCAGGTAGTTGGCCACCTGGTTGGACCGGGCCGACAGCTCGGCGTAGCTCAGGGTCGCTTCGATCCCGGCCCCGCCATCCTCGGCCTCCTCGACGATGTGGAGCGCCGGGTTGTCGTTGCCATCGGCGATCCGGTCGAAGTAGTCGATGGCCCAGTTGAAATCGGTCGGGGTCGGCCAGGCGAAGCCACCCCGAGCGGCGTCGTAGTCGGTCCGGTGCTCCTGGAGCGCGTCTCGGGCCTTGATGAACAGCTCTGCATCGGACATCGGGCCAGTGTTCCAGATGGCCGCAACCGGCGTCGAGGCTAGGGTGAGGGCCCGGACCGATCATCGAAGGAGTGCGCCATGCCCGGCCTGTTGCCGAACGTCGACCCAGACGGCCTGCTCGAATACTCGGTGGTCTACACCGACCGGGCCCTCAACCACATGTCGGCCTCGTTCCAGCGGGTCATGACCGACATCTCCGGCGGGCTCCGGCGGGCCTACAACGCCGAGTCCGCCATCGTGGTCCCCGGCGGCGGCACCTACGGAATGGAAGCGGTGGCCCGGCAGTTCGCCACCGACCAGCAGGTGCTGGTCGTTCGCAATGGCTGGTTCAGCTACCGCTGGACCCAGATCCTCGACGCCGGCGCCATCCCGTCCGGCCAGACGGTGCTGACCGCGTCGTCCGACGGGACGCCCCGCAGCCCGTTCCGCCCGCCACCCATCGAGGAGGTGACCGCCACCATCGCGGCCGAGCGGCCCTCGCTGGTCTTCGCCCCCCACGTCGAGACCTCGGCCGGCATGCTCCTCCCGGAGGACTACCTGACGGCGCTGGCCGAGGCGACCCATGCCGTCGGCGGACTGTTCGTCCTTGACTGCATCGCCTCCGGCACCGTCTGGGTCGACATGGCAGCTACCGGGGTCGACGTGTTGATCTCGGCGCCCCAGAAGGGTTGGAGCGGTCCCCCGTGCGCCGGGCTGGTCATGCTGTCGCCGGCCGGGGTCGCCAGGCTGGAGGAGACGACGAGCTCCAGCTTCGCCTGCGACCTCCGGAAGTGGCGGGACATCATGGCCGCCTACGAGACCGGCGGCCACGCCTACCACGCAACCATGCCGACCGATGCGCTTGCCGCCTTCCGGGGCGTGATGGCCGAGACCGAGGCGTTCGGCTTCGCCGCGGCGGACGCAGCGCTGCGGGACCTCGGTGGCCGGGTCCGGGCCCTGCTGGAGGACCGGGGGTTCGCCAGCGTGGCCGCACCGGGCTTCCAGGCCCCGGGGGTCGTCGTGTCCTACACCGACGAGGCGGACATCAAGACCGGCAAGCGGTTCGCTGACGCCGGCCTCCAAGTTGCGGCCGGTGTCCCGTTGATGTGCGGTGAGCCGGATGGCTTCTCGACGTTCCGGATCGGCCTGTTCGGCCTGGACAAGATCGCAGACGTCGATCGGACCGTGGCTGCCCTCACGGCCGCCCTCGACACGATGGGTTGAGCCCGCCCCAGGGGGTTGGCGGTGCTGTTCTGCGCAGTGTGATAGCGACAACCCCGGGACAACCAAACGACGATGCCGGCACCTCCGACCGCGCTGGCGCTGCCACTGTCGCTGTCGCTACAACACTGCCGAATCGGCCACACCTACCGCGGCAGGATCAACCCCGCAGCCGCAGGTGGAGGCGGAGGCAGCAGAGGAGGCGGCGGCTACCCGGGGGCTCAGGCCGGCAGCAGGGGCGGGACCGGGAGCCGCACTGCGTCGGCGACCACCCGGACCAGCTCGGCCTCCTCGACCGTGGTCCGATCGTCGTGGAGCACGGCGGCGGTCGCACCGTTGACGAACGCCTCCCGGCCCGGCCGGTCGAGATCGACCAGCTGATCGAGGGCGACGTCCAGCCGGTCGAACGTCAGCGCCTCGACCGGTGGCACCGGTTGGGCCGGTGAACCGATGGCCGCCAGCGCCGCGTCGTAGGCCGACTGGGTCTGGTCGGATCCGGAGCTGTTGAACCACGCAACGATCGCCAGCACCAGTGCTGCCTCGGCCCGGAGCTCGTCGAGCGATCGGGTCCGGACCGACGACCCGTCGTCATGCTGGTCCGCCAGGTGCCGCAGCATGACCCGGCGGAGCATCCAGCGGAACAGGTCCTGGTCCGGCCGGGTCGCCTCGATGTCGCGGATCGTGTCGGCCAGGACCAGCTTGAACTCGTAGGGGGTCTCCCGGATCGAGTGGAGGGCGATGTCGATCGCCGGCAACTGCAGGGAGCGGTGCAACCGCCCGATCACCTGGCCGGCCTGGTCGAGATACGCCGGCTCCAGCTGGAGGGCCTGCCCGGCCCGGGCCAGCTGGGCCCCCCGGACGTCCGGCTCGACTGCGACCAGCATGCCGATCACCGAGGCGACGGCACCCTGGCGGGTGTGGAGGAAGGCCTGGGTCTGTTCCGGGATGAGCGACAGCAGGCTGCGAGCGTGCTCGATGTGGGCCTCGGTCGGGCCGTCGTAGGTCGGCCGACCCAACCGCCCGGCGCCGTTGCCGGCTCCGGCGCCGCCACCTCCGCCGGCCAGGCCGGCGACGACCACCGCACCGGGGTCGATCCCACCGGCCGCCGGCATGCCGGGAATGGCCACCTGCCCGGGGAGGACCGCCCCGAACGGGCCGGCACCGCGACCGCGGGCCGATCGGTTCGCCTCGCGGCGACGGCTGGTCTGGGATTGAATCGGCATCGGGGCCGGGTACTCACCATCCCAATCTGGCAGGAGTCGACGGATCCGATCCTCGAGCGGCGGGTGGCTGGCGAACGCCGAGCCGAAGCTCGAGCCGAAGGCCGAAGAGAAGAAGAGATGGCCGGCCTCGGTGGCATGAGCGGCCCGGACCCGGTTCTCCGCACCCATCCCGCCGATCTTGAGCAGGGCGCCGCCGATCCCGGTCGGGTCCCGGGTGTACTGGACCGCCGAGGCATCCGCCAGGTACTCCCGCTGCCGGCTGACCGCCGACTGCACCATCCGGGCGAACATGCTGCCGATCGCCCCGACCGCCACCAACCCGAAACCGACCGCCAGCAGGACCAGGGCGGAGTTGTCTTCCCGGTTGCGGCTCCGGGGCGTCCACCACAGGTTGTGGAGCAGGATCCGCCCGAGCACGGTGACGATGGCGATGCCGAAGACCCAACCGATGATCCGGGTCTTGATCCGCATGTCGCCATTGCGGATGTGGGCGAACTCGTGGGCGATCACGCCCTGCAGCTCCCGCCGGTTGAGCTGTTCCAACGCGCCCCTGGTGACCGCAACCGCGGCGTTGTCGGCCGTCCAGCCCGCAGCGAAGGCGTTGATCCCCTGCTCCTGGTCCATGACGAACACCGCCGGGACCGGCATGCCGGAGGCGATGGCGATCTCCTCCACGATGTTCGACAGCTGCTTCTCGGCCGGGTCCAGGGTGTTGAAGTCGACCTGGCGGCCACCCAACGACGTGGCGACGTAAGCGCCGCCGCCACCCCGGATCTGGCCGGACTTCACCAGCGACGCCCCGACGATGCCGATCGTGGTCAACGGGGCGGCCAGGATGAATGCCTCCAGGAACTGGAACTCACCGGACCCGTACCAGAACAGGCCGACCAGCAGCAGCGAGACGATGAGGATGATGGCCAGCACCCCGAGTGCCAGCAGCACGATCAACTGGGTCGTGTTCTGCTTGGCCTCGTGCTGACTGGTTTGGAAGTCCATCGGTCAGGGGGTGGGGCGCCTGCGCCCCCTCAGTCCCGCAGACCCCCGGACTGGGGTGGGAACGGGTTGGCATCGTCGTCGAAGTTGACGTTGATGTTCTCCCGCTTGTGGGCCTTCTCGTCCAGGTCGAGGTAGGCGCTGTCCTTGAACCCGAACGAGTTGGCCAG
>JBCCFN010000092.1:0-17684 GCA_039029715.1 Actinomycetota bacterium | reverse complement strand
CGTTTTTGCGGATTTCGATGTCTCCTCCTTCAGGAGGGAGGTCGATCTGACCGGAGGCACCTTCGACAGATCTCCGGTGAGGTGCTGAGCGCCGAGGATCTCATCGCCCGGGCGACCAAGGGCGGCTGGGTGGCCGAGTTGGACCAGCTGGGTCGACAACTGGCCATTCGCGGTGTCGGGCCGTGGCTCGGCGCCGGCCTGCTGTTCCTCAACATCATGGCCCCGGACGGCAGCTTCGACCTGTCGGCCGCCCGCCGAACGATCCGCCAGGCCGAAGACATCGGCCTCGAAGCCGACCAGCTGGTGTTCGAGGCGGCGGAACGTAACCGCTACAACGACATCGACCTGGCGGCGGCCCAGCTGACCAAGCTGCGGAACGCCGGGGTCCGGATCGCCATCGACGACGTCGGCGACGGGTATTCCAGCCTCCGGGTGGCGACCAGCTTCAAGCCAGACGTGCTGAAGCTGAGCGGTGACCTGATCGCCGCGTTACCGAGCACCGAGGCCACCGCCATCATCCGGGCCGTGGTCGACCTGGCCCACCGGACCGGCGCCTGGGTGGTGGCCGAAGGGGTCGAGACCGAGCCGCAGGCCAAGGCCCTCCGGACCCTGGAGGTCGACTGGGGACAGGGCCTACTGTTCGGCGGCCCGGAGGTCCGTCCCGCCGGCTGAGCAATGGGGCCGGCCGGAACCGGGTGCCCTAGTGTCGTTCCATGACGCAGCGCCGGTCGACGATCTATCCGTTTGTTCCGGGACCAGCCCCGATGACGATCATCGGTGGGGCCGGCAGTCATCTCCACACCGCAGACGGGAGACGGATCCTCGACGGGGCCGGCGGGGCGGTGGTGGTCAATATCGGTCACGGCCGACCGGAGCCGGCGGAAGCGGCGGCCGCGGCCATGCAGGGCGCAGCCTACGTGGTGCCGGTGAGCGCCACCGAACATCGGCTGCGACTGATCGAGCGGTTGCGGGCGGACTGGCTGCCTGGTGACCTGACCCGCTGCCTGTTCGTCTCCGGCGGATCGGAGTCGGTCGACACCGCATTGCGAATCGCCCGCCAGTACCACGCCGCCCGGGGAGAGCTCGATCGACGGAAGGTCATCGGTCGGGAGATCAGCTACCACGGAGCGACCCTGGCGACACTGTCGGTCGCCAACCATGACCGTCGGCGCGCCTCGCTGGAGCCGATGCTGACCGAGCAACCGATGGCCGACTTCTTCGATGCGGACAAGGTCCGCAAGCTGGTGGAGGCCGAGGACCCGGCGACGGTCGCCGCACTGGTGGTCGAGCCGGTAAGCGGGGCGTCCGGCGGAGCGTTGGTCCCACCGGACGACTACCTGCCGGGCCTCAGGCGGCTCTGCGACGACCACGGCATCCTGTTGATCTGCGACGAGGTGATGACCGGGTTCGGTCGGACCGGGAGGCGGTTCGGGGTCGATCACGTCGAGGTGGTACCCGACCTGCTGGTGGCCGGGAAGGGCCTGGCGGGAGGTTACGTCCCGATCGGCGGGGTCTTTGCGCCGGAACGGATCACCCTCCCGATCGCCGAAGCCGAGCAGACGGTGATGTACTTCACGTTCAGTGGCGCAGACGTGGCCTGTGCGGTTGCTGATCGAGTCCTGTCGATCATCGAGGATGAGGCCCTGATCGAACGGGCCGCTCGGGCCGGTGAGCGGCTGGCCGGGCTGCTGACCGACGCGCTTGGCGACCACCCGAACGTGGCAGACATCCGGGGCCGGGGGCTGCTGCAGGGGGTCGAGCTGGTCCGGGATCGAGCCACCGGCGCCCACTTCGACGGGGCGCTGGCGCCGGTGGTGGTCCAGGAAGCCCTGGCCCGGGACTGCTGGATCTATCCGGCCGGCTGCGCCGGGGTCCCGGACGCGCTGGTGTTCGGCCCACCGTTCACGATCACCGACGAGGAGTTGGAGACCTTGGTCGGCGTCACTGCCGCTGCGATCGACGCCGCGGTGGCCCGGGTCGGGCCCTGAACGACACGCCAGCCGGTTCGGGGATTACTACCGCAGGAAGTCGGAGAGCGGCCGTTCCGGCCGGGGACCGAGGTGGGAGATGACCTCGGCCGCCGCAAGCGAGCCGAGCCGTCCGACCTCCGGCAGTGGCAGGCCGCGGGCGAGACCGTAGAGCACCCCGGCCGCGTACTGGTCGCCGGCGCCGGTGGTGTCGATGACGTCTGCGACCTCCTCGGCGGCGATCTCGATGATCTCCCCGTTCGAGACCAGCCACGAGCCCTCTTCGCTGAGGGTGACGCAGGCCAACTCGACCTGCTCGGCCACCGCCTTGACCGCGCTGTCGAGGTCCGTCTCGTAGAGGCGGGTCAGCTCGGCCTTGTTGGCGAACAGGATGTCGACCGGTCCGGCAACGAGCTCGGAGAACTCCTGGTGGTGCCGCTCGATGCAGAACGTGTCAGACAGGGTCAGCGCCACCTTGGAGCCGGCGTCGATGGCCAGGTCCATCGCCTTGCGGATGGCCTGCTTGGCCGACTCGACGTCCCACAGGTAGCCCTCACAGAACAGCAGGGGCGCCCGCTGCACGACCTCGGGCCGGACATCGTCCGGCTCCAGCAGCGCCGACACCCCGAGGTAGGTGTTGAGGGTCCGCTGGGCGTCTGGGGTGACGAGCACCAGACACATCGCGGTGCTCGGGCCGTCGCTCCGGGGCGGCTGTTCGAACCGCACCCCGATGTTGGTCATGTCCTCGGCGAAGACCTTGCCGAGCTCATCGTCGCTGACCTTGCCGATGTAGGCGGCCGAGCCACCGAACGAGGCAATACCGGCCATCGTGTTGGCTGCCGAACCACCGGAGGCCCGAATCGACTCCCCAAGCATGCCGTAGAGCTCGAGTGCCCGGTGCTCGTCGATCAACGACATCGAGCCCTTCTCGAGGCCCTGGCCGAGCACGAACTCGTCGCTGGTGGTTGCCAGGACATCGACGATGGCGTTACCGACCCCGACCACGTCGACCGCCCCGGCGGTGGTGATCGGCTGATCGGCAGCGCCGTCGGCGCCCGGTACTGCAGGTGTGGACATTGGTCCGGTCCTCTCGGTCAGTCTGCAACGCTACCGGTTCTCGGCCGGTTGGTGGCCGAACGTGGGGCAACCGACCCAGCGGTGTTCGCTGGCAACGGCCGAGAGCCGCTCAGCCGGTGCGACCTCCGGCGGTGGCGGTGACGACCCCGAGGCCGAGGTAGGCGGTGCCAGCGACCAGGTCGGTCCGGCGTCTGAGTGTCGGCGAGCGACGAAGCCGCTGGCCGATCCAGCCCCCGGCGATGGCGAACGCACCGTCGGACACGATGCCGAGGCAGACGAACACCGCACCGAGCACTGCGATGGTCAGGGCAGGCGAGGCGGCACGGGGGTCGACGAATTGGGGCACGAAGGAGAGGAAGAAGACGGCGGTCTTCGGATTCAGGATGTTGAGGACTACCCCGTCGAAGAAGACCCGACGAAGCGATCGGGCATCGACCGGTGGCTGGTCGTCCGATTCGGTGGTGCTTCGACGCCCCGGGCGCCGTGTGGCGGCGCGAAGCGACTGCAACCCGAGCCACAGCAGATAGCCGGCGCCGACCAGCTTGACCGCGGTGAAGGCGGTGGCGGAGGCCACCAGCACCGCCGAGAGGCCGACCATGGCGGCGACGACGTGGACCGCGGTGCCGAGGTGGATCCCGGCGACCGACACCAGGCCCGCCATCCGGCCCTGAGTTGCGCTGCGGGTCACGATGTACATCACCGCCGGGCCGGGCAGGATCAGTAGCACCAGGGTGGCGGCAGCGAAGGTCAGGAGCGTTGCTGGCGAGGGCATGGCAGGACCGTACCGGCACCGGGCCCGTGGTCGCCGGCAATATACGGCTGTTGCGGCCCGCCAGCTTGCACGGGCCAGGGCGCGCCAGGAGCGACGCTCCACCGTTCTGGAACCTCGGGGATGGCCCCTCGGATCCCGGCGAGGCGTCGCTCCTCCCGCGCGCCCTGTTCGGTTCGGTCCCTACTAGCTGCAGCCGCTGGTGTTGCCACACCCGGGGCAGGCGTGGCAGCTGCCCGCTCGTTGCATGGTGATGCCGCACTGCATGCAGATCGGTGCATCCGGGTCTGCCACACCGGCGGTGTCGTGCACCGCCTCGATGACGGCAACCAGGTCCTGGGCCGACTCGACCGAGGGCGGGTCCATCGGCAACTGGCCGGGCGACGAGGGCACGGTGTCATCGACGCCGGGCAGCGTCTGCTGGGTCCGCTCACCGGTGGTGAAGATGCCGAGCGATGCCCGCTCGTCGTAGCTGAGGTAGAACACCGCCAGCTTGCGGAACAGGAAGTCCATGATCGAGGTGGCGATCCGGATGTCCGGGTCGTCGGTCATACCGGCCGGCTCGAACCGCATCCCGGTGTAGGTCTCGACGTAGGCCCGCAGCGGCACGCCGTACTGCAGGCCGTGGCTCAGCGACAGAGCGAGGGAGTCCATGATCCCGGCCATGGTCGAGCCCTGCTTCGAGACCCGGAGGAAGACCTCGCCCGGGCGACCGTCGTCGTACTCGCCGACCGTGACGAACGCCTTGCAGTCGGCGACCCGGAACTCGAAGGTCCGGGACCGGCGATCCCGGGGGAGCTTCTCCCGGATCGGCTTGTAGACGACCTTCACCTCCGGTTCCGCCGGCTCCGCGGTGGCGGTAGCGGTGGCCTCGTCATCGGTGTCGTCGTCCTTCTTGGCCATCGACAGTGGCTGGGCCACCTTGCAGTTGTCCCGGTAGATGGCGATGGCCTTGACGCCCATCCGCCACGCGTCGATGTGAAGCTGTTCGACGTCTGCGACCGAGACCTCCTCCGGCATGTTGACCGTCTTGGAGATGGCGCCGGAGATGAACGGCTGGACCGCCGCCATCATTTTGACCTGGCCGAGGTAGTGGATCGGATTGTCGCCCATCGAGCAGGCGAACACGGCAACGTGCTGATCCTGCAGGTGCGGGGCGCCGAGGATCGACTTGTTCTCGTCGATGTAGGCCTCGATCTCTTCGATCTGCGTGGCCGTGTAGCCGAGACGGCTGAGGGCCCGGGGCACCGACTGGTTGACGATCATCATGGTCCCGCCGCCGACCAGCTTCTTCATCTTGCAAAGACCGAGGTCGGGTTCGATGCCGGTGGTGTCGCAGTCCATCAGCAGGCCGATGGTGCCGGTCGGCGCCAGCACGGTGGCCTGAGCGTTGCGGGTACCGGCGAGAACAGCCTGCTCGCAGGCGGTGTCCCAGGCGTCCTGGGCTTCCCGGAGGATGTCGGCCGGGGCGGTGCCGGCGTCGATCTCGAGCGACGCTTGACGGTGCTGGTCGAGGACCCGGAGCATGTGCTCCTGGTTGGCCTCGTAGCCCTCGTGCGGGCCCATCCGCATGGCGGTCTTGGCCGAGGTGGCGTAGGCGTGGCCGGTCATCAGCGAGGTGATCGAGGCGGCGAGGGCCCGGCCCTCATCGGAGTCGTACGGCAGACCAAGGTTCATCAGCAGGGCGCCGATGTTTGCGTAGCCGAGGCCGAGCTGGCGGAATGCCAGCGAGTTCTCGCCGATCCGCTCGGTCGGGTAGTCGGCCCGGCCGACCAGGATCTCCTGGGCGGTGAAGAAGTGCTCGATGGCGACCTTGAAGCCCTCGACGTCGAAGGTGTCGTCGTCCCGGAGGAACTTCAACAGGTTGAGGCTCGCCAGGTTGCACGCCGAGTTGTCGAGGTGCATGTACTCAGAGCAGGGATTGGAGCCGTTGATCTTGCCGGTGTTGGCCGAGGTGTGCCACCGGTTGATCGTCGAGTCGTACTGCATACCGGGATCGGCGCACTCCCAGGTGGCCTGGGCGAATTGCCGCATCAGGTCCTTGGCCTTGACCGTGCGGACGATCTCTCCGGTGGTCCTGGCCACCAGGTTCCAGTCGGCGTCGTCGATCACGGCCTGCATGAACTCGTCGGTGACCCGGATGGAGTTGTTGGCGTTCTGATACTGGATCGAGTGGCTGTCGGCCCCGTCGAGATCCATGTCGAACCCTGCCTCGCGCAGGACCCGGGCCTTCTTCTCTTCGGTGGCCTTGCACCAGATGAACTCTTCGATGTCCGGGTGGTCGATGTCGAGCATGACCATCTTGGCCGCCCGTCGGGTCTTGCCACCGGACTTGATCGTCCCGGCCGAGGCGTCTGCTCCTCGCATGAAGCTGACCGGGCCGGAGGCGGTACCGCCGCCCTTGAGCCGCTCGGCGCTTGCCCGGATCTGGGAGAGGTTGATGCCGGCGCCGGAGCCGCCCTTGAAGATCGTGCCCTCCTCGACGTACCAGTTGAGGATGGAGTCCATCTTGTCGTCGACCGACAGGATGAAGCAGGCCGACGCCTGCTGGGGGACGCCACGGACGCCGATGTTGAACCACACCGGCGAGTTGAACGCACCCATCTGGTGGATGATCAGATGGCGGAGCTCGGCGTTGAAGATCTCGGCCTCGGCGGCCTCGAAGTAGCCGTCCTCGATGCCCCACTTGGTGATGGTGTTGACGACCCGGTCTGCCACCTGGCGGAGCGACGTCTCCCGCTCCGGCGTGCCGAGCGTTCCCCGGAAGTACTTCTGGGCAAGGATGTTGGTTGCATTGACCGACCAGAAGTCCGGCACTTCGACATCCAGCTGCTCGAAGGCGATCTCACCGGTCTTCCAGTTGCTTATCCGAGCGTCCCGCTTCTCCCAGGTCACCGTGTCGTAGGGATCGATCCCTGGCGTGGTGAAGTAGCGGCGGAGTCCAATGCGAGTCTGCTCTGATGCGAGCGCCATTCGAAAGCTTCTTTCTGTTCCCACGTTCGACCCGGTCAAACGTGTGGGTTGGTGTGAAATAGGTGTTGCTGGATGTCTGTGGATTTCGTCTGTTGCGACGTGGTCCGTGTCGTTTCTCAGTGCGTCTGCGGGAATGGTGTCGCGCTACGAGCCGTCGTATGGGTTGCCAAGGCGCAGGCCTGGAGGACACCCGCTGGACGGGCGGCCAGTCCTGCCGTGTTGGCTTCTCCCGGCGGGAGAGGAAATGACTCGCAACGTGACCCTGCGCACCGATCTGAGGCCTCGATGGTCAGCACTCGATCCAGTGCTCGACCGTTGAGCTCCCCGCTCCACTCACCCGATCCCCCGTGGGCGAGCCACCGGCCCCGTGCCGCCCCCCGATCCGTCCCGGACCGGGTGTGGCGCCTGAGTACCCGTGAACTGCAAGCGTGTCACCCAGCGTTCTTGCGAACACTAGATCTTGTGCTAACCGCCGGCTCCCTCGGAGCGACGCACAAGATGTGGTCCCTCATTACAACACTGTAATTACGATGATGTCAATGGAGACGTGAAAGAAAAGGGTCGGCGTGTCCTGGGGCACCTCCTGGGCCTGTGGCGGTTGGGTGGTGCACGGCCTCGTGGGGCATGACGGAAGTCGAGTGAGCAGGACCAGGTCGAGGTTCGGACCGACGCGAAGAGGCAAACGAGGAATGCCAACGATGCGGGTTGCCGAACCCACAGGCCCAACCGCCTGAGCCCATCAATACTGATGCCCTACACCCGACCTCCGTCACAAACCTGCTGCCCCACGAGGGCACCGACCAACGACTCTACGCACGGTTCGCTGTGGATCGGAAGAGGACGACACTGTGGATTTCGTGGGGATTGTCACCGTTCTCCGTGGATAGATGGGGACAACCTGTTGACCATCACCACGGGTGCGAATCGACTCACGCGTTGCGGTCTCCCCTCGAACCGTGTCGCCCGAGGAGGCTGGTACCGGGAGGTCCGCGAACCCCTAGCATGGCCGGATGCTGCAGCTCTTCCCGACCGCCGACGACCAGCCGATCGACGTCCGGGCGGCCGTCGCCGCCGAAGAACGCCGGTCGCCCGATGGTGGGGCCTGGCTCTACACCAACATGATCGCCTCTGCCGACGGTGGCACCGCGGTCGATGGGGTCTCCGGTCAGCTCGGTGGGGCCGGGGACAAGGCGGTCTTCGCCGCACTCCGTTCGGTGGCAGACGCCATCCTCGTCGGGGCGTCGACGGTTCGGGAGGAGCGGTACCGGCCGCCAACCCAATCCGAGGCGGTGGTTGCCGAGCGCACCGGCAGAGGGCAGGCGGCCCATCCCCGGCTGGCCGTCGTGACCAGGAGTCTCCGGTTGGAGACCGACCTCCCGCTGTTCGATGACGAGGCCAACCGCCCGCTGATCCTCACCGCCGCATCCGCTCCGGCCGAACGTCGAGCCGAACTGGCCGATCGGGCCGAGATCGTCGAGGCCGGCGACGACGGGGTGGACCCGGCCGCCGCCGTGGCCGCCCTGGCCGAGCGAGGTCTGACATCGATACTGAGCGAGGGCGGCCCGTCCCTCAACGGCCAGCTGATCGAGGCCGGACTGGTCGACGAGTGGAACCTGTCCCTGTCGCCGCATCTGCTCGGCGGCGATTCTCGGCGGACAGCGGTCGGGCCGGTGTCCGCCGGTCCACCTGCCGGTATGCAGCTCCGGCGGGTATGGACCGACGACGACTTCCTCTTCTGCCGGTGGGTGAGGCAGGCCGCAACGCCTTCGCCGAGCTGACCAGCACTCCCCTAGTTCCGCTGGAACGGACGTACGCCGTCGAGCACGGCGACGACGAACGCAGTGGCCTCGTCGTTCAACGGACCCGGTGTGGTGACCGCCACGTCGGCGGCGATGGTCACGTGGGTGCCGTAGATGAAGGGCACACCACCGGCGTCGAAGGTTGCCATCTCGAAGTCTGCGCCGAGATCGATCGGCTCGGCCCGATCGCAGGCGACCATGGCGTCGCACACCGAGCCGAACGGCGAGACCGTCGAGATCGTGATCTCGATGCCGCCACCGGCCTCGGGCTGGAACAGGGTGAATCCGGCGAGACCGGTCCCGTCGTCGGCCAGTACTCGACAGGCCCACCCGTCCGGGACGACCGTCATCTCCAGGCCGATCGCCGCCGATCGGCACGGGCCGATCGTGACGGCGGCAGCGGCTTCGGTCATCAGCCGCGAAGTCGATCCGCCCTGGTCGTCGTCGCTCGAGCCGGTCGGGCCATCGGGTGCAACGGCGGCGGTGTCCGGTGCGACGTCCACCGAGTCGACCGATTCCGTGGCGTCGCGGTCGACGCGGTCATCCTCACCCTGCCCGCTGGACGCCCCCGCGCCCTCGACGTCGTCGGTGGTATCGGCTGGAGCCGAGCCGCCGCTGTCGTCGACGAAGGCCACCTCGGCCGACTCTCCCGCCGAGTCGCCACCGCAAGCGACGAGCACCATCGCCACCAATCCGAGGAGGAGGCAAGCGGCGGGAGGAAGCGGACATGATGTGCGGCGGCGACGGGACACCGCGCAACCGTAGTGTCGGCCGCCGGCCGACCGGGGGAACTCAGTGCGCTGCCGGCTCCGGGCCGTCGAGCTTGATCAGCCGCGCCTCACGCTCGAAGTCCCCGATGTCGTTGAACGATTTGTAGACGCTGGCGAACCGCAGATAGGCGACCTCGTCCAGACTCCGCAGCCGGTCGAGCACCGAGAGCCCGACCCACTCCGAGCTGACATCACCACCCTCTGCTTTCGCCGCCTCTTCCACACCACAGACCAACCGCTCGAAATCGGCGGCTGACACCGGCCGCCCTTTCGAAGCGGCGACCAGACCACTGACCACCTTCTCCCGATCGAAGGGCTCCCGAACCCCGGAGCGTTTGATGACGACGACCGGCGCTTCTTCGACCCGTTCGTAAGTGTTGAACCGACGATCGCAGGAGCCACACGCTCGTCGGCGGCGGATGGAGGCACCTTCGTCGGCGGAGCGTGAATCGATGACCTTTGTATTGTCCTCTTGGCAGATCGGACAACGCACACCGCTAAAACTAGCGGCCGACATCAATCTAGAAGCTGTTGCGGGATAACGATTTCCTGACCGATTCGTACCGAATCGCCACCATTGGCCTCAATCAGGGCTGCCACGACCGGTCGAGGATCGGAATCCGGGGCAATCGACTGGGCGATCGACCAGAGAGAGTCACCGGGCTGCGCCACCACGACGACGTCCCCCGGGATCGGTACTGGCTCGGCAACGGACAGATTCCCGACGACGGTTGCCTCGGCGGGCGGGCCGCCCTGCAGGACCCGGACACCGAACAGCAGGCCGAACACGACCAGACCGACGGCAACCAAAAGGAGCAGCAGCGGCCGGTCCGGACCAGCGGACGCCTGGTGGTCGGTATTGTCCACGACGAGCCGAAGGTGTCCACGATCGGGACTAGTGGATGACGAGGTCCGACCGGAGGTTACGGAGCCGGCACGACACGTACCTCTCCGGGATGTCCGGGCATCGGACCGATCCGATGCGTCGTTCGGGTGGAGTAGGGCAACCATGTTCACAGTCTCCTCAGGGGGTGTGACAGCGAACCACGCGTGCTGCCACCGCTGTTGTCCTGGGGCTCGTGCGCCCGATTGGAACGACGAGTCGACCGGTCGATGCCGCCGGCCCGGGCGTGGCGACCCAGGCCCCGACGGGCGATTCGATCGATCGTTCGTTCGACATGGACGCACACTAGGCCGAACGGTGGTTCGAACACAACGTCGACCAGGTCAGGAAAGTTTTTTCGGCGAAAGTCGAACATACGTACGTTCGACGTGGCATAGTGTCCCCAGCCGTACAAACGCACGTTCGATCGAGACGGCTCACCGGGTTGGCAACACCACCCCACCGAGGCGGCTTCGATCCCAGGTTTGCATCGGGTCGCCCTTGGGCGGCTCACCACCACCCGGGAGGGTTCACATGGGCGAGCATCAGCTCACCAAGCGTCAGTACGCCATCCTCGAATACATCGAGCGTGAGATGAGAGAGCGGGGCTATCCCCCGTCGGTTCGAGAGATCGGCTCAGAGGTCGGCCTGACCTCGCCGTCGTCGGTCCACAATCACCTGGCCACCCTGCAACGTCACGGCTACCTCATGCGGGACCCGGAGCGTCCTCGGGCGCTCAAGGTCCTGTGGGACCCGGTGAGCGGTGCGGTCGAGGTCGAGCGTCGGCCGGTCCGCCACGTACCGGTCGTCGGCCAGGTCGCCGCCGGCACCGATGTGTTGGCCCAAGAGCACATCGAAGAGATGCTCCCGGTCCCCACCGATCTGACCGGTGACGGTGAGCTGTTCATGCTCACCGTCCGGGGGGACTCGATGATCGAGGCCGGGATCCTGGACGGCGACTATGTCGTCGCTCGAGTCCAGACCACGGCAGACAACGGTGACATCGTCGTGGCCGGAATTCCAGGCGAAGAGGCAACGGTGAAGACCTATACCCGTGCGGGAGGGCAGATCGTGCTTCTTCCAGCCAATCCTTCGCTGGAGCCGATGCCATTCGATCCCGCCGACGTGCAGATCTTCGGCCGTGTGGTCACGGTGATGCGGCGACTCTAGGCCGCTGGCGCACCGGCCCCGGGCCAGGCCCGAGTAGAAGCGGACCCAAAAAGACAATTGAGGTGGCCCAACAAGTTGAGCCACCTCAATCGGCGGGTCGAAGGACCCGACTTTCCCCCTCGAACGGTCAGGTCTCGGCCAGCTCGGCGTTGATGTCGGCCTCCATGCGGGCTGCCTCGGTCTCGGCCCGAGCCTTCGCTGCCATGTCGGCGATGTCATCGACTTCGCCGTCGGTGAAGCCGGCCATCTTGCGGAACTCTCGGGCAAGGCGGATCGGGGACTCTTCGTCCTCGCCTCGCTGTCCGCGGAAGTTGAATAGACCGTCAACGATTCGCTGGAACTCCAGCGCCTCCTTGCGACGCTCTTTGTCGTTCTCTGTAACCTCGCGCAACCAACGGGAGCCCATCTTCACATGCGTCACCTCGTCGGCAAGCATGTAGTCCTCGCAGTAGGCGAGCACGGGATCGCCCATCGACTCACCGAACTCCCGCATCTGGGTGAAGACGTCGATGGCGAGACCCTCCAGCGCCCGGTTGACGCCGGCCAGGCGAAACACCGCGTCCTTGTGGCACGCCGCCTCGAAGAGCGTGGTGAACTCCGCATACTCGCCGAGCTCGCCGCCCATGTGCTCGGCCAGCTTGACGGAGATCTCGCAGTGGCGAGCCTCGTCCCAGCACTGCCGGGCCATGTCCAGCTTCAGCTCGTAGGGAACTTCGTCCGTGCTGAAATCGTATGCGGTGCGACCGGCGCCCTCGAGCGCCTGGATCTCACCGACGAAGATGCCATGCATCCGCCGACGAGCCCGATCGGCCACGTCCTCTGCGTTCGGGTCCACATGGCCGACCACCATGGTGTCTCGCAGATCGCTCAGACGCTGCTCGGTATCGATCCGGTTGAAACGGCTGTCACGAGCCAGTGCGGACGGCGGGATGTTCTTGCGCATTGGGGTCTCCAACTCCTCGCGAGACCATCAGGCGCTGATTCTGGCGGAATCGGTGCCGGCTGGCACGAGGGAGAACGATCGACAAGTGCTTGTCCAAGTGTAGCGCTTGTCACGTTTCGACGCCATAAACGACCCGGCTCGCAGCGCCGCCCGCGGCCGGGGAACAGCTCACTCGGCTGGGTCGCCACCACCAACGGCGAGAGTCGGCGCGGCCACGGCCCGGAGCCTCGCCGCCCGGTCGACTGCATCGACCCCACGAACGTCGGCGATGCCGTACTCGGTCACCACGTGATCGGCGAGGTGATGAGCCACCGTCACCCGGGCGCCAGGATCTATGCCGGACACGATTCGGGACCTCGTGCCTCGCTGGGCCGTGGCCGGGAGTGCAACGATGTTGCGGCCGCCCGGGGCCAGCGCCGCTCCGGCGGCGAAGTCCGGTTGCCCGCCGGGCCCGGACACCACCCGGTCACCGGCGACCTCGGCGTTGACCGCACCGTCCAGCCCGACCTCGATGGCCGAATTGATGGCGGTGAATCGGGCCTGGCGGGCCAGGACCGGGACGCCATGGGAGTAGCCGGAGGCCACCACCACCACATCGTCACGCCCATCCACCCAGTCGGCGACCGCGGCCGAGCCGACGATTGCGCTGGCAACCAACAAGCCGCGATCGAGCGACTTCCGGGCGCCGTTCATGACCCCCCGTTCGACCAGGTCGATCACGGCGTCACCGAGCATCCCGCTGTGGAGCCCGAGTTCCCGGTGACCAGACAGCGCGCCAAGCGCCGCATCAGGAATCGCACCGATGCCGTATTCGACGGTGGCGCCGTCCTCGACGATCGACGCCACAGCCTGCCCGATCCGCTCGGTGACCCCTGTCTGAGGGGCGGTCGGCAACTCGATCAGTGGATGCCGCTCCACCTCGACAAGGGCGTCGAAGTCCCACCGGTCGCACTCGGTCGCTCCCCTGGTGTACGGCACAGCCTGGTTGATCTCGGCGATGACCAGCGGCGCGGTTCGAACCAGCTCGGCAACCGTCCCGCCATTGGTCCCGAGGCTGAATCGACCGTCCGGGCCCGGGCCCCGGACCTGGACCACGACCACGTCGACCGCCAGTGGACCACCCGGTCGGAAGAAGCTGGTGAAGAGCGACGAGGTGCCGGACACGGTCCGGAGGACGCCGGCCTCGGCCACCAACGCCAAGGCTCGCGACGGCTGCACCGAACAATGCCGGAACGGTGCGCCGGCGTTGGCAAAGGTCGGGAGCGGCTCGATCAGGTAGTCGGCGGCCGTCTCCAGATCGGTCCACCGATCTGGCTCGGCGGCCATCGCCTCCAACAGGGCGGTCGGCGGGCCCATCAACGACGGCACGTACACCAGGCTCCGGTCCGGTATGAGCGACAACGCCTCAGCCATCGAGACCGATCGGCCAGGCCGGCGGGTCGATGGCGGCAGCTGTGCAGCCAGGTCCCAGGCGTCAGCGATCACGGTCACGGGTTGCGCGGAACCGTTCGGTCCACCGGGCACCGGCGCTTGCTCACGTCGTCACCAGACGGTGGAGGGCCCGGTGGGCGGCCTCAATCGACTCCCGGTCCAGGTACTCTCCGGCCGAATGGGCCACGGTCGGATCGCCGGGCCCGAAGTTCGTTGCCGGGATCCCGAGCTCGGAGAACCGGGCGACGTCTGTCCATCCCAACTTGGCTCGAACCTGCAACTGGTTCTCGGCGACCAGGCGGGCCAGCAGTGGGTGGGTCAGCGAGGGGGCACAGGCCGGCGCATGGTCGACCACCTCCACCTCATCGCCGTCCTCGAGATGTGGGGCCAGGAGATCCCGAACCCAGGCCTCGGCCTCGGCGCCGCTGCGGTCGGGGGCGTAGCGGTGATGGATCTGCAGCGTTGCTGCGTCTGGTACGACATTGCCGGCCACACCCCCCTGTACCGAGACCGCCTGAATCGCCTCTCGGTAGGTGCAGCCGTCGATGGTCGGGGTTCGAGCCTCATAATCGGCGAGGCTTGCCAGGATCGGGGCCAGACGATGGACCGCATTGCGGCCCATCCACGGCCGAGCGGTGTGGGCCCGAGCGCCAGCGAGGCGAACCTCGATCCGCATCGCCCCCTGGCAACCGGCCTCGATGGTGGCCGAGGTCGGCTCGCCGAGGATGGCGCAGTCTGCGGCCAGGAGATCTGGGCGCTCGGCCTGCAGCTCGATCAGCCCGTTGTGCTCCAGACCAACCTCCTCCCTGGCGTAGAACACGTACGTCAGGTCGACCGTTGGCTCCGCCACCGTCCGGGCCAGCTCGAGAAAGACGGCCAGGCCACCCTTCATGTCGGCAGAGCCAACTCCCCACAGGGTGTCACCCTCGATCCGAGGCTCGGCGTTGCCGTTCGCCGGCACGGTATCGGTGTGCCCGGCCAGGATCATCCGGTGCTGTCGGTCGAGCGCCGTCCTGGCGACCAGATTGTCGCCGACCCGCACCACCTCGAGATGGTCAAGCAAACGCAGCTCCGCCTCCAACCAGTCGACGAACACCCGCTCTTCGAACGACACCGAGGGACGACCCACCAGATCAGCGGTGAGGGACAGCAAATCAGTCATGGGCCAACGGTACCCGGTACGCTTGATCACGATGGCAGCGACAGAGACCCCGGACGGTATCGCCACGGTCGACGGCCCCTCCCCCGGGGACCAGGTGGCCGCTCAGGAGGAGGCCCAGCAGGGGTTCAGCCGATCGATCGTCATCTCCGGCATCCGCTGCACCCTGACCTACGTCGTCCTCCCGTTCATCGCGCCCTGGATCGGATTGGCCCCCGGCGTCGGACCGACGATCGGCCTGACGGTCGGTGTGGTGGCGATCGCCGCCAACATCTTCAGTATCCGGAGGTTCTGGCGGGCCGACCATCGTTGGAAGATCCATGCCACGGTGCTGCACTCGGCGGTTCTGCTCCTGTTGGCGATCCTGATGGTGCTCGATCTCCGCCAGCTGCTGGGCTGATGCGCCTGCTGTACCTGGCCGGCGGCCTCCTGGCCGTGGCCATCGGCGGGATCGGGATCTTCGTGCCCGGCCTACCGACAACGGTCTTCTTCATCATCGCCGCATGGTGCTTCTCGAAGTCCAGCCCACGGTTGGAGCGGTGGGTGCTCGACCTCCCCGGTATCGGCCCGATGGTCACGGACTACCGAAACGGCCTTGGGATGCCCCGCCGGGCCAAGTTCTGGGCCATCGGCACCATGATGCTCGCGGTCGGAATCAGCGCCATCTTCCTGATCTCCAACCTCACCGTCCGGTTGATCGTTGTCGCGGTGGGAGCGGTCGGCGTGTGGTGGGTCGCCGTACGGACCCCGACCAGGGAGACGGTCTTGGCGATGCGGGAGGCCGAGCACGGGTCGATCCCGCCGCCAGCCGGGCTCTGACCGACCAGCCGGGCGCTGACTACCAGCCGGGTCCTGACCGTCGGCTGAGTCCTGGCCGCCGATCCGACAACCTGCCGGCCGCAAGACGGACGCTACTGACCCGAATGCAGGACTTCGTTTATGCCGCCCCACCGGCTCGGGTCGGCCGCACGGACCTCGACCACACCGGTGGTCGAGTTGCGGATGAACAGCATCCCGTCCCGGCCGGACAACTGGTTGGCCTTGACCTTCTCCCCGCCGGGCAACGTCACGACGGTGCCGGCGGTGACATAGAGCCCAGCCTCGACCGTGCACCCGTCGCCAAGCGAGATGCCGATACCGGCGTTGGCCCCGATCAGGCAGTTCTCCCCGACCGAGATCACCTCGGTCCCGCCGCCGGACAGCGTCCCCATGATCGAAGCCCCGCCGCCGACATCGCTGTTGGCACCGACCAGGACCCCGGCGCTGATCCGACCCTCGACCATGGCCGGCCCGAGCGTCCCGGCATTGAAGTTGCAGAACCCCTCGTGCATCACGGTGGTTCCCTCGGCCAGATGGGCCCCCAGGCGGACCCGGTTGGCGATCGCAATGCGGACCCCGGACGGGATCACGTAGTCGGTCATCTTCGGAAACTTGTCGACCGACTCCACAGAGAGATGGTGGCCCTGCTTGGCCGCCATCGCCCGCAGCCGATCCACCTGATCAGGGGCGACCGGACCGGCGCTGGTCCAGGCCACATTGTTCAGTGCACCGAAGACCCCGTCCATCCCGATGGCCTGCGGCGTGGCCTCTCGACGGGACAGCAGGTGCAGCCGCAGGTAGGCGTCTGCCGCATCGACCGGCCCAGCGGCCAGATCCTCGATCGTGGTGACGATGACCTCGCCACGGATCAGCCCCAGTTCCTCGGCCAGGCAGGTCCGGGTCGGCTCGATGTCCTCGGACGGATACCAGACGTCGAGTCTGGTCCCGGTCGCGACGTCGAGGTAGCTGTGTCCGGTGGCCGTGATCGTCATGGCGTCATCGTAGCGTCGGCCCACCACCGGCCAGTCCGGCGTGACCGCCCGGCTAGACCGTGATCCCGACCCGACCGGCGGCAAGCGCCAACCGCTCGTCCGGCTGCACCAGGGCCACCCGGACATGGCCGGCCCCGGCCTGACCGTAGAATTCGCCGGGGCTGACCAGAATCCCGGCGTCGACCGCCAGTCGCTTGGCGAACGCCCAGGCATCGCCCTCCGGGGCCGGTGCCCACAGGTAGAAGCCACCGGCCGGCATGTCGGCCTCGACCCCCAGCCGATCCATGATCTGGATCATCAGCTCGAGGCGACGGCGATAGAGGCCACGCTGGATCTCGACATGGGCCTCGTCAGCGAACGCCGCCACCGATGCGGCCTGGACCGGACCGGGCTGCATGAACCCGGCGTGCTTGCGGACCTCGGCCAGGTAGTGGACCAGCTCGGGATCGCCGACGTAGAACCCGGACCGGGCGCCGGCCAGGTTGGACCGCTTGCTCAACGAGTGAACCGCCAATACGCCGGACAGCCCACCGGTCACGATCGAGCGGGCCGGACCGTCCCAGGTGAATGCGGCATAGCACTCGTCAGACGCCACCAGTACGTCGTTGGCACGACCCCAACGGCCGATGGCGTCGAGGTCATCGATCCCACCGGCCGGGTTGCCGGGGGTGTTGACCCACAGACACAGCGCCCGGGCGGCGTCCGCCGGGTCGATGGCGGACACGTCGATTCGCCAGTGGGAATCGACCGGGACCGGCACGGCCCGACAGCCGGCCAACGTGGCCCCCATGGCATAGCTTGGATAGCTGACCGCCGGGTACAGCACGGTGTCCCGGTCCGGCCACCGGAGCCGGAGCCAGTGCGGCAGCCCAGCCACGAACTCCTTGGAACCGATCGTGGCCCGGACGCCATCGGCCGTCACCGGCCCGTCG
>JBCCFN010000091.1:0-17871 GCA_039029715.1 Actinomycetota bacterium | reverse complement strand
GCGGACAACCTCGTCGGTGCCCGCACTGGTCGCGTCGCTCATCTCGTCCCCCTGTCCCCGGCCGGTCGGCGGCCGGTCACCCAACGCTAGAGCCGGCCGGGTCCCCGGTTCCAGACGACCGGCGGAGCGAGGGCGCTCAGCCGAGGACCGGGGCGGCGTGGTGAACCACCATCCGCCACCCCTCGGCCCGTCGCTCGAACACGTTGAGCGCCGTGGCCGCACCGGTGTTGCCACCGGAGATCATGTTCTCGGTCGCGGTCACCCAGGCGATCGTGCCCCGAACGGTGACCTCCTCCTCGGTGATGATGACCTGCGGGTTCCCGCCGGAGGACAGGATCGCCTCCCACGACGCCCACACCTGGTCCCAGCCTCGCAGCGGCGTGCGGCCAGGGTGGGCGCAGACCGCATCGGCGCTGTGGACCCAGCTGTCTGCCATCAACTCCAGGTCGGCCCGCTCCAACGCCTCGTAGAACCGGGCGTTGGCCGCCCTGACCTCGGCCACCACCCCATCGTCGGTGCCGAACCCGGGGTCGGCACCGCCACCGGTCACAGCTCGCCGAGGAACTCGGCGACCAACGATTCGAACCGCTCGGGGGTCTCCAGCTGAGGCGAGTGACCGGCCCCGTCGATCAACTGGACCTCGCCTCGCCACAGCGTCGGCGCCGTCAGCTGCTGCAGGTACTCGGTGACCACCAGCTGTTCCTGGACGCCCTGGATGATGGCGAGCGGCTGGGACATCGACTCGACGAGGGCGACCTCGTCCGCGAACGCCCCGGCCCCGACCGAGGTCGCAAGCCCGAGCCTCGCCGCGCCGTCCGTGGCCAGGATGTCCGCGATGACATCGTCGAGTGGATAGGTCGACCCCGGAGCCAGGAACGACCCGGCATACAGCGCCGCAGCGGCGTCATCGACCGCATCGCTGAATCCGACGCCCATCGCCTCGTTTGGATGGAAGGCCTGGTCCATCGCCGGTGGCATCCCAAGCGGGGGCGTGCCGAAAATGGCGACGCCACGGGCGGCGGGCAGCACGGTCAGCGCCTCGAGTGCGATGTGGCCACCGAGGCTCCATCCGAGCAGTGCCACTTCGTCGCCGAGGCCGAGCGCCTCGACCACCGCTGCAACCGCCGCGGCATAGCCGGGAAGGGAGTAGGCCTCGGTCGAGGCCGGCGGCGGGGACGCACCGTGGCCCGGCAGGTCGATGGCGACGCACCGGTGCGCTTGACCGACCGGGCCGGCAAGCAGGTGCTCCCAGGTGGCACCCGAGGCCGAGTTGCCATGGATCAAGACCAGCGGCGCACCGCTCCCGGCCGAAGTTCGACAGGCCAGGGGCCCGGCCGTGGTGTCAACGAGTGTCGGTTCCATGCTTACCTCCAGGCCCGACATCGTGGACGGCGAGGCTGCGGCAGTCAAGGCGGCGCCGGGCTCGACCCGAGGCTCGACCGGCGCCGGGTGGCGCGCCGTACACTACGGGTCCTGATGGGCTCCTCCCCGACCATGATCAAGCGGTTCGACGATCACGTCGACGGCTGGTTCCACCGGCTGCGAGGCAACCCGACCGCCGATCGGGTGTTCTACGTGGCAAGCGAAGCCGCGGACTACAGCCGGGCCTGGCACGCCATCGGGCTGACGATGGCCCTGGTCAGCCCGTCCCGCCGGGCCGATGCGGTCCGGTTGGCCGTCTCGCTCGGCGTGGAGTCGGCCATCGTCAACGGGGCCCTGAAGAACATCTTCCCCCGGGAGCGCCCGCCCCTCCTGCCGGACGCGGCCTACGACGTCCGACGTCCCAAGACCCGCAGCTTTCCGAGCGGGCACGCAAGCTCGGCCTGCCTGACGGCGGTACTACTGTCTGACGCCGTCCCCCGGCTGAGGCCGCTGTGGTGGGGCCTGGCCGCCGTGGTGTCTGCCAGCCGGGTCCACAACCGGATGCATCACGGCTCGGATGTGGTGGCCGGGGCAGCCATCGGCACCGCCATGGGACTGGCGGTGAAGCGACTCAAGCCGCTCCGCTGACCGGCGACTCCGGCTCCCGCTCCGGCGGGTGTTGCGGCTCGCCGGCACGAACCAGGGCAGTGATCCACCGGTTGAGCGGCACGTCGATCCCGTGGCGCTCGGCCAACCGACCGACGACCGCATTGCGGGCGTCCCACTCGGTCGGCACGCCGGCCAATCGATCGACGACGATCGAGCTGAGGTGAGCTCCCGCGGCGGCCATCCCGGCGATCAACACGGCCGGTCGATCCTCGGCGATGACCGCCCCCTCGGCCCGGCCGACCTCGGCCGCCTCCGCCATCAGCCGCTCCAGGAGGTCGGCCAGGTCCGGATCATCGCACAGGTCCCGACCGGCCCGGCCGGTCAGTACCCCGAGCCCACCGAGGGCGGCGTTGATCAGCAGCTTGTCCCAGGCCCGGCTCTGCCAGTCGTCGGTCTGGCGGATCTCGAAGAACGACCCGGCCAGGCGGTCGGCCAACCGAGCCCCGCCAGGTCCCTCGGGCACCACGAGCCGAGCCCGGCCGGTGACCTCGATGCGACCCGGGGCCGGGCGTTTGGCCGGGCACCAGATCACGGCCGGAACCACGTCGGTACCGTCCGGCACGAAGGGCGCGACCCGGGCCAGGTGTTCGACCCCGTTCTGGGCGACGACGACGGTGGTGTCCGGGCCGACGAGCGAGCCGAGCCACCGGCCCGCCCCCTCGGTCTGGTGGGCCTTGACCGCCACGATCACCAGGTCAAGCGGTTCGGTCGTCTCCCCGGGGTCGGTCAAGACCGGTACCTGGTGGTCGATGCGGCCGTTTGGATGATCGACGACCAGGCGATCGAACCCGGTCCGGGCCGCGACGAGGACCCCGGACGAATCGGCCTCGACCAGGGCGCCGGCGATCGCCCCGCCGATGGCGCCCGGCCCGATCACCCCGGCGGACCGGACCGATGACCGCACGACGGCTGCGTCTGGTTCGATCAGTCTGCGGAGTCGCTGAGCAGCGAACGGACGTCGAGCAGCAGGTCGGCGACCTCGGACGCAGACACGAGCTGGCGCTCGGTCAAGCCGCCGAGGCCCTTGTCGATCAGGGCGAGCGCCTCGCCGATGGTGTCGACCTCGACGGTCGGCAGTTGGGTGACGTCCAGTTCGTCCAGCTCGGTCACGGGTAGCTCCTCGGCTGTGAGCGGAGGCAAAAGGGCCGCCGCTGTGGAATTGTTGAGAACCTGGATCGGTGGACGGACATTCCCTCCGCCGATGCGATACCCGTCACTGTACCGCACCCCGTCCAACCGGGTGAGTCAGTATCAGCGGCCCTCGAACCGGGGTTCCCGCTTGTCCAGGAATGCCCGGACCGCTTCCCGGGTGTCCTTGGTCGAGAAGTTGACGGTCTGGGCCATGCCCTCGGCCTCGAGCGCGGACGGGAAGTCGGCGGATGCGTTCAGGGTCAACAACCGCTTGGTCATGGCCAGTGCCAGCGGGGGGCCGGCGGCGAGCCGATCGGCCCACGCCGCCACCTCATCGTCCAGAGACTCGTGGGGCACCACCTTGTTGACGATCCCGAAATCCGCCGCCTCCTCGGCCGAGATCACGTCGGCGAAGAAGGCGAGCTCCTTGGCCCGGTGCAGGCCGATCAGTCTCGGCAGGATCCAGGTCCCGCCGAAGTCGACCGAGAGCCCTCGACGGGCGAAGATCTCCGAGAATCGGGCCTGGTCGCTGGCCACGATCAGGTCGCAGGCCAGGGCCATGTTCATACCGGCGCCGGCCGCCACACCGTTCACCTTTGCGATGACCGGGACCATGATCGAGTACAGGGCCTGCACGGTCCGGTGGATCATGTTCATCGCCTGCAGTTGGTGGAGGTCCCGATCGCCGCCGCCACCGAGGTCGGCCCCGCTGCAGAAGCCGTCGCCAGCCCCGGTCATGATCACACACCGCACGTCCGGGTCGAGCGAGATCTCGTCCCAGGTCGCCCGGAGCTCGTCCCACATCGTGCCGTTGGCCGCGTTCTTCTTCTGCGGCCGGTTCATCGTGACGGTCACGACCCCGTTGGCCGCCACGTCGATCAGGAGCGTCTCGAGCTGCTTCGATTCCACCGGCAAAGCCAACCACACCGGGATGGGGTCGCTCCACTTCGCCCGGACGCGCAACGGCGGACCCCGAGAGGTCCGCCGTTTGCCGTGCTCGAGATGGTCGAGCGGAGCGTCACTCCTGCTCGGTCGCCTCCTCAACCATCTCCTTGGCCTTGTCGGCTGCGGTGTCGATGGCCTCGCTGGCCTTGCCACCGGTGGCGTCATCCACCTTGTCCGCCGCAGCGTCGATGACCTCGTCAGCCTTGTCGGTCACCACGTCGGCCTTCCCGCCGAGCATTCCCTTGATGGTGTCCATGATTCCCACAGCAACATCTCCCTTGTTGATTAGGCGGGCCATATTGTGCCAGCAAATCGATCGAATCGGGGGGATTCGGTGTGATCCGACCTCGAACCTGCAACCCTGGCGGCATGGAACGACCCGCAGGGAAGCTGTTCATCGGTGAGGAGATCGACGCCGGCTCCGGCGACCGGACCGGCCAGACCGTACTGCTCGACAGCGCGGACTTCACCACCCACGGGGTGATCGTCGGCATGACCGGATCCGGCAAGACCGGCCTGGGCGTCGTCCTGCTCGAGGAGGCCCTGCTGTCCGGCATCCCGGTGCTGGCCATCGACCCGAAGGGCGATCTCGGCAACCTCTGTCTGACCTTCCCCAGCCTCGCTCCATCGGAGTTCGAACCGTGGATGGATGAGGGGTCGGCCCGGGTCGACGGCACGACCACGGCCGACATGGCGACGAAGACCGCGGAACTGTGGCGAAACGGCCTGGACTCCTGGGGCCTCGGAACCGACGATGTGGCCAAGCTGTCGACCGCGGCCAACCCGGTGATCTACACCCCGGGGAGCACGGCCGGGATCCCACTCGACGTCCTCGGCCGCCTGTCGGCGCCGGCCACCGACGACCCGTCTGCCCGTCAGGACGAGGTCGACTCGACGGTCAGCGGCCTCCTCGGGCTGGTTGGCGTCGACAGCGACCCGCTGTCCGGTCGGGAGCACATCCTGCTGGCAAACCTGATCACCAGGGCCTGGGACGCCGGCACGGACCTCGATCTGCCGACGCTGCTCGGCCAGCTGCTCGACCCGCCGATCCGGAAGCTCGGCGTCCTGGACCTCGACACGTTCTTCCCCCCGAAGGACCGCCAGGCGCTGGTCATGAAGCTGAATGGCCTCCTCGCCTCGCCAAGCTTCGCCACCTGGGCCGAGGGAGCGCCGCTCGACATCCAGAAGATGCTGTGGGACGACGCCGGCAACGCCAGGGCGGCCGTGCTCTCCCTCGGCCACCTCGACGAGGGTGAGCGGCACTTCGCCGTCACCCTGGTGCTCTCCAAGCTGATCTCGTGGATGCGGACCCAGTCCGGCACCGGCGAGTTGCGGGTCCTTGTCTACCTGGACGAGGTGATGGGCCTGGCGCCGCCGAACGGCAACCCGCCACCGAAGAAGCCGATCCTGACCCTGCTCAAGCAGGCCCGGGCGTTCGGGGTGGGACTGGTGCTGTCGACCCAGAACCCGGTCGATCTCGACTACAAGGCGATCAGCAACGCCGGGACCTGGCTGATCGGCCGGCTCCAGACCGAGCAGGACAAGGACCGGCTGATCGACGGGTTGAAGGCGGCCGACGGCGGGGTCGACATCGGCGCGGTGACCGAGACGATCAGCGGCCTCGGCAAGCGGCAGTTCATGCTGCGGACCACCCGCTCGTCAGACCTCCCGGTGCTGACCACCCGCTGGGCCATGAGCTACCTGGCCGGTCCATTGACCAGAGATCAGATCGGGGAGTTGATGGCTCCCAAGGTCGCCGCCCTGACCGGCGGTGGCGCCGACCGTCCCGCGCCGGCGGCGGCCGCAGTCGCGGCCACCGACGCCCAACCGGCGCCGGCGACATCGGCGACATCGGCGACGCTGGCCGACGACGAGTCTGCGGTTGCACCGGCCATGGCCGACTCGGTGATCGTCCGCTACGTGAGGTCTGCGGCCCCGTGGCTCGAGACGCTGGATGCCGTACCGGGCGGAGATCGGCTCAAGCCGGCCCTGGCCGCTCGGATCAACCTGCTGTTCGACGAGACGAAGGCCAAGCTCCGCCATACCCAGGAGTGGGAGGCCGTGATCCCGATCTCGGGTGACCGGATCGACGTCGACGGAGCGATCGGGGTCGACTTCGACGATCGAGACTTCACCGCCGATCCGCCCGAGGGCGCCATCTACGTGCTGCCGGACCTCAAGCTCAACGCCACCGCCATCAAGCGGGCCGGAGCCGACCTCAAGTCGATGCTGGCGTCCCAGCTGACGGTCACCCTGTTCACCAATCCGGAGTTGAAGCTGTGGTCACGGCCCGGTGAGACCCGGGAGGACTTCGAAGCCCGGTGCGACGCCGCAGCCCAGGACGAAGCGGACGAGGACACCGGAAAGCTCCGGGACAAGATCGAGCGGAAGCGGGACTCGCTCGAGGCGGCGCTGGCCAAGGCCGAGGACCGGGTGGCCGAGATCGAGGTTCAGGTCGAGGGCCGGAAGCAGCAGCAGTGGGTCGACATCGGCAGCTCGGTGCTCGGCGGCCTGCTCGGTGGGCGGAGCCGGACCCGGGGCCTGGCGTCTGCGGCCAGGCGGATGAGTTCCGGGCGACGCCAGCAGGCGTCTGCGGAAGCTCGGCTGGATTCTGCGGTCGGTCGAGTGGCCGAGAAGATCGATGCGCTTGAGGAACTGGAGCTCGATCTCCAGGAGGCGGTGATGGAGATCGACGCCGAATGGCTGGCCAAGGCCGAGGCGATCGAGGAGTTCGAGGTCCCACTCGAGAAGTCGGACATCACCGTCGAGGATTTCATGCTGGTCTGGTTGCCGACCACCCGGTAGCGGTCGTCCGATCGAAACGCGCAGTGTTCTAGCGACAACCGGCCGGACCCCGAGGCCCGGCCGATCGTCTGTCGCTAGAACACTGCGAAAACCAAGGAACGGCCCGTCGGCCGCGCCCCGATCAGTACCGGATCACGCCGCGAACGTTCCGGCCCTCACGCATATCGGTGTACCCCTCATTGATCTCGTCGAGGGTGTACTCCTTGGTCACCAGCTCATCCAGCTTCAGCTGACCGTTCTGGTACATCGCCAACATCCATGGGATGTCCCGACTGGGGCTTGAGGCGCCGAACAGCGAGCCCTGGATCCGCTTCTGGAACAGCGTGAGCTCGAACGCCGGGATGTCGACCTTGCTCTCGGCGGCGTTGCCGAGGCCGGTCACCACCACGGTCCCGGCCTTGCGGGTGGCGGCGAAGGCCTCCTGGACGTGCTCGTTCTTCAGCACACCGGTGGTGACGATGACCGAGTCGGCGCCCTGCCCGTTGGTCACCGACTGGGCGAACTCGGTGGCCGCCCCCATGTTGTCGAAGGTATGGGTGGCCCCGACCTGCTGGGCGACCTCGGTCTTGAAGCTGACCGGGTCGACGGCGATCACGTGGGTGGCCCCGGCGTGGGCGGCACCCTGGACCGCATTCATGCCAATGCCACCGCAGCCCATGATGATGACGGTCTGGCCCGGCTTGACCTCGGCCGAGTTGACCGCCGATCCCCAGCCGGTACCGACGCCGCAGCCGACCAGACAGGCCTTCTCCAGTGGCAGGTCGTCTTCGACCTTCACGCAGGAGGCGGTGTCGACCACCGTGTATTCGGTGAAGGTCGAGATGGTGCACATCTGACCGGCCTCGACCCCGTCGACCTTGGCCCGGAACGTCCCATCCTGGCGGGTGCCGGCAAGCAACACGGCGCCGAGGTCGCAGAGGTTCTGCTGGCCGGACGCACACCACCGGCATTTGCCGCAACCGGGCAGGAACGACATGACGACGTGGTCACCGACCTCCCATCCCGGGGTGTTCGGACCGACCTTCTCGACGACGCCGGCCCCCTCGTGACCGCCGATGAACGGCAGCCCGACCGGCATGTCTCCGGTTGCGGCGTGATCGTCGGAGTGGCAGAGCCCGGAGGCGACCATCCGAATGCCGACCTCCCCCTGGCGGGGTTCGTCCCATTCGATGTCAACGATCTCCCACTGGCCTGGGACTTCCTTGAGGACGGCGCCTCGACTCTTCATGATGTTCCCCTGTTCGCTGGATGGACCAGAACGTTTTCTCACTGTTTCTTAGATTTCGAGTGAGCGCAAGTCCATCCGGTCGATCAGCCGGGGGCGAGGTCCTTGATCGCCTGCCTGGCGTCGACGCCGGCAAACCCCATGACCGACAGGGCCGGGGTGTCGACCCCGGCCTCGACGTACCGCTGGATGTGCTCCCGGCACGCCCCCGGCGACCCGTGGATGATCAACTCGTCGACCACCTCGTCCGGGATGGCGGCCAGCGCCGCCTTGCGATCACCGGCCGACCAGGCGTCCCACATCGGCTGGAGGCGTTCGCCCCGACCGATCCACTGATGGAAGGCGGCGTAGACCGGCACGTTGAGGTAGGCGGCGATGGCGTAGCGGGCCTGAGCCCGGACGGTCTCGGCATCGGTAGACGGGCAGACGAACAGCCTGGCCACGATCTCCTTGCCGGCCCCCTGCTCGTGGACGATCGGCGCAACCGTGCGGACGTCGTCGGCCGACAGCCAGTTGATGATTGCCCCGTCACCCTCCCGACCGGCCATCCGCAGCATCCCCTCCCGGAGGGCGGCGACCAGGATCGGGGGTTGGTGCTCCGGCACGATCCCGCATCGGAATCCCTTGACCTCGAAGGTGCCGTAGTCCTCGGTCACCTTCTCCCCCGTCATCGCCGTCTTGAGGAATCGGACCGCGTCCCGGGTGCGACGGTACGGCTCCTCGAACGGGATGCCGTTCCACCGCTCGACGATCACGTTCGACGACGAGCCGATACCCATCACGAACCGACCCGGCGCGGCGTCGGCCAGGGCCGCCGCGCTCTGGGCCAGGAGCGCCGGACCGCGGGTGAATGCGGGGATGATCGCCACCCCGAGCCGCAGCTCGGGGGCCCAGGCCGCGGCCAGGGCCAGCGGGGTGAAACCGTCCGACCCGTCGGCCTCGGAGGACCAGACGTCGGTGTAGCCGAGGTCGACCAGCTCCCGATACAGCTCCTGATGGTCGGACAATCGGGTCCCGGCGATGGGCACGGACATGCCATAGCGTTGCATGGCGCCAAGCTAGTCAGCCGCTCCCCCGGCCACCAGCTTCGGCGGCCGGGGCCGGGGCGTCCCCTCGGCCCTGCCCGCTCGGATCGTCGTCCTCGTCGGCCAGGACGTAGGCCAGACGCAACAGCCCGAGCCCGACGGCGAGGAACAGCCCGACCCGGGCCAGGGTGTCGACCTCGGCCAGGTCGACGGTCACCAGTTTCACCACCACGGCGGCGATCGTCGCCAGGCCGGTCGAGCGGATCGTCCCGGCCAGTGGGTCCCGTACCGAGAGTCCGACGATGACCGCGGCCACCGCTGCGGCGGCCCAGGCGGCCGAGATCGCAGCCTGGCCCTGGGGCACCGCGATCAGCACCGAGGCGAACCAGCCGAGGCCGAGCAGCCACCCGAGCACGAACAGCGGTGGGCCGGGATCGATCGGTGATGGCAGCCAATCTGGCACCCGGCGGATTGCCACGACCAGCAGACCGAGGACGACGACCACGGCGAGCGTCGACAGATGGCCGGCGATCCCCGGCCAACCGTTCGGGCCGGCAGCCACCGTATCGAGCAGGGCGACCACGGTCCCGATCACCGTGGCCGAGAGGGTTGCGGCGCCGATCGCAGACACGGTCCGGCCGAGCCTGGCCCCGAGGACCAGAGCAAGCCCGCCGATGGCGGCGCCGGCGGCCAACCACGCCCGATCGACGATCCAGGGGGCGACCAGGGAGAGGACGAACCCGGCCGTGGTCAGGAACACCGCCCCGTTGATCACGTCGGCGACCACCCGGACCGGATGACCGACGGTCGTCGTTCCGCGAAGGCGATCGACCGCGGCGGCGATCCCGACCAGGACACCGGCGACGAGGCCGCGAGCCAGGTGATCGACCCATCCGGTCCCGACGTCACCGACATCGGCTGCGATGCCGAGCACCACGACCAGGTCGTCGACGAGCAGGGCCCACACGATGGCGGCCAGGACGATGCCGTTGATCCGAAGCGGCCCGTCGACCACCCGGGTCGACAACACGGCGGTGATCAGGGCCTGGATGGCAAGTGCGACCAGCAGGGTCTGACCGCCGAGGCCGGCGAGCAGGCTGACGGTGACCAGCAGGCCGGCCCCCATCAGGTGGGCGATCACCGCACCGTCGGGGAGCAGGCCGCGCCCGGTCCGATCGGCGACCAGCACGGCGAACCCGGTGAGGATGGTGGACAGGGCGGCGATGGCCAGTCCGACGAGCCACCCGGACCCAGCGGCCGACAGCCCGAAGAACCACCCGATCGCCAGCCAGGCCCAGATCGGCAGCAGGGTCGGAATCCGCAGGTCGGCGACCACGAGCGCAGGTCGATGAGCGTCGCCGGCCACCCGATCGGCGCCGAGCGGGCTGGCGCCGAGCGGGCTGGGGCCGAGCCACAGCGCCGCTGCGACGACACAGACCAGCAGCGTCCCGGTCAGCCCATGGTCGGTGTTGCCGTCCAGCGCGAGGCCCCACGCCAAGCCAAGCACCCACAGCGCCGCCGCCCAGCCAGACACCAGGCGGAACGCCGGCCACCCCAGCCGGCGGCCGGCGACGGTGGCGGCGACGGCGAACCCGCCGAGCCACGAACCGATCACGAGCACGGGTGCCTCGGTCAGCAGTCGGGCGAACGGTGGGACCACCAACATCGCAACGACCGCGGCGACGGCGACCAGCTCGGACCGGATCCGGATGGCGACGGCGACCGACAGCACTGCGGCCGCCGTCACCAACCCGAGGGAGGCGGTGGCTGACACCACCGACAGCCAGGCGAAGGCGGCACCGGCGCACACCGGGAGGACGATCGCCCCCGAGCAGCCGAACGTTCGGGCCCAGTCCCGTCGTCTCGTGGCAAGGCGTCCGACCGGCCGCGACGGGTCGCCGACGACGACGGCGCCGGCCAGCAGTGCCGCTCCGATCCCGGTGGCGATCGCCAGTTGGACCTCGGGGCCGATCCAGCCCCGATCGATGGCGGTCGCGGTCAGGAAGACCGCGGCGAGCACCACCAGCCCGGCGCCGACCAGCCGGAGCAGATCGGCCACGTCGAACGGCCGCACCGCCGGCGACGTCGCCGGCGGCGGGATCACGTCCTGTGGCCGTGGTGGCGGCGGAGGCGAGGGTGGCGGCGGGGGTGGGGGCGAGGACGAGGGGGACGAGGCCGGCGGCGGCGCATCGTGGGGCGACGGGGTGACCGGTGGCGTTGGGGTGGCCCGTGGCATGGGGGTGGCCGGTGGCGTCCCGGCGAGGGCGGCCTCCAGCCTGGCGATCCGGGCGTCGAGCTCGTCGGCAAGTCGATCGACTCGATCGGCCAGCGCGGTGAGGGATGGTTCGGGGCGCATGGGTACATCATCGACGACATCGATCGACCGCACCCTCGGGGTTCGCCCCTATCCGGCGCTGGGGGATCCCCACTACGCTCGACGATCCGGGAGCGATCGGCGCACCCGGGACTGGCGGCAGGCCGGATCGGGAGGACGCGGCGATGACGGAGCTCGGGGGCCAGTGCGACGATCGATTCGAGGCGGTTGCCGACCTGCTTCGAGGCTCGCTCGAGGCCGGGACCGATGTCGGCGCCTCGGTGGCGGTCACGCTTGATGGGCAGTCGGTCGTCGACCTGTGGGGCGGCCACGTCGACACGGCCCGGACCCGTCCCTGGCAGGCGGACACGATCGTCAACGCCTGGTCGACGACGAAGACGATGACCTCGTTGGCGGCCCTGGTCCTGGCCGACCGCGGGCTGCTGGACGTCGATGCCCCGGTCGCCAGGTACTGGCCGGAGTTCGCAACGAACGGGAAGGACGGGGTCCTGGTCCGGCATCTTCTCGCCCACACCTCCGGGGTCGCCGGTTGGGACCAGCCGGTCAGCACCGAGGACCTCTACGATCTGGCAGCCTCGACCGCCAGGCTGGCGGCCCAGGCCCCGTGGTGGCCGCCGGGGAGCGCGTCCGGCTATCACGCCCTCAACCAGGGGCACCTGGTCGGCGAGGTCATCCGCCGGATCGACGGCCGGACGCTCGGCCGGTTCTTCGCTGAGGAGATCGCCCGGCCGCTCGGCGCCGACTTCCACATCGGGTTGGACCCATCGGACGACGACCGGGTGTCGATGGTGATCCCGCCGGACACACCCCCGGTCGACGTGTCTGTCCTGCCGCCGGATGCGCCGGCCCGGCTGACCCTGACCGGGCCTCGCCTCGACGCCACGGCCCCGGCGGATCCCCGCTGGCGCCGGGCCGAGATCGGGGCGGCGAACGGCCACGGCAACGCCCGCTCGGTGGCTCGGATCCAATCGGTGGTGGCCAACGGCGGCGAGGTCGACGGGGTTCGCCTGCTCGCTCCGGCGACGATCGATCTGATCTTCCGGGAACAGGCCAACGGCGAGGACCTGGTGCTCGGGATGCCGATCCGGTTCGGCATCGGGTACGGGCTGGCCGAGCCGGCCTATCGGCCGGAGGTGCCGGCCGGCCGGATCTGCTTCTGGGGCGGCTGGGGCGGCTCGACGATCATCGTCGACTGCGATCGGCGGATGACGGTCGCCTACACGATGAACCGGATGCTCGACAGCGAAGCCGACGGACGAGGCGAGGCCATCACCCGGGCCGTCTACGCCGCCCTGGGAGTGGAAACCCACTGATTCTGCCGAAAACTCGGCCCGGCGACCCGGTTCCAGGCTTCGCTGTCACACCCCGTCTGGATACTGTTCCCATGGCAAGCGCACAACTACAACTCATCACCACCGAGGCCTCCTGGAAGCTCGACCGCCACACGGTCGAGGTCGGCCGGGCCGGCATCGCCAAGGCCCGGGCCGCCCTCGCCGCCGCCACCGAGCTGCCGGAGGGGGAGCTCTTCCCCCTGACCAGGACCGAGGAGCCGGACCACCGGGCCGCGGCCTGAGCTTCGCCGGATCGTCTCGTCAGCCCTAGGCTCGTCCCATGCCTGAGGTAGTCATCGTCGACGCAGTCCGCTCCCCCATCGGCCGACGCAACGGTGGTCTGTCCACCGTGCATCCGGCCGACCTGCTGGCACGGGTCCAGCGGGAATTGATCGATCGCACCGGCATCGACCCGAATGAGGTCGGCCAGCTTGTCAGTGGGTGCGTGAGTCAGGTGGGTGAGCAGTCGTTCAACGTTGGCCGGACCGCATGGTTGACCGCCGGGCTGCCACTGGAGGTACCGGCCACCACGGTCGACGCCCAGTGCGGGTCGTCCCAGCAGGCCACCAACATGGCAACCGCCCTGGTCCAGGCCGGCGTGGTCGACACCGCCGTCGCCTGCGGCGTTGAGGGCATGAGCCGGGTCCCCATCGGCGCAAACGCGTCCAAGAAGCTCGGGTTCGGCATCCCCATCCCCAAGCCGTATTTCGACCAGTACGAGATGACCAGCCAGTTCGAGGGGGCGGAGCGGATCGCCGAGAAGTGGGACATCTCCCGGGAGGACACCGATGCCTTCGGACTGCGGTCCCAGCAGCTGGCGGCCGCGGCCTGGGCCGAAGATCGCTTCGGCACCCAGATCGTCCCGATCGACGCCCCGGACGTCGATGACGACGGCAAGCCGACCGGCACCACCCACCGGGTGGACCGGGACGAGGGGCTCCGGGACACCACGCTCGATGGGCTGGCCTCGCTGAAGCCGGTGGCCAGGGAGAACGGGGTCCACACGGCCGGAAGCTCGTCCCAGATCTCAGACGGTGCGGCCGCCGTCCTGTTGATGACGGCGGAGAAGGCCGCAGCCCTCGGGTTGACCCCGAAGGCCCGGATCGTGGACACCTGCCTGGTCGGGGTGGACCCGGTATTGATGCTGACCGGCCCGATCGACGCCACCCGCCACCTGTTCCAACGGACCGGGATGACCATGTCAGACCTGGACCTGGTCGAGATCAACGAGGCCTTCGCCTCGGTCGTGCTGGCGTGGGCCAAGGAGCTCGACGCCCCGATGGACATCGTCAACCCCAACGGCGGGGCCATCGCCCTCGGCCACCCACTCGGAGGCACCGGCGCCTTCCTGATGACCAAGGCGGTCCACGAGCTGGAACGGACCGACTCCTCAACCGCCCTGATCACGATGTGCTGCGGTGGCGGGCTCGGGACCGGCACCATCATCGAGCGGCTCTGAGCCGGACCGGGTGCTGACCGGGCCGGAGCGGCCCTCGGTGGCGCGGCGCTGGCCGGCCGCACTGGTGTTGGCGTTGGCGTTCGCTCTCGGCGGCTGCACCTGGTTCGGGAACGACGACGAGCCGGCGGCCCAGGGATCGGCGGATGACCCGGCGGCTGCCGCCGTCCCTCGTCCGGATGACGAAGCGGCGATGGTGACCGGCACCGTCCGGTTCGTGATCGACGGAGACACCGTCGAGCTCGACATCTCCGGGGCGGTGGAGCGGGTTCGTCTGCTCGGCATCGACGCCCCGGAGTCGGTCCACCCCTCGGTGCCGGAACAGTGCTTCGGAGCCGAGGCCGCGGCCGGCCTGACCGAGCTGTTGCCGGTCGGCTCCTCGGTCTCGCTGGTCCGGGACGTCGAGGCCAGGGACCGGTTCGGTCGTCTGCTCCTTTACCTGTACCGGACCGAGGACGGTCTGTTCGTCAATGAATGGCTGGTCCGCCAGGGCCTGGCGGACACCTCGTTCTTCGAGCCGAACACCGCACTGGCCCCGGCCTTGACGTCCGCACGGTCGGCGGCCCGGGCCGAGTCCGCCGGGCTCTGGGGGGCCTGTGACGGGCCGGACCAACCGCTTGAGTGACGCCCACTGCCACCAGGTGGTGGCAAGCCGGCACCGACCGACCAGGATGGGTCCCTGTGAGCCCCTCCGCACCGGACACCGGCCTACCGATCGAGACCGTGATCGACCAGGTCGCGGCTGCGCTGGCCGGACCCGGCATTGGGGTCCTGACGGCGGAACCGGGCGCCGGCAAGACCACGGTGGTGCCGCTCCGGTTGCTGGATCAACCCTGGCTCGGCCCGGACCAGCGGATCCTGGTCCTCGAGCCACGGCGGGTGGCCGCTCGGGCGGTTGCCAGGCGCATGGCCGCGCTCCTCGGTGAAGCGGTCGGCGAGACGGTCGGCTGGCGAACCAGGGACGACCGCCGGATATCACGCCTGACCCGGATCGAGGTGGTGACCGAGGGCATCCTCACCCGCCGGATCCAGTCCGACCCCGGCCTGTCCGGCGTGGCTGCGGTGCTGTTCGACGAGTTCCACGAGCGAAGCATCCACGCCGACCTCGGTCTGGCGTTGGCCATCGAGGCTCGAGAGGCGCTACGGGACGACCTTCGGTTGCTCGTCATGTCGGCAACGATCGACGCCGCAGCGGTGGCCACGCTGGTCGGGGGTTCGGCCGGCCCGGCCCCGATCATCGACTGTCCGGGCCGGACCTATCCGGTCGAGATCGTGTGGCGCCCCGGCAACGATCGCAGGGCACAGCGGGGCGGAAGTCGCAACCCTCGGAACCGGAGCCCCCGTCGAGGCCAGGTCGAGCAGGACACCGCCGCTGCGGTCCGCCAGGTCCTCGGCCGGACCGATCAGGACGTACTGGTCTTCCTCCCCGGTATGGGCGAGATCCGTCGGACCGTGGAAGCGCTCCGATCAACCCTCCCCGATACCGCGCCGGTCGAGATCCTGCCGCTGTACGGAGCACTGTCCGCCGAGGAGCAGGATGCGGCCCTCCGGTCGATCCCGGGCCGCCGCCGGGTGGTGGTTGCCACCGACGTGGCCGAGACCTCGCTGACGGTCGACGGGGTCGGCGCAGTCGTCGATGCCGGTCTGGCTCGCCGCCCCCGCTACGACCCGGCCACCGGGTTGAGCCGGCTGGTCACGGTCAGCGCCTCGAAGGCCTCGGCCGACCAGCGGGCAGGGCGGGCCGGTCGGCTCGGCCCGGGCATCGCCGTCAGGTTGTGGTCAAAGGTCGAGCATGCGGCCCGTCCCAAGCACGACCAGCCGGAGATCTCCCAGATCGACCTGGCCCCGTTGCTGTTGGAGTCGCTGGCCTGGGGTGTCCCGGATCCCACCGCACTCCGGCTGCTCGACCCACCGACCGACGCGGGGATCACCGAAGCCAGGGCCGTGCTGGAGGTGATCGGGGCCACCGATGCGGACGGCCGGATCACCGACGCCGGCCGTCGTATGCTGGCCCTCCCCGTCCACCCCCGCCTGGCCGCCATGCTCGACGGGGTCGGCGACGGTCCGCTGGCCTGGCCGGCCGCCATCCTCGCCGGCCTGATGACCGAGCGGGACGTGATCGGTGGCCGCCCGGCGGAACGTCCGGTCGATCTGTGGCCCCGGGTCCAGTCGGTCGTCGACCGTGATCACCGGCTGCCGGACACCGACGGCCCGGCGGTCCAGACCGTTCGCCGCCGGGCCCGGGAGCTGCTGGACCGGACCGGCGGCTCCGATGGCCCGGTCCACCCGGCCGACCTCGGGCGGGCCCTGGCCCTTGCCTATCCGGACCGGCTGGCCAAGCGTCGGACCGGATCGTCCGGCCGCTATCGGATCCGCAACGGGATGGGTGGCGAGCTACCGGCCACCGACCCGCTGGCCAACGAGCCCATGCTGGTGGTTGCCGAGTTGGCCGGGACCAAACGCAACGTCAGGATCGCCCGGGCCGCCGCCATCGATGCGCTCGATGTCGAACTCGGCTTCGCCGCCGAGGTGACCGAGCGGGAGTACTTCGGCTGGGACGATGCCCGCAACGACCTCTCGCTGCGGGTCGAACGGCGTCTCGGAGCGCTTGACTTCGGGACCAACGAGCAGCCGATCAGCCCCGGCCCGGCCGTCACTGCCGCCCTCCTCGACCGTCTGGTCGCCACGAGGCTGGAGATCCTGGACTGGACCGAGGCGGCCCGGACCCTCCAGGCTCGGGCCGCCCTGGTCGCCGACGCCAGACCGGAGTTGGTCCCGACCCCGATCGCCGATGACGCGCTGGTGGCAGCGGCCGCAGTCGTGTTCGGTCCCTGGCTGGACGGTGCGACCGGCCGGACCGACCTGGCCGCTCTCGACCTCGTCGCCGTCCTCCGGGCCCGGCTCGGCTGGGACGCAGCCGCCGCCATCGACCGGCTGGCACCGGCCGCACTCGACCTCCCGCCGGGCCCCGGATCAGCCGGATCCCGGCCGGTACCGATCGACTACCTGGCGGACCCGCCACGTATCTCGGTCCGGGCCCAGCGGGTCTACGGGCTCCGGGAGGCGCCGAGGATCGTCGACGGCACGGTGGCCCTGGCGGTCGAGTTGCTCTCGCCGGCCGACCGGCCGATCCAGATCACCTCCGACCTCGGTGCCTTCTGGACCGGCTCGTGGCTCCCTCCATATAGGGTAGATACTGGAGTTACCTGTTGTTTCCACGGTCCCAGCCTCTCTGCATTGGTTTGCGCCCCAACAGTCTATGTTGTTGGCAATCCTTTACTGAAGTTAACGAGTTGGTGCGTAGAGATAGGTCTGTTGCTCTATGTATCTTGGGTTGTGCCATGGGGCACTAGTTCTTTGGTCCCAAGTGGGGACAGGGTACACCTAGGTTGGGTGTTTTACTGCGCAATAGTGTAACTCAATACCTTCGGCCTTAGTAGGGGAAAGGCCATGTTTTCACCACTGAGCATGCCCTGCCGTCAGACAGGCCCCCAGGTGGTTGAGGGATATTGACTTTTGGCTTGTCGGGGTTATATAGCCCTCTGCGCCAATCTAGGTGCGGGGGAGTATTAGGTCCTGGCACTTGT
>JBCCFN010000090.1:0-17937 GCA_039029715.1 Actinomycetota bacterium | reverse complement strand
GCGTCTTGGCCTCCCGACGGAACCGGCGGACGACGGCCTCGTCGGTGGTGCACCGGACCTTGACCGCGACCTCCCGATCCAGGTCGACCGGGGTGGCGCGGTAGACGACGGCGGACGCGCCCGCGCCGATCTCTGTGGCGTGGTCCAACCCACCGATTCCGAGGTCCACCACGGGAACGATACGGCAGGATCCGACCGAGGCGTTTTCGGGTGTCGCCAGCCGGGCCGAATGCGATGTCCGCCCCGCTCTTCTGTCACAATTCCGTCATGTTTGGTCCCGGCCGTGGCGGCCGGACCGATCACCAGGAGCCGCCGCCTCCGCCCCCGCCGCCCCCGCCGCTGAAGCCGCCTCCACCACTGAAACTGCTGCTGCTGTCGCTCGGAGACGGTGGCTTGGTGCTGGCCTTGGCGGTGGCCGCAGCCAGGACGGGGGCCAGGACGATGGGGTCGAACGTCGTCGGGACTGCGGTCGGCTCCGGGAGATGGGCGGCCTCGATCGACTCGGTCCACCGGTCCACCTCCCCGAGGGCGACCGCCCACGCTGTGTACTCCAGCAGCACCCCCTGCTCGGCCGCCCGTTCCACGTGCTGGGCGTCGGAGTTGTGGATGAACCGGCGGAACGACTCGATCAGGATCCACTGCCCGCTCCCGGCCGGCGTCCGGACCTTGAGCTCCCAACTCCGCTGGGGGATGGCGTACCCGGCGGCGGTCAGGCCGGCCCCGCCGACCACCCCGACCAGCCACGGAAGCCCGATCCGGCCGGCGATCACCGTCGACGCCAGCAGGACGACACTGCCGACGACGGCAAGGATCACGGCCAGGCGGTTGACCCGCCGGCGGAGGGCCCAGTCCTGATCGTCCCAGTAGCCGGAGCGGTCGACCCAGTCTCCCAGGTCCCGATCGAGGGCGGCCCAGCCGGCCGAGAACTGCCGGTCGTACCGGTGGAGGTTGATGACTCGGCGGCCGCCGAACATGCGATCGAGGAGGCGCGGGTGCTCGTTGTCGGTGTCGATCCGGCGGAGCACCGGACGTTCGGTCGTCCCCTCGAGTGCTACCTCGCCGCTCTGGGCCCGCTCCAGGAGCCACGCCACCTTGTGATCCGGCGTGAGTTTCTCGACGTGGAGTATCCCGCCCTGCCATGCCGACAGGTCCCGGGGTGGGGCGAACTCGGTACTGGCCAGCCGGGACAGCTCCTCGTGATCGACGCGGCGGACCGGGTACGTCTCGTCTTCTCGGGGCCCGTAGGCCGCATCGGCGGCACCGCCGGCCCACACCCACTCCCGCCCGGCCCGTTGGATGGCCACCGAGGCGATGCCACCGCCGAGCAGCGCCCCGATCAATGCGGCCAGGCCGGGGAACCAGGGCCCGCTGCCGGGGTCAGAGGCCTCCAGGCCCGGTACGGCCGGGAGCGCCGGGGCGGTGTCCAGGGCCGGGCCGCGGTCGGCGGAGATGGTGACCCCCTCGCCCGCCGACAGGCCATCGAGGCTGGCGACCAGCAGCCCCGGCTCCGGCTGGTCGACCCCGCATTGGTCCCAGGAACCGAACCGACCGGTGGCGCACTGGACATCTGTCAGCTCGTTGGCGACGGCGATGGCGATCTGGATGTCTCCGATCCCGACCGGCCAGTCGGTGCCGACCGCGTTCCACGAGAACCCCTCGCCGGGCCAGTCGACCGGGACCGAGTACCCGATGAGGTACCGATGGCGGCCCCGGATGGTGATGTTCCGGTCACCGATCCGAATCCGGACCTCCCGGTCGCCGTTGAACGGTTGGACGATCTTGTCGTCCGGTGCGCTTGCGGACTCGACCGTGATCTCTTGGTCGAGATCCAAGTCCGGGACCTCACGGAAGATGCCCCGCCGGCCGTTGCTCCCGAAGTCGTACTCGATCAGCTCGGTGACCCGGGCGCTGTTGTCGTCGTCGATTGCCGCCGTCGTCCAATAGGACGTGATCCGCTCCCGATCGCTGACCGCGGCGACGATGGCGGCCAGACCGCCGAGCAGGACCGCAACCACGATGAGGGCGATCCGATCGACGACCCGTCTCCGTGCGTAGCCCACCGCTGCAGTATATGAACCGGCTGGGACGGGCCAGGGTCGCCGCCGTCAGCTGGTGATCAGCTGGTGATCAGCGGGTAGAGGCCGTCCGGGCCGGCTGCGTCGGCCATGGCACCGACGACACCGGGCCATTCGCCGGGACCGGACCATTCGTGGCGCCAGGCCCACAGGCGGCGGGACAGGTGGTGGAGGGCGTACTCCTGGGTCATGCCCATCGCTCCGTGGGCCTGGTGGGCCCACCGGGTGGCGGTGGTTGCGCACTCGTCGGCCACCGATCGGGCGGCGGCGATCTCGAACCGGGCGCCGAGCAGGTGACCGGACGCCTGGGCGGCTGCGACCCGGGCGGTGACGGTGGCGATCGCTGCGTCCTGGGCGCCCCACACCAGGTGCTGCTGGACCGCCTGGAACCGTCCGACCGGGCGGCCGAATTGCTGCCGATCGTCGGTGTAGCGGACCGTGAGTTCGCTCATGGCGCCGAGCGCGCCGGCCATCAGCATGACCCGACCCCGGGTCCCCCGGAGCCGGAACCGCTCGGCCATCGTCGCCGGGTCGGCCGGGCGGCCGACCGCGGTGGCCGGGACGGTGACCCCGTCGAGATGGACGGTCGGCCTCGGCTCACCGGCCAGGTTGGTCATCGGCTCGAGCCGGACGGTGGCCGGGTCGATCGCGGCGACCACCGTCTCGCCGTCGACCGCCAGGACGGCGACGATGACATCGGCCCGATCAGCCCAGGCGACCCGGCCGGCATGGCCAGACAGGACGATCGAACCGTCGTCCTCACCCCGTCCGGCCAATGCGTCTCCGGGAGCGCCGGACACCACGGTGATCGGGCCGTCCGGCAGGGCCAGCCCGGCCTCGACCAGGGCCCAGCCGCCGACCAGACCGGTCTCGGCCCAGGGAATCGGGGCGGCGTGGGCGCCGGCGATCCGAAGGACCTCCGCCGCGTCCTGGAGTGTGCCGCCGGAACCGCCGGCCGCCTCCGGCAGGCCGATCCGGTCGAACCCGGCGCCGGCCACCGCATCCCACACCGACCGGGCCCAGCCGGCGCCCTCGGCGGCCTGGACGGTGTCGAAGTCGCAGGTCGAGGCGAACAGGTTGGTGGCAGCATCGACCAGGAGCGGGTCGACGGCGAACCGGTCCGTGTCGCGGTCGGTGCCGCCGGTGGTTTCGGCGTCGGTATCGCTGGCGGTCATGCCCGCAGTCCCTTCGATGCCACCGAGCGGAGGATCTCGATCGTGCCGCCCCGGATCGTGAACGACGGTCCGGTCAGTACCGCGGCGGCCACCAGCCGCTCGAACAGCGACGCCGACGCCGGCGACGGTTCCAGGTCCACCAGGTCCAGGACCCGCTGCAGCACGTCCTGCTCGAATCGGGTTCCCATCTCCTTCACCAGCGACGACTCGACCGACGGGGCCTCGCCGGCGTCGATCATCCGGGCCACCGACAGCGACAGGTTCCGCAACCCCCACCACCGGGCGACCGTCCCGCCGAGCATCTCCCGAGCCCGGTCGCCGAGCGGGGTCCCGGCCTGGAGCCGGAGGAACTCCTCGACCACCCCGAAGGTGCTGAGCCACCGGTCCGGACCGCCGCGTTCGTATGCCAGCTCCGAGGTGTTCTGGGCCCACCCCATGCCGAGCTCGCCGAGGACCAGCTCGTCCGGGACGAACACGTCGGTCAGGACCACCTCGTTGAAGTGGTGGGACCCGTCGAGGAACGGGATCGGGTTGATCTCCAGCCCCGGCGAGGCCAGGTCGACCAGGAACTGGCTGAGTCCCTGGTGCTTGTTGCCGTCCTCGAGCGGGGCGGTCCGACACAGGACGATGAACCAGTCGTTCTCGTGGGCGCCGCTGGTCCAGACCTTGGTCCCGTTGAGCAGCCAGCCGCCGTCGGTCCGGGTCCCCCTGGTCGCAACCGAGGCCAGGTCGCTGCCGGAGTCCGGCTCGCTCATCCCGATCGAGAAGCCGAGCTCCCCCCGGCAGATCGGCGGGAGGAACCGCTGGCGCTGGGCCTCGGTGCCGAACTTGTTGATCACCGACCCGGTCTGGCGGTCCGCCACCCAGTGGTACCCGATCGGGGCGCCGTGCCGGAGCAGCTCCTCCACCACGATGAACCGGTCGACCGCGGTCCGGTCATGGCCGCCATAGCGGGTCGGCAGCGCCATGCCGACCCAGCCCCGCTCGGCCAGCTTCTTCGAGAACGCCTTGTCCTTGCCGGCCCCCATTCCGAGGGCCCGGTCGGTGTCCCCCGGAAGCTCCTGGGCCAGGAACGCCCGGACCTCGGCCTGGAGCGCCAGCTCGTCCGGGGTCAGCTCGGTCGGTGTGAACTGCATCGCCGACGAGTCTGACACCCGGGACCGGGACCGGGCGAGTTCGACGGTCCGACCCCGGTAGGGTCGGACGGGCATGGTGCCGGAACCCACACCGCAATGACCGCCAGGGAGGGACTTCGCCACGGCATGCGGGCCCTCCGCCACCGGGACTATCGGTGGTTCTTCGTCGGGGCCCTGGCCTCCAACTCCGGCACCTGGCTCCAGAACCTGGCCGTGCCGTTCGTCCTGTTCGAGCTGACCGGCCGGTCGTTGTGGGTGGGCCTTGCCGGATTCGTCCAGTTCATCCCCGCCTTCTTCCTTGGACCGCTCGGCGGCACGCTGGCCGACCGTCTCGACCGCCGCCGGATCCTGCTCGGGTCCCAGACCGCCATGGCCATCACCGCCCTGGCGCTGTGGGCCACGTGGGCGGCCGGGCTCCGTAGTCCGTACCTGGTCCTGAGCCTGACCGCCCTGACCGGGATCTTCACCGGCTTCATGATCCCGAGCTGGCAGGCGTTCGTGCCGTCGCTGGTGCCGAGGGAGGACCTGGCGTCGGCCATCACCCTCAACTCCACGCAGTTCAATGCCTCCCGGGCGATCGGGCCGGCGTTGGCCGGCCTGCTGCTGGCCACCGTCGGGGCGTCGTGGGCGTTCCTGCTGAACGGCCTGTCCTTCCTGGCCGTGATCGGGGCCCTGGCCATCATCCGGCCGGAACCGGCCAAGCTCCGCCCGGTCGACGGGGAGGGAATCCTTGCCGGCTTCCGGACCGCACTCGGCTACATCCGACAGCGGACCGGGATCATGGTCGGGGTCTCGTGTGCGGTGCTCGTCGGGTTCTTCGGCAACCCGGTGGCCCAGTTCACCGTGGTCTTCGCCGAGGAGGTGTACGGGTCCGGGCCCCGGGTGGTCGGGGCGCTGGCTGCCGCGGTGGGGGTCGGGGCGGTCCTGATCGCCCCGTTCCTGTCGGCCTGGGACGGAGCCGTCGACCGGTCGACGGTTGTCCGCTTCGCTCTGCCGATCTACGCCCTGGCCCTGATCACGTTCGCCGTCGCCCCGGTCTGGCCGGTCGGCCTGGCCGCGCTGCTGGTTGTCGGGGCCGGGTTCCTGGCCGTGATCGCCACCACCAACACCTCGGTCCAGATGATCGTGGCCGACGACATGCGGGGCCGGGTCATGTCGGCCCGGGTCATGGGCTTCACCCTGGCGTTCCCGGTCGGCTCGTTGCTCCAGGGCTACCTGGCCGACGTGATCGGACCCCAGGTCACCGTTGGCGGGGCCGGGTTGATCCTCCTCGCCATCGCGCTGGCCCTGGTCACCCGCCCCGGTCTCGTCGGTTCGCTCGACCGGATGGACGACACCCCCGACCGCGGGCCAAGATCGCCGGATGTCTCCCCCCGCTGAGCTGTCCGTCCCGTCGATCGGCGGTACCTGCGATGACCGATTCGCCGAGGTCCGGGCCGAGTTCGAGCGCAACTTCACCGACCGGGACGAGGTCGGCGCCGCCCTCCATGTCCTGGTCGACGGCCGCCCGGTGGTCGACCTCTGGGGTGGGGTCACCGCCCCCGGTGGTGCGCCGTGGACCGAGGACACCCTGGTGGTCGTGTTCTCCTGCACCAAGGGGGCAACCGCGCTGTGCGCTCATGTCCTGGCCGATCGGGGCCAACTCGACCTCGATGCCCCGGTGGCCGAGTACTGGCCCGAGTTCGCCGCCGCCGGTAAGGACGGGGCCACCGTGGCCATGATGCTGAACCACTCGGTCGGCGTGCCGGCGATCCGGGATCGGCTACCGGACGGCGCCTGTACCGACTGGGACCTGATGTGTGACCGGCTGGCCGCCGAACCGCCGTTCTGGGAGCCCGGGACCCGCAACGGGTACCACATGCTGACCTTCGGGTGGACGGTCGGTGAGCTGGTACGCCGAGTGTCCGGCCGGTCCCTGGGCACGTTCTTCGCCGACGAGATCGCCGGGCCCCTCGATGCGGCGTTCTTCATCGGGCTGCCGGCGTCCGAGTTTGGCCGGGTGGCGCCGGTGATCCAACCGACGCCGAACCCGGACCGGGTCAGCGAGTTCACCCGGACCCTGCTTGCCGACCCGACCTCGATTCCTCGGTTGGCGTGGATGAACACCGGCGGGTTCGAGGCAAACGACCCGGCGGTCAACCGGGCCGAGATCGGCGGCGGTGGAGGACTGGCCACCGCCCGGGGCCTGGCCCGGATCTACGGCCCGCTTGCGGCCGGGGGCGGCGACCTGGTCTCGGCCGATGCGGTGACCCGGATGTCCCAGGTCTCGGTGGCCACCGGGCGGGACGAGACGCTGCTGTTGCCGACCCGGTTCGGGCTGGGGTTCATGCTGTCGATGGACAATCGGCGACGGGCCGGTGACACCGACTCGGTGATCCTGTCGGCGGCCGGGTTCGGTCACGTCGGGGCCGGCGGCTCGATCGGGTTCGCCGACCCGTCCTGCGGGCTGGCGGTCGGGTACGTGATGAACCGGATGGGTCCCGGGATCCTGCTGAACGAACGGGGCCAGTCGCTGATCGATGCCGTCTACCGGGCGCTCGGCCATCGGACCGACGACCCCGGGGTCTGGGTTCGCTGACGGGCTCAGCCGGCCCGGCGGGGTCGCCGGTCCCTGGCGACGGTCATGCCCCGCCCGGCCACCGCATCGACCGCCATCCGCCGGCCGGTGGCTGCCCCGTCCGGGCCGTCGACCGCCCGGGCCACCACCTCGCCACGGCTCATGGTCAGCTCCGGCCAGCCGGTGACCTCCCACCCGTCGTACGGCGAGTAGCCGGCGTTCGACCACATCGACGAACCGTCGACCACCCGCCGCTCATCCGGGTTCCAGATCACCAGGTCGGCGTCGGAGCCGGGGGCGATCGTCCCCTTCCGGGGATAGAGGCCGAACAGCCGAGCCGAGGTCGTGCTGGTCAGTTCGACGAACCGGGCAACGGACAACCGCCCGGTGGCCACCCCCTCGCTCCACAGCACCGGGAGCATCGTCTCCAGTTCGGCCATCCCGTGACGCAGCGAGGCCGCGGTCAGCGACGGGTCCAGCTTCTCCTCCAGGGTCCACGGGGCGTGGTCGGTGCAGACCGTCGACACGGTCCCGTCGACCAGCCCGGCCCAGAGGGCTGCCCGATCGGCCTCGGTCCGTAGCGGCGGTGCCCCGGCGTACTTGGCCCCGTCCGGCTCGGCGAACCGCTCCTCGGTCAGATGGAGGTAGATCGGGCGGGTCTCGACGTGCAGCGGGAGGCCACGGGCCCTCCCGGTTCGGCACGCCTCCAGCGCGGCCCGGCTCGACAGGTGGACCACATAGGTGGTCGCTCCGGTGGTTGCGCAGTAGCCGACCGCCCGCTCGGTGGCGACCCGCTCCGCCTCGACCGGCCGCGACGCAGGGAAGTGGGTGGCCTCGGTGTGGCCGGAGTCGGTGAGGGCCGTACCGCAGCAGTGGAGGATGCCCGGGTCCTCGCAGTGGACCAGGACGATCGACCCGGCGTCGGCGGCGGCCGACATCGCCCGCAGGTAGCCGGTGACGTTGCGGTCGAACCGATGGAAGGACAGGAAGATCTTGACCGACGGGTGCCCGGCGGCGGCCAGGGTCTCGATCTGGGCCACGCCGTCGTCCGAGGGGTCGAGCAGGACCGGATGCTGGAAGTGGTCGACGACCGCATTGGCCTCCGCGTCCGCCACGTCCCGGGCCAGGGCGTCCGCCATCTGCTCACCGGTGCGGGGGAACGACATGTTGCCGACGCACGTGATGCCGCCGGCCGCTGCGGCCCTGGTCCCGACCTCGAAGTCGTCGACCCACCGCCACGAGCCGGGCTCGGTCCCCGGTGGGGTCAGGTGGACATGGGCGTCGATCCCGCCGGGTAGGACGTAGCGGTCGGTGGCATCGAGCTCGACATCGCCGGTCATCTGGCCGCCGAGCTGGACCACGACACCATCGGCGATCCCGACATCGAGCCGGGCCTCGATCCCGGCGGTCACGACGGTCCCGTTGCGGATCACGGTTTCCATGGACGCACATCCTCACACGTCGGCTGCGGTTGGACCAGCGGACGTCGGTGATCCGCTTCGCTGCGGCTCCGACGATCGTCCGGGTACTGTCCCAGGATGGAACCGAACGTCCAGGAGTCAATCGATCCACCGGAGCTCGATGCCACCGACCGGGCAATGATCGAGGCCCTGGTCGCCGACGGCCGGCTGTCGGTCCCGGCACTGGCCGAGCGGGTCGGGGTCAGCCGAGCCACCGGTTACAGCCGATTCGATCGGCTGGTCGACAGCGGGGCGATCACCGGCTTCGGGGCCCGGGTCGCCCCCGAGGCGATCGGCCTGCCCGTCAGCGCGCTGGCCTTCGTCACCGCCGAGCAGGGGGCCTGGGAGTCGACGACCGAGGACCTGTTGGCCACCCCCGGGGTCCAGTGGATCGGCATCGCCGCCGGCACCTATGACTACGTGGTCCTGCTGCGGGCCGCCAGCCTGGCCGAGCTCCGGGACGTGGTGTTGCGGGAGCTACTGGCCCTTCCCGGGGTCCGCAACACCCAGACCTCGGTCCTGTTGGACGAGGTCCGGGCCCCCGGCGCAGTCCTCTGATCGAGCGGCGGGAAGAAATTGTCACCGCCCCTGTCGATCTCCTCGGATCCCGTTCGTCGTGTCGGTGCAGGGGGAGCAACCCGCTGTGAACCAGCACGATGAATCACTGAATCAGATGAGGAGTATGACGATGACCAACTACGTGTTCACCTACCACGGCGGCAGCGGCATGGCGGAGACCCCGGAGGAGCAGGAGAAGGTGATGGCGGCCTGGGGGGCCTGGTTCCAGGAGCTCGGCGCCGCCGTGATCGATGGCGGCAACCCGTTCGCCATCCACCGGACCGTGGCCGCTGACGGCTCGGTCAGCGACGGCGGACCGGCCCCGGAGCTCGGCGGCTACAGCGTGGTCAGCGCAGACAGCTTCGACGCGGCCGTCGCCATGGCCAAGGGGTGCCCGGTGCTGGCCGACGGCGGCAGCGTCCAGGTGTCGGAGACCATCGCCATGTGATCGGGGCCGGCGACACCGGCCAATCCGGACCCGGGGCGACCCTCCGACGGCGCTCGATGCGTTAGTCCAGCGGGGTGCAGCCCCGGGTCCGGACGTACATGGCATACAGCCCGGTGGTGGCACAGATATAGAGCCGGTTGCGCTTCGGGCCGCCGAACTCCACGTTTGCCACCACCTCGGGAATCCTGATCTTGCCGAGGAGGACCCCGTCGGGGGCATAGCAGTGGACCCCGTCCTCGGCCGAGGTCCAGAGGTTGCCATGGATGTCGACCCGGAACCCGTCGAACACCCCCGCGGTGCAGGTGGCGAACGTCGACCAGTCACCGGTCAGCGATCGGCCGTCCGGGGCGATCGGGTAGGCCCGGATGTCTGGCGGGCAGTCCCGACCGACGTGGGAGATGCCGGTGTCCGCCACGTAGAGGATCGACCGGTCCGGCGAGAACGCCAGCCCGTTTGGGCGGACCATGTCTGTCACCACCGCAGCGATCGACCCGTCTGGATCGATCCGGTAGACGTAGGACCCGTCGAGTTCCGATTTGGCCCGATCGCCCTCGTAGTCGGAATCGATCCCGTAGGTCGGGTCGGTGAACCAGACCCCGCCGTCGGGGTGGACGACCACGTCGTTCGGTGAATTCAGCCGCTTCCCCTCGATCGACTGGGCCAGCACCTCCCGCCGGCCGTCGTGTCCGGTCCGGGTGACCGCCCGGCCCCGGTGCTCGCAGGCAACGACCCGCCCCTCGAGGTCGAGGCAGTGGCCGTTCCGATTCCAGGCCGGCTGCTCGAAGACGTGGGTCTGGCCCGTGACCTCGTCGTATCGCATGACCCGGTCGTTCGGGATGTCGGAGAACAGCAGGTAGCGGCCGGCTGGCACGTAGACCGGCCCCTCGGTCCAGCGCCCCCCGGTCCACAGGTGATCGATGTGGGCGTTGTGGATCGCGTAACGGTGGAACCGCTTGTCGATGACGTCGATTGCCGGGTCGAGGGCCATGGGGCGGTTGTAGCAGATCCGGTTGGAGCGGTCCTCAGCAGACCCGGGTTTCGGCCGGCAGGCCGAGCCGCACCGCCTCGTCATCGGTGAGGTCCCGACCGGCCCGGTCGCAGGCAAGCGTGGCCAGCCGGTCCGGGTCCAGCTCCCAGGCGGTGAGGCGCCGGTTCTGGACCGACAGCAGGGTTCCGTCATCGAGCAGCCGGAGGCCGAAGACGGTGGCGTCGTCGTCGTTCTCCTTCTGCCGTGGTCTGGCCGTGACCGTGGCGACCAGCCGGGGTGGCCCGTCGATGGCGATCTGGGTGATCGTCGCATCCTCACCCCCGAGGAACAGCCGCCTCCCATCGGCGCTGGCGGCTACGAACCGGACGGCGTCGCGGTGGTAGGGGAGGGTGATGATGTCGCCGGCGGCCGGGTCGATCAGCTCGGCGTCCCCGCCGATGTCGTGGCCGGCGACCAGGCGACCGTCCGGTAGCCAGGCCAGCGCGGTGATCACGGTCGGCTGGGTCGACTGGATGGTGGTGGTCACCGCGCCATCGGCCACGTCGATCAGTCGGATCCGGCCCGCCTGGTCGGCCACCGCAAGCCGGGTTTCGTCATCGGTGAGGGCAACCCCGGTGACGAAGTCGCCGCCGTCGACGGACCCGAGATCCACGGTCGGCGGGACGGCGCCACACCGGCCGACCTCGAGGAACGACAGCTCGGCTGCGGTGGCGATCACGGCCAGGCACCGGCCAACGTCGACCGCCTGGACCCCCTGGGCCACCATGGTCGGTGCAGCCTGACCGGTCGATGCCCACAGGTCGACACCGTCGAGCGGGGTCGCGATGTTGCGGGACTCGAAGACCAGGTCGCCGTCCGCCACCCACCAGCCCTGCCAGACCGGGACCGTCGGGGCCGCCGCCAGGCCGCCGTCGACGGTCACGACCTCCCGATCGCCGGTGATCACGGCCGCCGGGCCGTCCCCACCGATCAGGGCGGTGACGTCGAGGTCCGACCATGCCGGGGGCACCGCCCCGTCCCGCTCGATCGTGCGGCCGGCGGCGAGGTCCCACAGCACTGCGGTGTCGTCGTCGGTCGAGATCAGCAGATCTGCGCCGGCGCCGGCCAGCGGGCTGAGGGCCACGGTGTCGCGGCGGTGGGCGGCCAGTGGCTCACCGACCTCGGCTCGGCCATCGACGTTCCACCGTTGGATCGTGCCCCCGATCCCTGCGGTGTAGAGCAGCCCCTCGTCCGGATCGGCGGCCAGGGCCTGGACCCCGCCGACGTGGGTCCCGATGATGACCGGGCCGTCGATCGGTTGGTCTGGGTCGTCCGGGACCGTCCAGCCATGAATGGCCGGGTCGGAGCCGACGGCGAACAGCTGCCCGGGCCGATCCCACCGGAACGCCACCCTCGTCAGGGCCCGGGCCCCACTCGGCTGGCTGACCAACGTCGTCGGCGGGCCCCAGCCGTCGCCGACCCGCCGGTGGAGCCGGACCCCATCCAGGCTTGCCACGGCCAACAGCTCGCCCTGCCGGTCGATGGCCAGGTCGGTGATGATGCGTTCCCGGCCGTCCGGGTCGACCTCGGCATCGACGATGACCGCCTCCCCGTAACCGTCGCCGCTCCGGGTCGTGGCGCGGATCGTACCGTCGGCATGGGCGGTGACCAGCAGGTCGCCCGAGGCGGCGACCGCAACCACCGGCCGGTCGGCTGTGCTCCATGCCGCCTGGCCGGCGCCGAAATCGTAGACCCCGGCCCAGGGACCGGCCGCCGGATCGTCACCTCGGAGCGTGACCAGCAGCGAGTTCGGGATCGGCTCGATGTCCTCGACCGCCGGTGAGTCGACTGCGTCACCGAGCCGTCCGGTCGACAGGTCGACGGTGTGGAGCCGACGATCGGCGCCGACGACCACCCCGGTGTCCGGGTCGACGAGCTTCAGCGTCGACCAATCGGTCTGATCGCCCGGACCGGAGGTGAAATACCGGACCGGTCCGACCGGCGCCGTCAGCGCCTGCAACAACGCACCCTCGGTCCCGACGTTCGGCGAGACCTGGTGGGCCGCCACGGCGGCCAGGAGCGCCAGGTCCCGCTCGCCGTCGATCGATGCGGCGGAGCGGGCGGCGATCCGAAGCGATCGGGTCTCGGTCTCGGCCGCCCGGGCCGCTGCCTCCGCCGCCTGGGCGTCGTCCCTGGCCTCTGCCGCCACCTGCTCTGCGGCCTGGGCGGCGTCCCGCTCTTCGGTGGCGACGTTTCGCTGGAGGATGGCAACGATGGCGGCCGCCCCGGCGGCGATCAGGGCCACTGCCAGCGCCCCGACCAGGTAGCGGCGGATTCGTCGGTCCCGGTCGTTCCGTTGGCCGGCGGCCACGAACGCAGCGAGCACCGGGCCCCGCTCGGCCAGCCGTTCGTTCGCTGCGAACCGCAGCCGATCCCCCGCCGGGAGCAGCGAGCGGTCAAGCCGTCCGCCGTCGTCCCACTCGATCGCTGCCCGCTGGAGGGAGGCGATCAGCTCGTTCCGCTCCCGCTCGTCTTCGATGGCCTCGGCCAGGGCCGGCCACTCGAACAGTGCCTCGTGGGTCACGTCTGCCAGGTCGGTCCCGGTCGGTCGCATCCCGACGTCCAACTGGTCATCGAGGGCGTAGGAGGTCCGGTAGGCGACCAGGCCGGCGGCGGCGAAGTGATCGAGGGCCTCCCGCTCGCCGTCGGTCAGGGTCTCGACCCGGATCGGCGACCGGGTCGGCGGCTTGCGGTCCGGGGTGGCCATCCTGGTCAGGACCCGGAGGACCTGACCGGCCCGGTGCTTGTCACCGTCGCTGGCATCCGTCAGGGCCTGGTTTGCCGACTCGACCAGTTGGCCCTGGACACCGCCGAGGCGGTTCAGGGTGGCCAGCTCCAGGGCGTTGGCCTTGCGGTTGCGCTGCTCCCACAGCTTCCGCAGGGTCATGGCCAGCAGCGGGAGGGCGTCGCCGGACCCGGTCTCGCCGACCAGCCGATCGACGAGCACTTCGTCGATCGCCAGGTTGGCTCGCTTGGCCGGTCGCCGGATCACCGCGTACAGCTCGTCCCGGCCGAGGAACGGAACGTAGTGATCGATCGGCTTCGGGAGCAGGTGGCCGAGCTCGGAGCGGAACTCGCTGCGGATGATGACCAGGACCCAGACCCCGTGCTCGACCGCGTCCCGCAGCCAGCGAACCTGGGCGTCGCGGTCGTCCTCGTCGATCAGCAGCAGCTCCTCGGCCTGGTCGAGGACGACCACGGCCGGTCGGCTGCCCGGGGTCGGCGGCACACCACCGTCTGCCAGCTCCCGGGGTTGCAGCGGACCGAGGACGGTCCAGCCCTGTCTGCGGAGTCGGGGCAGGACTCCGGCCCTGGCCAACGACGACTTGCCGGATCCCGACGGCCCGCTGAGCACGACCGGCCGAGCGGTCGCCGTCTCGTCGAAGCTGCGGACCACCGCTCGGGTCTCCCGATCCCGGCCGAACAGGAACGCAGACTCCTGCTCCCGAAGCGCTCGGAGACCGGGGTAGGGCTCGAGCTCACCGTCGGGGAGGGGAGACCGATCGGCGCCGGGCCCGATCAGACCGTCGATCAGCCGGAGGATCGCCTCTGGTGGCTGGTCGATCGGTTCGGCGTGGGTGTGGTTGACCAACGCCAGCTGGTTCACGTCCTCGATCGCACCGGTGTGGAGCGGCAGGATCGGCGTGCCGAGCAGGTTGGCCATGCCGAGCTCGGCGCTGCACCACTCGGACCGGGAGTTGGCGGTGCCGATGAACAGCACCAGGTCGCTGTTGGCCGCGACCCGCCGGATCCACCCGGTCCAGTCCTGGCCACCCGTTGCGCCGGCGTCATGGAACGAGGAGAAGTGGTACACGTCCTCGGGGCGTAGCGCCTGCAGCTCTGCCACCAGCCGACCGGCCAGGTCGGCATCTTTCGAGCTGTGGGAGACGAAGATCTGCCTCACGAGTCGTCTGGCGGCGGCTCATCGGTCGGGGGGTCTTCGGTACAGACGACGTTCCAGCTCACGGTCTCGCTTCGATCGGTGTTGCCGAAACTGGTGCCGCCCATCGACACGGTGAACGTCACCGAGGCCGTCTGGCCGCAGCCACCGGCTCGGCCTTCGACCACCTCCTCGCCCTGGCGGAGGTTGCCGGTGAATAAGGTGGCGTTGTCCGGTAGCGGGGCGACGAAGCCGAAGTCCTGACCGGTCCGGGTGATCGTGATCGGGATGGTGAAGACCTGGCCCGCGGTCAGCGTCTCGGTCGTTGCCGGGTCCGTGTCGCCGATCACCCAGGTGTAGACGGTGGCGGCGGTGGCCTTGAACGTGACATCGATCGTGGTCTCTCGGTACTCGTCGGTGGCGGGCGCGACCAGCCGGACCGCGCAGGTCTGCCCCGCCCGCTCCGACGGGAAGGCCAGCCAGCTACCCCGGTAGCAGGGATCGGCCTGGGCCACGGCGACCTCCTCCCCGCCCTGGGAGGTGAACGACAGGGCGTTCGCCCCGTCCTGGCTGTCGTAGATCTCGACCGTGCACGGACCACCGCAGTCCTGACTGCGGGCCAGCTGGAGCGGGCCCTGGGAGTAGTCGGGGCCGCTGAAGTTGATCGTGATCTCCTGGCTTGGCAGCTGCGGGGTCACCGAGCCCTCGTCCTGGTCGTCGTCCTCGTCCTCCTGGGGCGGAGGGTCGTCGTCCTGCTCATCCTCCATCGCCTGGTCGTCGTCCTCGGCCGGTGGGTCGTCGTCGGCCGGTTGGTCGTCGTCCTGGATCTGATCTTCGTCCTGCTGGTCCTCGGCCTGCTGGTCGTCCTCGGCTGGATCGTCCCCGTCGGGGTCGTCGGTGTCGTCGTTGGGACCGGCTTCGTCCTGTTCGTCGTCGCCTTCCTCCGCCGTGGCCGCCTCGTCCTGGTCTGCCTCGCTACCGGCCTCGACGGTCTCGGTCTGGTCGACGGCATCCTCATCATCCGGGTCGTCGCCGCAGGCCGACAGTGCGATCACCAGGCCCAGCGCGAGGGCTAGGGGCACACGGGCCACGGCTCGCTGGCTTCGACTCATGGTCCGGCCACCGTCGTCGCCGGCTGGCTGCCGGTCGTGGGTTCGCATGCCACGTTCCACCGAAGCTCGGTCGGGCCGTTGCCTTGTCCGAACACTACGCCGGACATGTCGAGTCCGAACTCGACGACGATCGGTTCGTCGCAACCGAGCGGGGCGACGGCGAACTCGGCGGTGCCGGGTTCAATCACGGTGAAGGGGAGGTCAGTGTTCCAGCCCCAGATGACCAGGTTTCCGGCGGCGGCACCCTCCCTGCTCATCTGGACCCGCAGGGTAACGACATCCCCGATCGCCAACTCTCCGCCGGCCGGGTCAGCTGACCACGTGAATTCGACCGCTGGCGCAGCCTTGAACCGCACCGTCGCTGTGGTGGCTCGATATTGCGTCGTCGCTTCCGCTTCCAGGACAACTTCGCATACTGCGCCAACGCCGGTGCCGGACGGGAACAGGGTCCCGCCCGAGAAGCAGGCGTCGGCCTCGACGACGGCGACCACCCCGCCTCCCGGGTTCGACGACCACGATGCCTGGTACTCGCCGGGCTGAGCGGTGAAGATCTCGATCGTGCACGACGACCCGCACTCGATCGATCTCGTTGTGGACTTGTCAAGTATCTGCTCCACCGTTCGCCCGGTGACCGAGACCGTGATGTCCTGACTCGGCAGCTCGACCGGGGTCGACTCGGTCGTCGTGGTGGTGTCGAGCCCGGTCGTGGTGGTCGAGTCAGCCGTGGTCGTGACGGTGTCGCTCGCCGTCGTTGCTGTTGTGGTCTCGACTGCTGTCGCTGTCGTGGTGGTGTCGTCCTGGCCGGTGGTGGCGGTATCGCTGGTTGTCGTGGTCGTCGATGGGGCTTCGGTGGCTGTGGTCGTGTTCGGCTCGTCCTCGCTGGTGGTCGGACCGTCCGGCTCCTCGGCCGAGATCTCGCTGTCCCCCGAGTCGTCATCACCGCAGCCGGCGACCAGTGCTATCGCCAGCGCGCCGAACACCAGGAGCCGGCGGCGTCCGCTGAGCGATGGTGTTGGCATGGTGGCGGTCCTTCCCCGGTCGGGCGGGGTTTGCCCAACATCCTCCGATGTTGCACCGACGGATGCAACCGTCCCGCAACAGCGACGGGGTGTTGGAGCCAGCGATGTCGGTTTGCCATGATCGAGCGCCATGGCCGATCTGCTGGGACCCGTCCCGTTCGACTTCATGACCCGAGCCCCCGGCCCGCCGCTCGACCGATTCGTCGAGACGTTGTGGTACGCCCGGGGGACCGTCCCCTACACCAGGGAGCGGATCGCCCCGACCGGGTCGACGGTGGCGGTCATCGTGCTTGGCGATCCGATCCGTCAGATCCCGGACGACGGCGATGGGGAACCCCTCACCTCAGCTCGGGGGTTCCTGATCGGACCGCACGACGGGCCGACGATCAACGAGCCGACCGGTGAGACGTTCGCCCTCGGCATCGTCACCACCGCGGTCGGGTGCGCCGCCGTGTTCGGTATCGAGCCGTCGACGCTGCGCGGTCGTGCCACCGAGCTGGAGCCGGCATGGGCCCCGGCCCGAACGCTCGGGGAACGGCTCCGATCCATCGACGACCCGCAGGCCATGCTGGATGCCCTGGAGGCCACCGTCGCCGATGGCCTGGATCCCGAGGTGCCGGGATTGGGCCGGTGCGAGCAGGCGGTGGCGCTCCTGGAGCAGGACCCGACCCGCCCGATCGCCGATATCGCAGCCGAGGTGGCCATCAGCCATGGCCACCTCGACCGGGAGCTGACCCGGATCGTCGGCCTGACGCCCAGGGCCCTGGCCCGGTTGCTCCGGATGCGCCGGCTGCTCCAGACGATCGACATCCGGGGACCGGTCGGCTGGTCGGATCGGGCGGCCGAACTCGGCTGGTACGACCAGGCCCATCTGATCCGGGACTTCAAGCGTCACACCGGCGTCACCCCGACCGACTACCTGGCCGCCCAACGGGCCGCATACACCACGGTGGACGCCGGTGACGCCGCCGGCTTCGTCCCCGAACCGTGAGCCCTGCGCTGCCGGATCCGCCAGGGACCAGGAGGTCGCCGCTGATGCCGCTGGCGGTAGTGCTTCATTGCCCCATCGGTGGTGGCGCCCCTGCCTGCCGCTCTTGCGGTGCCCGCTCGGCGCCTGACTACAGTGGCCCGCACGGCGAAGGGATGGCGAACATGAAGGCATGGATCTCAGCCGCAGCGGCGTTTGCGATGGTCAGCGCGCTGATGGCTGTCACCGGGTCGACGAGCGTTGCGGCGACCACGATCCCCACGACCGATCTGGTCTTGCAGGTGGAGACGGATCCGGGTGCGGCGACTGAGTTTTTGACGTTTGTGTCGTATCCGTCGTTTCAGGATTTGGTGGATGATACGAATCGGATTGCGGTGGATGTTGGGTCGCCGCGCATCGCGGGGAATGCGAGTTCGACGGGGTTGGCGTTTGATGGGTCGCGGTACATCTTGCAGGTGGAGACGGATCCGGGTGCGGCGACTGAGTTTTTGACGTTTGTGTC
>JBCCFN010000089.1:0-17956 GCA_039029715.1 Actinomycetota bacterium | reverse complement strand
CCGGGCCATCTACACCGCATCGGGGGAGATCCACGGCTGGATCGGTGGGGCCTGCGCCGAGCCCGTGTTCATCCGGGAGGCGGTCGAGACCCTGGAGGCCGGGACTCCCCGTCTCTTGGCTCTCGGTACCGCCGACCGGTTCGGCGACCTGCCCCAGGGGACGACGGCGGTTGCGATGTCGTGTCAGAGCGAGGGCGCTCTGCAGATCTACCTGGAGCCGGTGATGGCCACCCCGCATCTCGTGATCGTCGGCCAGACCCCGATGGCGGTGACCCTGGCGTCGCTCGCCGACCACCTCGACTGGCAGGTCGAGCGGGTGGACGGGGCCGACTTCGGCGAGGGGCTCGTCAGCGAACGGTCGATCGTGGTCATCGCCACCCAGGGCCACGGTGACGAGGACATCCTGCTCGCTGCGTTGAAGGCCACGCCGGCCTACGTCGGTGTGGTCGCCTCCCGGCGCCGGGGCGAGAGCATCAGGGCCATGCTCCGCGACCAGGCGGTCGATGAGGGGGCGATCGATTCGCTACGGATGCCGGCCGGTCTGGATCTCGGAACGACCACCCACAAAGAGGTGGCCGTCGCCATCCTGGCCGAGTTGGTCCAGCTCCGGTCCGAGGGGGCGTTCGTTGGTTCGGCGGTCGCCGCGGCACCGGTCGAGACCGCCATCGACCCGGTCTGCGGGATGACGGTGACGGTTGCTCCCGATGCGGTGCGGCTGGAGCTGGAAGACGAGACGTACTACTTCTGCTGCCCGGGTTGCCGGGCCGCGTTCGAGAAGGAGAGAGGCGCGAGCTGATGGAGATCACCAACGAATTCGAGGTCGACCAACCGCTCGACAGCGTGTGGGAGTTCTTTGGCGACATCCCCCAGGTCGCCTCTTGCCTCCCCGGCACGGAGCTGACCGAGGAGCTCGGGCCGGATCACTACGGCGGTGTGGTGTTGATCGGGCTCGGGCCGGTGAAGCTCGAGTTCGACGGCAACGCCAAGATCACCGACCGGGACGAGGTCGCCCACACGATCGCCGTCGATGCCAACGGCGCTGACCGCAAGGGTCGGGGTCAGGCCGCCCTGTTGCTGAACGCCGACCTCGACGCCGTCCCCGGCGGGACCAAGGTCGGGGTGGCCATGGACCTGCAGCTCTCAGGGGCGGCGGCCCAGTACGGCCGAGGTCTGGTCAGCGACATCACCTCGGTTTTGCTCGACGACTTCGCGATCAACGTTCGCAACCGTCTGGACGCGATCCAGAGCGGCCGTGACCCGAACCAGGTGGCGAACGTCCAGGGGGCCGGCGGTCTCGCCATCGGCATCCGCGCCGTCCAGCTGGCTCTGGCTCGGGTGTTTCGTCGGTTCTTCCTGCCCTATCGGGGCCCCGAAGCGGCCTGAGGAGGCTCGTCATGTTGTGGTGGATAGGAAACTTGGTGCTCCTGCTGGTGGTGGTACCGGTGGCGGTCGGCCTGTTGAACCGGGTACTGGCGGCGCTGGAGCGTATCCGGGCCGCCAGCGACGACATCCTGGCTGGTGGGGTGGCGCTGGCCGGTGAGCTGGAGACCACACCGGATCTCCTTGCGACCACCGACCGCACGATCGAAGAGGTGGCCGACGGCGCAGTTCGCTACGCCGGCTCGGTCGGGAAACTGTTGGACTGAGGCGGGAGGAGCCAATCATGCCTGTAGTCGCCTGGGTGACCGTCGTCATTGCCGGTCTGATCATTGCCGCCGCAGCCCTCGGCCTGTTCCGGGTGGTCATGCACCTCCGAGCGGTCGACAAGACGCTCGAGCAGGTGGTCGGCGGTGTCCGGGTCATCGCCGAACGAACCTCGACGGTGCCGACCGCGGTGCCGTCGGTCAACGCCAGCCTGCAACCGGTCCGCGATTTCGCAGACTCGATCTGATGGGAGGAACGATGCTGCTCCTGGCCCAAGAGGGCTCGACCACGGGATGGGCGATCGGCTACACGATCGGGATCATCGTGGTCCTGGCCGTGGTCGCCCTCGTGGTTCCTATTCTGCTGCTCGCCCGATCGATCGGGAACCGAGCGACCGACATCGACGCTGCGCTGGAGGACGCGGTGACACACACCGCTGCCCTTGGCGAGCTCAACACGACCATCGACGCCGCCGGCGCCATCGTCGCCGGGCTCAATCGTGGCCGAACCAGGTTGGGAGGCTGACCATGTTGCTTGCACTGACCGAGACGCAGGAGAACCTGTGGTGGGGGGCGATCATCGGCGGGTTCGTCGTCGTCCTGGCCGTGGTTGCGCTGCTCACGATGCTGGTATTGCTGGTTCGGACGATCGAGCAACGGGTGATCAAGATCAAGGACACATTGGAACGGGCGGCGGCCAACACGGCGGACACGGCGCTGATCGCCGAGACCGCAACGCAGGTCGATGCCGTGCTGGCCGAGGGCCTGGAGCACCACCTGTTCCTCGGCCGAGTCCTGGACAAGGTGCGCTCATGACCACACTCGTCGTGCTTTCCGTCATCCTGATCGCCGTGCTGATCGCCGGCCTGGCCGGGTACCTGTTCGTGGTCGGGAGTCAGTTGACTCGCATCGCCACGCTTCTGGAGGAGTGCAGCCAGCTGGTGTGGAAGATCAAGTCGGATGCCGACGTCATCGAGCCGGGCGTCGAGCGGATCAACAACACCGGGCGGGTCATCGCCGGCGCATTGCCCCTGCTGTACGGCATGGCCGAGGGCATCGTGGTCGGCGCCACCTATCAGCCGGAGCCAGAGGCGGCCGAGCCGGTTCCGGCCCGCCCGGCCATGGGGACACGCCGGAGCCGTCTCCACGAAGCGGTCGGCTACCACCCAGACGGCTAGCGCCAGGGGCCGAGGCCCCCGGCCGTCAACGACTCCATATCCAGGCGGTGTTCTGCCACGGCTCGCGGAGCGGATCCTCCGGCGGCCACCATGGGTAGCGCCGCGGGTCCCGGGGTGTCGACGGTGGCGATTCCCCTGCCGACTGAGCGAGGATCCACGCCCGGCATGCCCTGGCGAACACCCTGATACGCCGGGCGGTCGAGGCCGGCGCCTGGCCGATCCGGTACACGCCGCGTCGAAGGCGTGTCACCCGTCCCCGGGCCACCTCCCACCGGAGGGCGTCGGAGATGACCTTGGACAGGCGACCCTCGACCGGGTAGCCGGCCGAGGCCACCTCGGCTGTCATCTCAGCGACCGTCATCGTCCCCCGCTGACCGATCAGCTCGACCAGCACGAACCGTAGCGCCCGCCCGTACAACCTCGGCCCTTCCGGCAGTGCCTGACGTGAGCCCGCATCATGTGTCCCGCTCATGCCCGAACCTTATGTTTGGCCTGTGACAGCCAAGGAGCCCCATCTGCGCTCCCGTCGTGGTTCGGCGGGGGAGGAGAGCTGCGCCCCGATCTCGCCTCGGTTCGCATTGGAGCGACAGTCGTTGGGGGTCGTGTCCGTGGCGGGGCAGTAGGCGTTGGTGTTCGTGTTGTAGCGACAGGTCGGTGTGGGGTTGTGCTGCGGTGAGCGTGGTGTTCGAGTGCGTTCGTGTTGTAGCGACAAGCGAGATTGGGGCGGCGATGCCTTGGTCCGGTGTTCGCGTCGGAGCGACAGTCCCCGGCGGCAGCTGGTCTGGGGGAGGAGCAGCTGTGACCTGGGCCTGGCGTGGGTTGTCGCTGTTATGCGAGTGGGTGGTGTGTTGTGGTGCGGCCGCGGGGCTGGGCTTGGCGGTGGGGTTGTCGCTGTAATGCGAGTGGACGGTGTGTTGGGTGCGGCCGTGGGCCTGGGCCTGGCGGTGGGGTTGTCGCTGTTATGCGAGTGGACGGTGTGTTGTGGTGCGGGCGTGGGGCTGGGCGGAGAGGGTTGTCGCTGTAATGCGAGCGGGTCGACCAAGATGCATGGCCGGGAGCTTCGGCCAGCCGCAGCACAACTAGGGGTCGGGGGTCGTGCTTCGGCCTGAGGGATCTCGGTCGGTCGTCAGGGGACCGGTCGTCGGGGCCCGGTACGTCTGGATCCAGTCGTCCTCCCACGCCTGGTCGTACTGGTCCGGTGCGCAACCGGGTTTGTAGACCGCGAGCAGCTCCTTCACGATCTGCTCCCGGTGAGCGGCCGTTCCGCCCGGCACCTCATAGGTCGCGATATGAAGCCCCCAGCGATCTCCGGCCCGCCGCTCCCAACACTTTGCCCTCGGGTGGCGGAACGGCAACCCGGCCTGTCCCAGATCGTCGGCGTGGTCGACGTCGATGACCGCATAGTCATGGGGACGGCCATCGGGGTCCGCCCGGTACAGGATGGCGTAGACCGCAGCCGTGGTCGGCGGTTGCCAGCCGCCGAGCACCCGGGGCCCCTCGAACGGGTAGCCGGCCAGGGAGCCCAACCGGATCATGCGCCGCCCTCCAGCCCGCCGACATCGAACTCATCCTCGCCGATCACCTCGGCCCAGGTCACCGGCCACGGGGGTAGGCCGGCCGTCTCGGCCGCATCGGTGAACAACGGGACCGCCGCTTCGACCGCCTCGTCGGCGGACGACGCCTCGACCACGATCTGGGCGCCGTAGGCCGACGCGCCAATGCCTGATGCGATCCCGCCCAGCGGGGCGACCGCATCGGCCAGAGCCACCACCTCGTCCAGCTCGAGCGGGCGGTCGCCCTCGGCCTGGATCGACACACTCCACTTCGCCATCGTCATCAACCGATCTGTGGCAGCCTGGCCGCAAAGGCCTCGAGGCTGGCGAGGTCGTGGCCGGATTCGACCACATCGATATGGGGTTCCGCCACCGCCATGCCGAGCGTCTGGGGCATCGCATCGGTGTCGCCCTGCAGCGGGTTCATCCAGATGATCCGGTGACTGAGCCGCTCCAGCCGCTCCATCGCATCGGCCAGTACCCGGGGATCGCCGCGGTCGAGCCCATCGGAGCAGATCACCACCGTCGCTCCCCGGCTGAGGCCCCGTCGACCCCACGTCCGGACGAACGTGTCGAGCGAGGCGCCGATCCGGGTCCCACCGTCCCAGTCGAGGACACGATCTGCGGCCAGCCGCATGGCGGCGTCCGGGCTGCGACGGTCCAAGGTCGGCGTGATCCTGGTCAGCCGGGTGCCGAAGCAGAACACCTCGACCTTCTGGGCCGCCCGCCGCATCGAGTAGGCGAACTGGAGCAGGTTGCGAGAGTGATCCGCCATCGAGCCGGAGACGTCGAGGATCAGCACCAACGGTCTGGCCCGCTGCTTGCGATCCATCCGGCGGAGATCCGGTGCCCCGTCGCCGAGCCGCATCGCCTCCCTCGCCATCCGTCGGATGTCGATCACCGGCCCACCGGGGTCGGGGCACCGCCGGCGGGTCCGTCGTAGTGGCGGTTGCAGCTTCGTCCTGGCGATGATCCGCCGGACGGCCGCCAGCTCGTCATCGGTGCATGCGGCGAAGCGCTTGTCCCGCTGGATCTCGACCGAGGCCGCCTGGAGTCCGAGGATCAGCGGCTGCTCGTCGCTCTCCTCGTCGCCCGGCTCGGCATCGGGGACCTCGAGGGTACCGTGCATGCCCTGGGAGCGCAGGCGCTCCTCGGCCGGTTCCGAGCCCTTCGGTGCCGGGTGATGGAGGAAGTACTGGCGGAACACCTCGTCATAGATCGGGAGGTGGTCGCGGCGATGGACCAGGGTGGTGCGGCCGCTCCAGTAGACGTCCTCGGGGTCCGACGGCCGAAGCTCGGCGACCGCTGTACAGAAGGTGAGGACGTCATCGGTGCCGACCGGCAGCCCCGCCACCCGCAGGGCATGCCCGAACCCGACGAATCGATCGACGATCTCCGGCTCCAGCCGGTCAACCATTGACGATGTGGTCGAGGTCGGCCTCCACCAGTTCGAGGTCGTCCCGATCCTTGATGACCGCCCCCATCGTGTCTGAGGCGACGACGACGTCCAGGTCGTCACCGCCGACCACACCGAGCGCCTCGACCCAGTCGAGCGTCTCGGCGATCCCCGGCGGCTTCGCCAGGTCGAGATCCCGCAGCCGATGAACCGCGCCAACCACCTTGGTCACCAGGGCGTCAGTGGCGGCCGGGGCCTGGACCTTGACGATGTCGATCTCCTCCTCAAGCGTCGGATAGCCGATCCAGTGGTAGAGGCAGCGCCGCTTCAGGGCGTCGTGGAGTTCACGGGTCCGGTTGGAGGTCAGCACGATGATCGGCGCCGATTCGGCGGTGATCGTCCCGACCTCGGGGATCGTGATCTGCAGGTCTGACAGCAGCTCGAGGAGGAACGCCTCGAACTCGTCGTCCGCCCGGTCGATCTCGTCGATCAACAGGACGGCGCCCGCACCCTCCCGGATGGCCTGGAGCAGCGGCCGCTCAAGCAGGAAATCGGGCCCGTAGAGACCGGACACGGTTGTCGCATCGGTCAGCTGACGTTCCGACAGTGCCCGGACGTGGAGCATCTGCCTTGCGTAGTCCCATTCGTACAGGGCCTGGTTGGTATCGATGCCCTCGTAGCACTGCAGGCGGATCAGCCGTCGACCATGGATCTGGGCCAGGCACTTCGCCAGCTCGGTCTTGCCGACCCCGACCTCACCCTCCAGCAGGATCGGGCGGCCGAGACGGAGCCCGATGAACGTGGCCGTCGCAAGGCCACGACCGGCCAGGTACCCGACGGACCGGAGCCGTTCCTGGAGCTCGGCGACGTCGGCCGGGCCGGTCAGGTCTGTTTCGCCGCCAACATCATCAGCGCCACCGACACCGCCCACGCCGCTCGGCCCCGTATCCCGGGTGCTCAGTCGGTCTGCGACCCGAGGACCAGGTCCCGGATCGATGGCGCATCGTCTGAGGAGGCGGCGAACTTGCCCTCACGCTGGAGGAGCTTGCGCCACGAGGTGGCGAGGTCGCCGTCGTCGCCGTCCGCGATGCCATCGAAGGTGAAGTCCCTGGCGTTGCGGCACACCTTGGTCGGGCTGCAGTCCGGGTCGACGTCGACGTCGTTTGGGGCGGCCCAGATGTCACTGAGCAGGTCGTCGCCCGCCTCGCCCGTGATCTTTCCCGTGTCCCCGGTCATCGCACGTCCTCTCGATCGCCGTACTCCAGTTTACTGCGCGGACTGCACGCTGATCATTTCGGCGACAACGGCGATCGCCACCTCCTCCGGGCGGCGGGCCCCGATGTCGATACCGGCCGGCCCCCGGATGCGGCCAGTATCGGTCACGCCGCGGTAGGCCAGCCAGTCGCCTCGGGCCTCCTGCAGCGCTGCCGGCCCGATCGATCCGATGTAGCCGACCCGTGACCCGAGCGCAGCCTGCAGGACCCGACCGGTCGCCTCGGTGTCGTGGCCGAGGACGACCAGCCCATCGATCGGCGACAGGGACGCCGCCAGGCCGATGGCGGTCTCGGTCCCGATGCCGGTCTCGACCCGCCAGCCGACGAACCGGGCCGCGGTGGCCAGCGCATCGACGATCGGCCCGCCTCCGGCCAGGACCAGCGTCGGGGTCGGCCGGAACCAGGTGGCGACCGTGGCCTCGTCGATCGTGTTGGGGCCGGCACCGGCCCGTTCCTCGACCGCCAGCTCGGTCGCGGTGACCCGGCCGCCGTCGACGGTCGCAAGCAGGCCGATCGGCTCCCGCTCCAGTAGGTGGTCCCACAGCGGTTCCGGCAGCGTGTCGGCGGGGGCAAGGAGGACCCGGACGGTGGTGCCGGTGGCGACGCCGACGACCTCGGCCTCGATCGGGGTCAGGTCGACCGTCACGACCCGACCCTCGGTCGGTTTGGCCGAGGCCAGCTCGACCAGTCGGCTGTCGAGGGCGCCGTCGAGCAGGCTGCCCAGCCGGCCGCCGCCGGGGGTTATCGCCACCGCATCGGTCGGGTCGAACCTCGGGGTCGCCCCCGGATCGAGGCTCCAGGCCACATCTACCCTGGTGCCACCGCGCAGGCAGGCCGCCACGCTCAGCGCAATCCCGTACATCGCCGCAACCCTAGTGGGCCACTACGGTTGACACCGTGTCGACAATCAACGCCAACCGATCGGTGGCGGCCGTGATCCTGGCCGCCGGCTCGTCCCGCCGGCTCGGCCGACCCAAGCAGCTGCTCCCGTACCGGGGGGCGACCCTGCTCGATGTGACCGTCGAGGCCGTTCAGGCCCTCGGACTGGCCCAGGTGATCGTGACCATCGGCGGCGCCGCCCCCGAGGTGCGGGAGACGGTACGGCTCGACGGGGTGACCGTGGTCGACAGCGTCCATCACACCGACGGCTGCTCGTCCTCGATCGTGGCCGCGCTGGATGCGATCGAGTCGAACGCCGATGGGTTCCTGCTGTTCCTCGGCGACCAGCCGAACGTGTCGCCGGCTGCGGTCGATGCGCTCCTTGGCGCCGCAACCCCCGAGGTCCAGATCGCGGTCGTCCGCTATCGGGACGGGGTGGGACACCCGTTCTGGTTCGCCCGATCGATGTTCGGCCCGTTGGGGGGACTGCATGGCGACAAGGCGGTGTGGAAGCTGCTCGAATCCGGCCGCTATCGGACCGCCGAGGCGGTGGTCGACGCCGACGTGCCACTCGATGTCGACACCTGGGAGGACTACGAGCGGCTGCTGGCCGCAGACACCGTCCGCTGATCGAGCGGTCTCCGGCAGTTGGCGTTCTATAATAGAACACGCTTGTTCTGCAGCGGAACAGTGGGGTAGGTTGAAGCAATCATGTCGACCAGCCAGACCCTCGATCGCGGCCTGACCGCCCTGGCCCTCATCGCCGCGGCCGGCGAACCACCAACCATCGACGGGGTGGCCGCCGACCTCGGGGTCCACCGGTCGGTGGCGTACCGGATCATCCGCACGCTCGAGGATCACCACCTGGTTCGGCGGGACGAAGATGGTCGCTGCCACCCCGGGGTCGGGCTCGCAGTCTTGGCCCGCTCGGCCCGGACCGCAGTGCAGGCCGCCGCCATCGACGAGCTGGCGGCGCTGGCCAACCGGGTCCGGCTCACCTCGTTCCTGGTCCTGCGGGATGGGTCCGAGGCGGTAACGGTGGAGAGCATCGAGCCCGCCGGCTCGCTGGTTGGGGTCAGCTACAAGCCCGGCACCAGGCATCCGGTCGATCGGGGCGCGCCGGGGATCGCCCTGCTGGCCGCCGGGCCGCCGGCGGTTGGCGAACGCCCGGAGGTCGACGAGGCTCGCCGTCGAGGCTGGGCCTCCTCCCGGGCCGAGGTCATTCCCGGGATGGCGTCGGTCGCGGCCCCGCTCGTCGGCCACGAGGCGTCGGTGGCGGTGATCTCGCTTGCCGCAGACGACCGGGACGAGGCCGAACTGGCCACCGCGGTGATGGCGGCGGCGGCCAGCATCGCGGATCGGCTTGGAACACGACCCGCCGCAACCGCTCGCTGATCGAGACCAAGGGGGAACCGATGGCAAACACCTACCACCGCCCACCGGAGGGGCTCCAGCAGGCGCCGCCTGGGTGCCCGATGCACGCCGAGTGGTCGCCGCTCGACGCCGACTACCTGGCCGACCCGTAACCGATCGCCAATGAACTCCGGGACGACCATCCGGTCTTCTGGTCCGAGCGGCTCGGCCACGTGGTCGTCACCCGGATGGAGGACATCGAACACGTCTTCGTCAACCCGGAGGTGTTCGCCTCGACCAACGTCCAGGATCCGATCTACCCGCTGTGCCCGGCCGCCACCGAGGTGCTCGGGGCCCCGGACTTCGACCCGGTGGCGGTGATGTCCAATCGGCCGGAGCCGGACCACGGCCGGATCCGGGTCTTCACCCGCCAGGGGTTCAGCCGGCGACGGCTGCGGACCCTCGAGGACTACATGCGGGATCGGGCCGTCGAGCTGCTGGACGAGATGGTCGCCGGCGGATCCCCGGCCGAGTACGTGCGGGCCCTGGCGTTCCCGCTGCCGGCCGAGATCGTGTTCCGGTTCATCGGCTTCCCCCAGGAGGACGATGCCATGATCAAGCGGTGGTGCGTCAACCGCCGGGCGTTCTCGTGGGGGCAACCGACCGAGGTCGAACAGGTCGAGATCGCCGCCGGCATGCTCGACTACTGGCGGTACTGCCGGGACTTCGTCGCCGAGCGGCGGGACAACCGCACCGACGACTTCGCATCCGAGCTGCTAGACGCCTGGGAGGCCGACCCCGGCCCGGATCGGGATCCGGAGGCCGCCACCGGCATCTCCTACCGGGAGGTGGAGTCCGTGGTCTACGGCATCAGCTTCGCCGGCCACGACCCGGTGACCGCGTTGCTGTGCAACACCCTGCTGTGCCTGTTGCCCCGGCGGGAGCAGTGGCAGGCCCTGGTCGACGACCCGTCGCTGGCCGCCAATGCGGTCGAGGAGACCCTTCGGTTCGAATCGAGTCAGGTCTCCTGGCGGCGGGTCACCACCACCGACACGACGCTCGGCGGGATCGACCTACCGGCCGGGACCAAGCTGTTCCTCAACTTTGCGTCGGCCAACCATCAACCGGACCTGTTCGACGGGCCGGACCGGTTCGACATTCACCGATCGAACGCCAACCGCCACATCAGCTTCGGCAAGGGCGTCCACTTCTGCCTCGGATCGAACCTGGCGAAGATGGAGGCCAAGATCGCGCTGGAGTTGCTGTCCCAGCGGTTGCCGAGCCTCCGGCTGGCCGACGATGATCAGGATCTGACCTACTTCCCGAACATCACCTTCCGGGGACCCGAGTCCCTGGAACTGGCCTGGTGACCCGGGCCTGAGCGACCCACGAACGGAGCAGACACCGATGGCGTTCTACACCGAGTCCCAGCGAGCCCTGCAGGACCATTTCGACAGTCGCCGGCTTGCCGATCGGCTCGAGACGGCGATCATCGCCGACACGATCGATGACTTCCACCGAGGGTTCATCGAGTCACGGGACTTCTTCTTCCTGTCGACCGTCACCGCGGATGGCGAGCCGACCGTGTCCTACAAGGGCGGCGACGTCGGGGTGGTCCGGGTCGTCGACGACAAGACGCTGGCGTTCCCGGCCTACGACGGCAACGGGATGTTCCTGTCGATGGGCAACATCGCGGCCACGGCTAAGATCGGCATGCTGTTCATCGACTTCGAGACCCCGCATCGGGTTCGGGTTCAGGCCACGGCGTCGTTCGAGGTCGACGACGAGCTCCTGGCCGACTATCCGGGGGCGATCGGTATCGTCCGAGCCACGGTCGACCAGGCGTTCGTCAACTGTGCCCGCTACATCCACAAGCACACCCGGGCCGAGGCGTCGCCATACGTCCCGGACGCCGACGGCAACCAGCCCCACCCGTCGTGGAAGCGGATCGACAGTCTGCAGGACGTGCTGTCCCCGGCCGACGAGTCCCGGACCGCCGAGGCCGGCGGGACGATCACCCAGGAGGAGTACGCCGGACGGCTGCTGACCGGCGAGTCGTGACGGGCCCGTTCGGCAGGGGAACTGTCGTGAGGAGCTAGCTTCCGGCCTCCGGATCTTCTGCACCGTCGACCTGGTCGGGGGTGGTGCTGCGGGCCCGGACGTCGATCACGTCCCGGGGCACGGTGCCGGTGTCGGTCCCGTTGCCGAGCTGGGACACCAACGCCGCCGGTGGCGGCAGTGGGGCCTCGACCTTGGCGTGTTGGCGATGGGCTGCCGCCGCCAGCTCGTGATAGGCCGCCAGCTCGTCCCGCATCTCCTGGGTCCCGTAGATCCGACCGTCGATCAGCGGACCCACGGTGCCGTCGATCACGGCCGCCACGTCCTCGCCGGAGAGGGTCTTGTGGGTCTCCAAGGCGTGGGCGACCGCCAGGACCTCGTACCAGTTGTCACGTAGCAGCTGCTCGGCGTCGGCCAGCAGTTGGTTCAGGCTGGTCTCGATTCGGTCGCCGAGCGGGCCGGACAATGGGTCCCGCTCCTTGTCGTCATCGCTGCCGGGCCGTGGCATCCCGCCGCCGCCGATCTGCAGTCGCCGGGACACCGCATGGGACGACACGGTCCCACCCATGCCCCAGAACCCCTCCATCAAGGCCGCGATCGTCGTCGCCGACTCCAGGTCGCCGGACACGCCGGAGGAGTTGTCCCCGCCGAAGAACATCCGCTCGCCGGCCAGCGAGGCCAGGGCGACGATGATGTCGGCCTCATACTCGGTCCGCCACCGGGTGAACTGGTCCTCCGGCTTGATCGAGCTGACCATGCCCAGGTAGTTGCCGCCCTTTTCGATGGTTGCCAGGTCGATGTTCATGTGATGGCGGACCCGGTAGGCGGCGATGGCGTGGCAGGCCTCGTGAACGGCGATGGCGTGCCGCTCCCGCTCGATGTACTCGACGTCCTCCGACGGCCCGAGCTCCTTGAAGTGCTTGGCGTGGATGATGTCGTCCCACGTCACCGTGTCCCGGTCGTCCCGTATGGCGTTGATCAAGGCCTCGTTGACCAGATCCTTGATCGTGGCTCCGGTGGCGTAGGGGGTGATGACGGACAGCTTGTCGATCTGCTCGTCTGTCAGCTGATGGCGGACCTTGCGGAGGTAGCCCTCGTAGGTCCGCTTGCGCCCCTCCTTCGACGGGTACCCGACCTTGTAGATCCGGTCGAGCCGCCCCGGCCGGAGCAATGCGCCATCCAGCGCCTCCGGCAGGTTGGTGGCCATCATGATCAGGATGCGGTACTTGATCGGTGGCTTCGGCTTGAGTCCGAAGAACCGACGGACCACCCGGTTGAGGAAGCCCCGGGGCTTCTTCAGACCCGAGATCTCGGTCAGCAGCGCCTGGAGGGTGCCCATGCCGCCGCCGCCCATGCCGCCGCCGACGATGATCCGGTCCTTCAGGGAGCGGGGGAGGTCGGGGTCGGTGCTCGGGTCCTGGCTGAACTCCCGCTCCAGGCGGAACAGTTCGGCCTGGGTCTCGGCCGACAGCCAGCGCAGGTGTTCCCGGTCGACGAATCCCGACGGTGGGCCGCCGCCCGGCCCGCCCTGGGCCAGGGCGCCGCGGTTGCCGAGCGAGTCGGCCTCGTCGAAGAACACGATGACGCCGCCGTACTTCATCGACAGCTTCCGGAGCTTGCGGAACAGGCTCTTGACCTTGAGGATGCCGACGCCCATGAACATGTTGATGAACGCACCGGGGTCGACGAAGACGTAGGGCTTGCCGGTGTGGCCGGCAACCGCCTCGGCCATCAGGGTCTTGCCGGTGCCGGGCGGACCCCACAGCAGTAGGCCGCCGGGGACGTGGCCGCCCTTGGCCTCGATCGCCTCCGGGTCCTCCAGGAACACGATGTTCTCCTGGACCTTGTTCAGCACCTGGTCCTGACCCCACACGTCGTCGAAGCTGGTGACGATGTCCTCGGGCATGTAGGTGTCGACCCCGCCCCGGGACAGGAACCAGAACAGGAGGCCGAACTGGCCGACGATGAAGAACATCGGGAACAGGATGTTGATCCAGAACGGCATCTGTTCCGGGCCGGTGATGAGGAAGTTGGCGATTGTGGACGGGGTGTCGACCAGGGCCTCCCCGAACGGGATGGCCCGCCGGGCCGACAGGATGCCGGCGAACAGCACGTAGGCGAACCCGAACTTGCTGTAGCGGGCGAACCGATACCGCAGCCACGGGTCCCGCCGGTCCTTCCACCGGTCGATGGCGCCCCAGACCCTGGTGACCCAGAAGTGGTTGTACCGGGCGTGGCGCTCGCTGACGAAGTAGTGGATCTGGCGGAGGGATTCGATGCCGGCGAAGGTCAGCAACCACCCCGATCGGCTGAGCTGCTCCAGCACCGCATCGTTGACGGTGTAGGCGGGCTGGCTGGCCCGTAGCCGCCACAGGGAGAAGGCGAACCAGGCGGCCAGGATCATCAGGATCTTGAACCGGTCGAACAGCGCCATCCTGCGGCGCTTCTTCGGCTCCGGTGGCGGCGGCTCCCAGATCTCGGACGGCGTGGCCGTTGCCACGCTGTGGGGTGGGGCCGGTGGCGGTGCCGGGGTCGGCGTGTCGTCTCCCGGTGGTGCGGTTCGATCGGCGGTCATGTCACTCCTCCAGTCGCCATGACGTCTGAACCTCGTCAATCAGATCGAGATGGTCGTTGAAACAGGCTTGGGTGCAGATCAGCTGGCTGACCGTGATGTCATCGGACCGGCGGTCGACCAGGGCCTGGAAGTCCGTGCCGGCCCGACCGAGGGCCAGCTGCAACCGGACGCCCCACACCTCCGGGGTGATGATCTCGTCGTAGCCGAGGATCTGGAGGTTGCCGGCGTCGACGTCGTCGCCGGGGTCGAGGGGGTCGAAGGCCCCACCGGTCGAGAGCTCGCGCAGGCTGCGGAACGAGGCGGCCTCGCCCCCCGATCCGGCGGTCATCACCAGGACCGGGTCGCTCGGGACGTCCGCCGAGTCGGTCCCGGGCGTGCCGTAGGCGACGCCCTGGGCCGTGAGCGGATCGATCCCGAACTCGATCTGGCCGTACTCGACCGGGACCTCGAACCGGAACCGGCTGCCGTCGGTGGACACCTCCTGGGCGGTCGGTGCACCGCAGCCCGCGGTGGCCAGGGCCAGCCCGGCCATGACGGCCACCGCAGTGTGTCGCTGCCGGTTCACTCCTCGGCCGCCTCTCGGAAGGCGATCGAGCGGAAGATCTCCTCGATCGAGTCGGTGTTCTCGTCGAAGCAGGTCATCGAGCACGCCACCCGGACCCGCTGGACAGTGGTCCGCTCCGGGTCGAAGACCGCCAGGTGCTCCTCGACGATGGTCTGGCCCTCCAGGTCGAGTTCGAACCGGATGTGGTGGCCCTCGAAGCCGACCTCGTCGACAAGGGTTTGATGGAACCGGACCCGGATCGTCGGGTCGTCGGTCAGCGGATCCCGCTGGTCGGTCAGCGCCAGTTGGCGGAGCTGGCCCAGCGTGGCCTGGTCCCGGAGCTGGGGTTCGAGGGCCAGGACCTGGGCGACAACGAACGGATTGTCTAGCACAAGCGTCTCGGCGTTGTCGGCGCTCGGCACGGCGGCACCGTCGATTCCCGCCACCCACTCCGACGCCACCGGATCCAGCTGCACGTCCGTCCAGTCGGCCGGGTAGCGGAACGACAGGGTCCCGTCCGCACTCTGGACGTAGCCGAACTCCTGCTCGAAACTGCAGCCGCCGATGATCATCGCACCGAGGACGGTCGGCAACAACAGGCGGATGAGTCTCGATGTGCTCATGTCGGTCCCACACGGAGGTAGCAGGACCACAAGTTTCGCGGACCGACCCGGGACTCGTCAGATCGAGATGACCCCGGAAACCCGATGTTCACACGGCGGAAACCGCCGGTCCGCTCAGCGCTGGGCGACCCGCTGGTACTGGGCGACCGAGAGCGGGGCGAAGATCCCGATGATGATCACCACCCAGATCAGGGAGTAGAGGACCGAGTTCTGCAGCGGCCATGCCGTCGGCTCCGGCGTGCCGGGCGGGATGTTGCCGAACAGCTCCCTGGTGGCCTGGGTGACGGCGGAGATCGGGTTCCACTCGGCGAACACCCGGAGCGTGTCCGGCAGGTTCTCGGCCGGGACGAAGGTGTTGGCGATGAAGGTCAGCGGGAAGATCACTACGAACGAGGCGCTGTTGAGGACCTCGGGGCTCGGCACCAGCAGCCCGACCCAGGCCAGGATCCAGGAGAACGCATAGGCGAACAGCAGCAGCAGGGCGAAGCCGGCGATGGCATCGACCACGCTGCCTCGGATCCGCCACCCGACCATCAGCCCGGCCAACGACATGATGAGCAGCGAGAGCACGTTGTAGATGACATCGCTGACGGTCCGGCCGGCGATGACGGCGATCCGTGACATCGGGAGCGACCGGAACCGGGTGATGATCCCCTTCTGCATGTCTTCGGCCATCCCGCCGCCGGTGAAGGTGGCACCGAACACGACGGTCTGGGCGAAGATCCCGGCGATCAGGAACTCCCGGTACGAGCTGCCGGGAATGTCGATCGAGTCGCCGAACACGTAGGCGAACAGCAGCACGAACATGATCGGAGTGATCAGGACGAAGACCAGGATCTCCGGGACCCGTTTGATCTTGATCGTGTTGCGCTTGGCGATGACGGCGCTGTCGGTCAGTGCGTCGAGGATGGCGCTCATCGGCCGTTCTCCGTTGGTTCGTCGTCGCCGGCGGTGCGGCCGGTCAGGGTCAGGAAGGCGTCGTCGAGGGTCGGGCGGCGGAGTTGCACGTCCTGGACGACCAGCCCGGCGTTGTCAAGGGCCCGCAGGGCCTCGGTCAGCACGCCGGCGCCGCCGGTGATCGGGACGAGCAGGGTGGTGTCGTCCCGGCCGCCGGTGCGGATCTCGCCGACCGCCAGCGGGGTCAGGAGATCGAGGGCCCGACTGCGGTTGGCCGGGTCGCCGATCGTCACCTCGATCCGCTCGCCTCCGACCATCTTCTTCAGATCGTCCGCGGTGCCGGTGGCGATGGCCCGACCGTGGTCGATCACCATGATGTTGTCCGCCAGCTGGTCGGCCTCTTCGAGGTACTGGGTGGTGAGCAGCAGGGTGGTCCCCTGGCCGACCAGGGCGCTGATGACCTCCCACAGTTCGGTCCTGCTGCGGGGGTCCAGGCCGGTGGTCGGCTCGTCCAGGAACAGGACCGGGGGTTCGGCCACCAGGGCCCCGGCCAGGTCAAGCCGGCGCCGCATGCCGCCCGAGTAGCCCTTGACCGGTCGGTCGCCGGCATCGGACAGGCTCAACTGGTCGAGCAGGGTCCGTGCCCGTTCGCGGGCCGTTGCCTTGCTGAGGCGGTAGAGCCGACCGACCATCTCCAGGTTCTCGTAGCCCGTCAGGTACTCGTCGACCGCCGCACTCTGGCCGGACAGCCCGATTCGCCGCCTGACCTCCCGTGGGTTCTTCCGGACGTCGACCCCGGCGACCGTTGCCTGCCCTTCGTCCGGGGGGAGCAGGGTGGTGAGGATCGACACGGCGGTGGTCTTGCCGGCACCGTTCGGGCCGAGCAGCCCGAGGATCGTTCCGGCCGGTACCTCGAGGTCAAGCCCGTCGAGGGCGACCACGTCCTTGTATCGCTTGACCAGCCCGGTCGCTGAGATGACGGGGCCGTTCCCCGGATCGCTACCCATGCCGGCAAACCTATCGGGCCCTGCCAGGCTCCGTCGGGGGTTGTTCCGGGCGTCGAGACGGACGACGTTCCGCCTGGGCAGATCATCCCGCTCCGACCGGCCGGGTTTACTCCAATAGTGGGATTTTCAGGGCACCCCTTTCAACATGGATCGACAGTACCGGGCACCCGTGGAATTCGTGTACTAACTTCATTTGCAGTTCGCAAGAACACCGCCGCACAGACATATCGGAGTCGACAGCAATGCCCGCCGCAATCAATCATGTCCCGCTGTCCGTCCATGCCCACGGGGTCCCGAATTGGATCGACCTCCATACGGCATCGATCGCCGACGCCCGGCGCTTCTACGAAGCGCTGCTCGGTTGGTCGTTCCAGGGTCGGCTGACCCTGGCTTCGATCGGAAGGGACGAGGCTGATGTCGGTGAGGATGCCGCGTCGGTCCCGACGACGGCAATGGCCCGCATCGACGGCGGACCCGCCGCGGAGTTCATCGAACGAGGTGAGTCCTATGGAGACATGGCACTGCTGTCGAATTGGATTCCATATGTCTATGTGGATGATCTGAACGAAATGTTGTCCCTGGTCGAAGCGGTCGGTGGTTTGGTTGCAAGTCCTCCCGCTCGACGGGGAGATATGGCCATGGTCGCCACGATCATCGACCCCAACGACGCCCCGCTCTGTCTCTGGCAGCCGCTGTCGTTGACCGGCGCAGCCATTCACCGGCCGGGCGCCCTGACCTGGATCGAGCTGGAGACACCGGACGTCGACATCGCCGCCAAGTTCTACGGCGAACTGTTCGGATGGGACGCGGACGAGGTCGGTCTGTCCGGCACGATCACCGATCTTCCAGTCGAAGTGCCGATGATTTCCCATCAAAATCTCAATCTGCCCACTCTTGTGCAGCTGTTTGATGGGATTGGCAGGCTTCGGTGGACCTTCTTCCTTTTTCTTCTTACCACCAGCATCAGCTGGGTATT
>JBCCFN010000088.1:0-17996 GCA_039029715.1 Actinomycetota bacterium | reverse complement strand
GCCTCGAAGCCGGAGGCATCGGCACCGAGGTGTTCCAGCAGACCTGCTACCAGCACGAACCGGACCAGCGGTTCACCGAGCGGTAGCCAAGATCGCCGTGGTGCGGCGGCGAGTCAGTTCCGGAGGCGTCGGCCGGTCCGCCCGGCCGGCGTCTCCGGACGATTGACCGCCCCGCGCCCGGTCACGGCCGGTGGCCCGGGACGGATGTCGGACCGGACCGCTTAGCCCTTGGCCTTCTGATGGGCTCGGGCGGCCTTGGCCAGGCTCCGGAGTTCGGCCCGCTCCTCATCTGACAGCACGTCGAGGTCCCTGGCGTGCAGCCGATCGGTGAGGGCCTCGACCTCCTCCCGGGCCTCGGACAGATGGCTGACATCCGGATACGGCGTCGGCCAGCCGAAGAACTCGGCGTTCCAGGCCCCGGCCGGGCCGGCCAGGATCGCCTCCAGCGGCCCCATGCCGGACGCCTGGACCGCAACCGCGTGCCGCCCGAACCGGAGCTCTCGCATCACCTGGGCCAGCTGGAACGTCCGGGCCGGGCCCGGCTCCTCCGGCAGGGGCTGGTCTCGCCAGCCGACGAAGGTCGGCGCCCCATGAGGCTCGGCGGCGGCCACGACCGCAGCCATCAGCTCGCCGAACCGCTCGGTGCCCTCGAAGTCGCCGAGCAGTGCGGTCCCGTGGTCCCGGCAGATGTCGGCGAAGACCGCCGCCCCCTCGGTCGGGCTCATGGCGGCCCGACCGGTCTGGACCATCTTCCGCATCAGGGTCGGCTCCCAGAAGTAGGCGGCGGCAACGACGTTGTCGACCGGGCAGTCCCCGAGCACCCCGAGGCGCCCGATGGCGTAGGCGCCATTGTCCTCGAGCGGCATCCCCCGGGCTGCGGCCTGCTCCCTGGTCTGATCGCTCATCAGCCAGCTCATGGCCAGCATGCCGACCGATCCTCGAAGACTCCTGGCGACCGTCACACTATCCATGACGCTGGAGCCTAGGCCCGCCGCACCAGCTCGGCCAGCGGGCGGGTGGGCCTCTGGTGCAATGCCGGGAGAAGTGGTTCAGACCCGGTCGGCTGGTGCCGATGGACGGTTGTGCTGCTACGACGGAAAGACGATCCCCAGCTCGATGGTCAGCCGACGGCGGACGATGCAACCAGCACGGCCGCACCGGATGCCACCGGCGCCTCGCGATCGCAGAACGACGAGATAATCGAGTCCCTCGACCGCTCGCTGGCGTTCATCGCCTTCGACCCGACGGGCCACATCCTGCGGGCCAACGCCAACTTCCTGGGGGCGATGGGCTACACGATGGAGGAGATCCAGGGGAAGCACCATCGGCTCTTCGTCTCCCGCGATGACGCCGAGGACCCGTCCTACCAGGCGTTCTGGGATCGGCTCAGGGCCGGCGAGGCCCAGACCGCCGAGTTCCAGCGCTTCGGTAAGGGCAACAAGGAGGTCTGGATCCAGGCCACCTACAGCCCCGTGTTCGACAGCACCGGACAGGTCGTCATGGTGGTGAAGTTCGCCTCGGACATCACCGCCCAGAAGGTCTCCCAGCGGGAGATCAAGGATCGGACCCAGGCCGCGATCGAGTTCGATCCCACCGGTCGGATCCTCGACGCCACCCCGCTTTTCCTCCAGACCGTCGGGTACTCGCTGAACGAGATCAAAGGCCAGCACCACCGGATGTTCATGCCGCCCGAGGACGCCCAGTCCGAGGAGTACGCCCAGTTCTGGCCGGCGCTGGCCCGGGGCGAGGCCAAGCAGGGCCAGTTCCGCCGGGTCGATGCCCAGGGCAACGAGCTGTGGCTCCAGGGGGCCTACAACCCGGTGTTCGGGAATGGCGGCGAGGTCGAGAAGATCATGAAGGCGGTCTCGAACATCACGGACGAGGTCCATGCCAAGCACCAGGCCGACCGGGTCGGCCGGGCCATCGCCCAGAGCGTCAACGAGATGACGAGCGCCATCGCCGAGATCTCCGAGAACATCAACCGGACCGCCAACCTGGCCCAGACCGCTGAGGTGTCCAGCGCAGACGCCACCCGGATGGTCAGCGAGCTCAACGACTCGAGCGTCACGATCGGCCGGATCGTCGAGGTCATCCAGGCCCTGTCAGGCCAGACAAACCTGCTGGCCCTCAACGCCACGATCGAGGCGGCCCGGGCCGGTGAGGCCGGTCAGGGGTTCGCGGTCGTGGCCAACGAGGTCAAGATGCTTGCCAACCAGACCGGCGAGGCCTCTGGAGACATCGCTGCGTCTGTGGAGAAGATCCAGTCGGACATCGCCTCGGTGGTCGAGGTGATCAGCGGCATCGCCGAGGCGGTCTCGGACGTGTCCGAGATGACGACCACGGTTGCCTCCGCGGTCGAGGAGCAGTCGGCCCTGATGGCCGGCATGAACGACTCGGCAGACGAGCTGCTGACCCTCAGCGAGACGATGTGATCGTTCGGGTTCGGCCCGGACTCGGCCGAACCCGCCCGTCACTCAGTCCAGGCGGTTGATGGCGAACGACGGGATGACGCGGGGCGCCGCACTCTCCACGTACTCACCGAACTGGGGCGCCATCCCGGCCATCATTGCGATCTTGGCTGCTGCGACGTCAGCGGGGTGTTCCTCCAGCCGGGCCCGGAACTTCTCTGTGCCGAACTCGACGTCGATCTCCGGGTTGGCCTTGAGGTTGTAGTACCAGTCTGGGTTGGTCGGGGCGCCGGCCTTCGAAGCGAAGACGGTCATCGCACCGTCGTCCTCGATCATGCTGACCAGTGGGATCTCCCGGAGCTGGCCACTCTTGGCCCCGATCGTCCCGAGGATGACCAGCGGCGCGTCTCCGAACTGGGCGACCTTGCCGCCGTTGGCCCGGAACTCGTTGATGACCTGGGTGTTCCAATCGCTCATGGCGGCAGTCTACGACCGTCAGGTCCCGGTCGGGAGCGTCATCACCACCCGGTCGGGTTCGACGATGACCGTCTCGCCGAGCAGTGCCCACAGCTCCTCGGTCAACGCCTGGCGATCGGTGATGCTCGCCGCCGGGTTGCCGATCGTGACCGTCAGCGCGGTTGCGGTCCAGGACGCATGGGCGCTGATCCGCCCGGCGCCCTGGAGGGCGGTCACTGCGGCGTCGACCGCGGCCCGCAGCTGCTCGACCGTTGACACCTCGATACCGAGGCGAAGCCCGAGCCCGACCACGGCGACCCGGCCGATCCTGGTGAAGGTCGGGCTGGCCGGGAAGGCGACCTGGAGTTGCTCCTCGGAATCCTCGCTCATGGTCGATCCCCGTCTCCGGCCCCGGGCGGCGGGAGTTCCCGAACGACGTCCTCGGGCTCACGGTCGTGACGCATCCCGAGGTAGACGGGATGGCGGAGCATGCCATCGGCCGGCCAGTCCCCGAACCCGACCTCGACCACGGTGGTCGGCTCGACCCAGGTCGGCCGCCGGTCGAGCTTGGGCAAGGAGGCGAACGGGGCATCCGGCCGCTCGGTGAACCGGGCGGCGAGGAGGCGTCGCTCGTCGTCGGTCAACCCGCTGCCGGCCAGTCCAGCCATCACCAGGTCGGCACCGTCCCAGACGCCTACCACCAACGATCCGATCCCATCCTCGAGTGCACCTTGCCCGGCGAGCCATCCGCCGACGACGAACTCCTGCCGAAGCCGAATTTTAACCTTCCGCCAATCGTGTGAGCGCGACCCCGGGCGATAGGTGCTGTCCAATTTCTTACAGACGATCCCCTCCAGCCCCCGGTCCTCGGCCAGGGCCATCAACCGGTCGGCTCCGTCCTCAGCATGGGGTGGGACCCGCCAGAACGGGCCGTCAGACAGGAAGTCGATCAGTACGGTCCGCCTGGCATGGTACGGGAGCTCGAAGGTGGTGTTGCCGTCGAGGCGGAGCAGGTCGAAGGCGACGAAGACCGCCGGGTTGTCTGCGACGAGGGTGTCGTTCGGGCGGTCGACGTTCAGCCGCTGCAGCACCCGCTGGAAGACCGGGCGATCGCCGTCGAAGACCACGATCTCACCGTCGAGGGCGGCTGCGGTCCCGAGCTGGCGGCCGAAGCCGGCCAGCTCGGGGAACTGCGAGGAGATGTCCCGCCCGGTCGATGAGCGGAGCACGGTGTCCGCCCCGTCGGTCAGGACCTGGGCCCGGATGCCGTCCCACTTCAGCTCGGCGGCCCAGCCGGCCTGGGTGGCTGGCAGGCCGATGACGCCCTTCATCGGCGGAATCCACTCGAAACTCCCCGAATCCGGCACCGTTCGATCATATCGCCCCCAGCGATGGCCCGATATCGCCTTCCGACCGGCAGGCAGGCTCGATTGTCGGTTGTAAACTCCGCCAATTCAGAGCATTTGGGTCGTTCTTCACGGGACTTGGCTTCCCTGCCTGACAGCAGGTAGGCTGCCGCCATGGTCTTGAACGCAGACGTCGCACTGCTCGCCGAGCTGGAGTCCGAAGCCACGCGGCTCCTGGAGAACCATCTCTCGTCCGTGAAGGAGTGGCACCCCCACGCCCTGGTGCCGTGGAGCCGGGGCCGGGACTTCGAGCCTGACTATGAGTGGTCACCGGAGGAGACCGATCTCTCCCCGGAGGTCCGGAGCGCCCTCTTCGTCAACCTCCTGACCGAGGACAACCTCCCGTACTACTTCCGAGACATCGAGCGGATGTTCGGTCGGGACGGCGCCTGGGGGGAGTGGGTCCGGCGCTGGACCGCTGAGGAGGGCCGCCACGCCACCGTGATTCGGGAGTACCTCACCGTGACCAGGGCGGTGGATCCCGTCATGCTCGAGGAAGGCCGCATGGCCCAGATGAGCGGCGGCCAGGTCCCGGAGCCCCCCACCGCGGTGGACGGGATGATCTACGTCACCCTCCAGGAGTTGGCCACTCGTATCTCCCACCGCAACACCGGTGCCCTGATCGAGGATCGGGCCGGGTACGACATCATGCGCCGGGTGGCCATGGATGAGAACCACCACTTCCTCTTCTACCGGGACATCGCGAAGGCCGCCATCGAGCTCGACCCAAGCCAGGCGGTCCAGGCCATGGAGCGCCAGATCATCGGCTTCGCCATGCCGGGGGAGGGCATCCCCGACTTCGCATCCCACGCCAAGGCCATCGCCGCCGCCGGGATCTATGACCTGGCCGCCCACTACGAGCAGATCCTGGAGCCGATCGTGCTCCGCTATTGGGACCTGCCGAACCTGGAGGGCCTGAACGGCGACGGCGAGCAGGCCCGGGAACGGACGATCGCTTACATCGAGAAGTCGAAGCGGGTGGCGGAGCGGATCAAGGCCCGCCGCGAGGCCCGCCAGGCCAAGGAAGCCGAAGGGCTGGCACCAGCCGGGGCGGCTGGCTGAACGCCGACTCCAGCCCGTCGAGCCAGGACTCGATGGCGGCCCGGTCCTTGTTGTCGATGTCGTAGATCGCCCGCCACCGGGTGATGCAGGTCCGGGCGCACAGGATCCGCAGGGTCCGGTTGACCCGGAGCCGTCCGCTGTTGCCCTGCACCAGGTTGACCCGCCGGCTCGACCCGTGGCTGGTCACCACGTCGATCCTGCGGATTCGCTGCAGGGTCCCCCGGATCCGGGCCGAACCGTCCGGCAGCTCGAAGGCGACCCGGTGCATCCAGACCCGGTCGAACCAACCCTTCAACATGGCTGGCTGGCCGGAGAACCACGTCGGGTAGACCAGGACGAGCCGATCGCACCACCGGAGCGCGTCCAGGTGCTCCACCAGGTCCGGTCGATCCTCCGGCTCGCCGAGATGGCCCCGGACCTCCTCCAATCGGAGCACCGGGTCGAACCCCATCCGGTCAAGGTCGAGGACCCGGACCTCCTGATCGGTCCTGGCCAGTCCGGCGAGCACCCGGTCGGCGGCGGCCCGGGTCAAGCTGGTCGGCTTCGGGTGGCTGATGACGACCAAGGTGTTCATCACAGCCGTCCCAAGGTGGCGTCGACCTCTTCCAGGAACCGGCTCCGTTCGGCTGGGGTGCTGGTGTCCAGCCGGTGCAGGCCGAGCCAGGTGGTCCGACAGCGGCGGGCACAGACCAGCCGGACCGTTCTGGTGATCGTCCGCCGTCCAGCGTCGCCGAGCAGCCGGACCTCGTTGCGGGCCGAGCCGTAGGTCGTGATCCCGACCAGACGGGTGACGTGGTCGAGGCCGGGGCGGACCACGTCCTTGCCGCCGGCGCCAGGGCTGAGCTTGAACGCCACCTCCGGGAGGAGGGTCCGGTCGAGCCAGCCCTTCATGACGGCCGGCAGCCCGGACCACCACGTCGGGTAGACGAACACGATCGTTCGGGCCGAGCGGAGGAGCCGGATGTGTTCCGCCGTCGCCGCGTCCGGATGGTCGAGTCCGATCGAGTAGTAGTGCTCGTGCTCATCGGCGCTCATCGCCGGGCGGTAGCCGGGGTGGTAGAGGTCGATGACCGCCACGGTGTGACCGTTTCGCTCAAGCGCCGCAACCGCCCGGTCCCGGAGCGCTGCGCTGTAGGACGCCGGGTCGGGGTGGGCGTGGACGACCAGGCAGTCGGGGCCGGTGTCGGTCACCGGGTCTGGCTGCCGTCCGGCTCGGTGACCCCGGTGCTCTGATCGGCCCGTAGCGGGCCCCAGAGGTCGAGGACTCGGCCGATGACCGACAGGGCCAGGACGTGGGCGATCTCGCCGGCCCGGGCCGCAGCGATGACCTCGTCCGGGGTCAGGATCACCACTTCGATGTGCTCGCCTTCACCGGGCCGAGGCTCGGCCACCCGGGTGACGCCGGTGGCCAGCCAGTGGTGGCATCGGTGGTCATGGACTGCGGGATTTGGCTCGACCGAACCGAGGGAGCGCCACTGGCCGCCGCCGTAGCCGGTCTCCTCCAGGAGTTCCCTGGCGATCGCGGTCTGGGCGTCCTCGCCCTCGTCCACCAGCCCACCCGGCGTCTCCAGCGTCACCGCCCCGGTGCCGAACCGGAACTGGCGGACCATGACATGGTTGCCGTCGACGTCGATGGCGACGCAGTTGGCCCAGTCGACCGATTCCAGGATCAACCGATCGAGCTCGACGCCGGTCACCGGGTGTCGCATCCGATCGAAGCGGACGCCGAACAGCGGCAGTTGGTCGCCCCGCCGTGAATCGGTCCGGTCCCAGTCCAGTGGGTCGGTCATGGGGTGGCCGCCGACCGGACCCGGAGCCTGCTCTCCAGATCCTCGTGGTTCAGGTAGCAGCCATAGAACCGGCGGCGACCGGTGTAGCCCATCCGGCCGTGGAGGCAGCGCCAGTTGTCGAAGATCAGGGCGTCGCCCGGTTCCAGCCGCCCGAGCCACCAGGTGGTGCGGTCGGTGATCAACCGGTGGAAGGCCCCGTAGGCCCGGTACCAGGCCCGGAGCCGGTCCGGGGCCAGCACGAACGGCGACCGGTCGTAGTTGTTGAACGAGACCTGGACCACCGCATCGCCCTCCAACCGGATGGTCGGGCGACTGGCCCGGAGGTCGACCCCCGGCTCCCGGTAGTGGGCCGGGACCGAGACGGTCGTCAGCAGCTCGTAGGCCTCGGGATCGGTGCGTCGCAGCGTCTCGGCCACGGCGAACCCGTCGACCAGGATCGACTCGCCGCCGGTCCCGGTCCGCTCGGCGCAGACGAACAGCTGCAGCCCCGGCCCGTCATGGCAGTAAGTCCCGTCGGTGTGTGGCTCGAGGTAGGACTGGCCGTAGGCGGTGTCCGCGTGGTCGGTCAGCTCCGAGGACAGCGGCCACACGTCGCCGTAGATCGAGCGGCGGACATAGCCGATGGCATCGGCCAGGGCGGTCGTCCCCGCCTCGTCCGCCCGGGCCCCGGAGACCAGACCGAACCCGAACCGGGCCAGGTCGTCGAGGAGCGCATCGACCCCGGCGCCGTCTGCGATCTCGGCGTAGGGAACCCTGGTGACCGAAACCTCGTCTGCCGAGTGCCACGGTGTGGCGATCGGCGGCGGTGCCAGCGGGTCGGACGCCGCCGGATGGAGGGCGGCGACCAGGTCGTCCGGCAGGACGGACGGCGGGGTGTCGTCCGGCCAGCGGACCCGGATGGCACCGTCGGTCCGATCGACCGCGGCCGGCCGGAGCCCGTGGTCTATGGCGAACGAATCGACCGCCCGCTGGCCGGTGTGGGGGTCGTAGGCCGAAGGGTCCCGGCTGTGGTCCCGGATCCAGAACCAGGGCAGGGCGAGCGGCCGGTCGGCCCCGGTGAACCACACGTGGAGTTCGTCCTCGGTCGGCTCGATCCGGTCGATGGTCGACACGGCGTCCATCGCTGCGGGGTGCACGGTCATGCCGCCACGGTAACCGACCGGTTCGGCTCCTCGGACCTCGCCGATCGACCCTTGCCATAGCGAGATCACTCAATAACAATGATGTTATGTCACCAACCGTCGACCTCGACCCGAACCCCGGCGGGCCAACCGTCACCGACCGGCAAGGTCCGGTGGACCTCGCGGCGACGGAGCGGCTGTTCAAGGCGCTGGCCAGCGAACGCCGACTCCGGATCCTGGAGTGGCTGAAGGATCCCGAGGCCCACTTTCCGCCCCAGGAGCACGGCGATCCCCAGATCCATGGGGCCTGCAACCTGTTCATCGTTGCCAAACTCGGGGTCAGCCAGCCGGCCGGATCCCGGCATCTGAAGGTCCTGGTCGATGCCGGCCTGGTGCTGCCGACCAGGCGGAAGGGCTGGACCTACTATCGGCGGAACGAAGAGGCGCTCGCCGCTGCGGCCGCCCTGGTCGGCCGGATCTGAGCGTCGGCTCGTCCCGACCATCCCAACCCTTGCGAGGAGACCAAATGAGCACCCATCCGTCATTGCAGGGCAAGGTCGTCCTGGTCACCGGGGCCGGCAACGGTATCGGGCGGGCCATCGCCGAGCGCTTCGCCTCGGTCGGTTCGGCGGTCGCGGTCAACGACGTGGACGGGGACCGGGCCGGCGCCACCACCGAGGCCATCACCGCCGCCGGCGGCGAGGCGATGACCACGGTGGCCGACGTGTCGGACTCGGCTGCGGTCGGCTCGATGATCGACGCGGTGATGGACCGCCACGGTCGCTTGGACGTCGTGGTCAACAACGCCGGCCTGATCTCACCGATGCTCCACTTCTTCGAGGCGGACGAGGCGTGGTGGCGCCGGATCATCGACGTCAACCTCACCGGTCACTTCCTGGTGTCCCACCCGGCGGCTCGGATCATGGCGAAGCAGGGCGGCGGGTCGATCATCAACATGAGCTCCGGGGGCGCCACCAGGGCCCATCGATCGTTCACCTCCTATGACGCGGCCAAGGGCGGCATCGAGGCGCTGACTAGGGCCATGGCCCTGGATCTCGGGCCGTACAACATCCGGGTCAATGCACTGATGCCCGGTTCGATCGACACGACCGGCCTCGACGTCGAGCAGCGGACCCTCCGGGGGGAGAACGTCCCCCTCGGCCGGATCGGCGAGCCGTTCGACATGACCGGGGCGGCGCTGTTCCTGGCGTCGGACGACGCATCGTACGTGACCGGAGACGTGATCAAGGTCGACGGTGGGATGCTGGCCCAGCAGCGGTCGGCCACCGTCGACATCATGCCTCCCGGCGACTTCCCGGCGGTCGAGGACCTCTGATGGCCGAGCCGGCGGACGCGGGCGGCGGGCTCCGGATCGGGGCGGACGTCGGCGGCACGTTCACCGACATCGTCGTCGGCGGTGGCGATCTCGACGGGTTCCTGTCGACCAAGGTCCTGACCACCCACGACGCCCCCGAGGTCGGGATCCTCGACGGGATCCGAGCCCTGGCGGCCGAGCACGGTGTCGACCTGGCCCGGGTCGAGCAGGTCATCCACGGCACCACCCTGGCCACCAATGCCCTGATCGAGCGGACCGGGGCCCGGACCGCCCTGGTCACCACCGAGGGGTTCCGGGATGTCATCGAGACCAGGACCGAGGGCCGGTTCGAACAGTACGACCTCCAGATCGTCCTCCCCACTCCGCTGATCGAGCGGCGGGACCGGTTCGTCATCCCGGAGCGGCGCAACGCCCGGGGCGAAGAGTTGCTGGCATTCGACGAGGCGTCTGCGACCGAGGTCATCGACCGGTTGGTTGCCGGTGGGTATCGATCGGTGGCGGTCGGCTTCCTCCACAGCTACCGGAATCCAGTGAACGAGCTGCGGTTCCGGGATCTGCTCGCCGAGCGGGCCCCGGACATCGCGGTGTCGATCAGCGCCGAGGTCTCACCCCAGATGCGGGAGTTCGAGCGGTTCAACACCGTCTGTGCCAACGCCTACGTCCAGCCCCTGATGGCCGGGTACCTCCGGCGGCTGGCAACCGGCCTTGCCGACCTGGGGATCGACGGTGCGCTGTACCTGATCCATTCCGGTGGTGGCCTGATCAGCGTCGACACCGCCGTGGCGTTCCCGGTCCGGCTGGTCGAGTCCGGCCCGGCAGGCGGGGCGATCTTCGCCGCCGATCTGGCGGCCCGCCACGGCCTCGATCGGATCGTCTCCTACGACATGGGGGGTACGACGGCCAAGATCGCCCTGATCGAGGATCGGGTCCCCAAGACGGCAAAGAGCTTCGAGGTGGCCAGGACCAGCAGGTTCAAGAAGGGGAGCGGGATGCCGATCTCGATCCCGGTCATCGAGATGATCGAGATCGGGGCCGGTGGCGGGTCGATCGCCTCGGTCGATGCGCTCGGCCAGATCCAGGTCGGTCCCCGGTCCGCCGGGTCGGAGCCGGGCCCCGCGGCCTACGACCGCGGCGGCACCGAGCCGACCGTGACCGACGCAAACCTGGCGCTCGGGCGGCTCCACCCAGACACGTTCGGGGCGCCGGGAATCGAACTGTCTGAGGCCAGGGCGGCCGCCGCCCTCGATCGTGGGATCGGCGAGCCGCTCGGTCTCGAGACCCGGGGTGCGGCGATCGGGGTTGCCGAGATGGTCGATGAGAACATGACGAACGCCGCCCGGGTCCACGCGGTCGAGAACGGCACCGACCTCGGCCGCTACTCGATGATCGCCTTCGGCGGTGGGGCCCCGCTGCACGCCGCCCGGTTGATGGACAAGCTGGGAATCGAGGAGCTGCTCATCCCCCGTGGGGCCGGGGTCGGCTCGGCCATCGGGTTCCTGCTGGCGCCGTTCTCCTACGAGGCGATCCGCAGTTTCTACACCAGCACCGCCTCGACCGGTGGTGGCCGATCGGGGAGCGAGCCGACCGATGCGCTTGCCGGGTTCGACATCGCCGGGGCGGCCCGGGTCCTGGACGAGCTGACCACCGAAGCGACCGGATTCGTCCGCCGGGGGACCGACGCCCCAACCACGGTCGAGCGGCAGGTGTCGATGCGGTACCGGGGGCAGGGGTGGGAGATCCCGGTCACCGTGCCGGACGGGCCGTTCGACCGGCTGGCGGCCGAGGCCCTGCTGAACGAGTTCACCAAGACCTACGAGCGGTTCTTCGGCCGGGCCATCGACGGGCTGGCGATAGAGGCGGTCAGCTGGGCCGTCCGGGTCGCCTCGGTTCAGGAGCCGCCCCCGCCGGCCACCCCGGCCCGCCCGGGGCCGCCGATCGCGGTGGCACGTCGTCGGCCGATCCACGACCCGGCAGCCGGTGGGGCAGACGGGGCGACCGTCGAGGCCGCCATCGTCCCCCGGGACGGCCTTTCGACAGGCGACACCGTCGCCGGTCCGGCCGTGATCGTGGAGGCCCAGACCTCCACCGTCCTCGGGACCCACCATCTCGCCGTCGTCCAGGGCGACGGCACGCTCCGGATCACCCGGACCGACAGCATCACCAGGACTGACCGCACCACCGAGGAGGCCCGGCCATGACCGCAACCGACCGAACGTCGACGCCGATGCACACGGCGGAGATCGTCCACAACCAGGTGATGTGGAACCGGCTGATCGCCATCGTCGAGGAACAGGCCCTGACGCTGGTCCGGACCTCGTTCTCCACCTCGGTCCGGGAGGCCGGAGACCTGTCGGCCGGGGTGTTCGACGCCGAGGGTCGGCTGGTGGCCCAGGCCGTGACCGGCACGCCGGGACACGTCAACACGATGGCGGCCGCGGTCGGCCACTTCATCACCGACATCGGCCGGGACCGCATGCGGGACGGCGACGTCTATCTCACCAACGATCCGTGGAAGGGGACCGGCCATCTTCACGACATCACGGTCACCACCCCGGTGTTCCGGGGCGAGGACCTGGTCGGGTTCTTCGCCTCGACCTCCCACGTGGTCGACGTCGGTGGGCGAGGGTACGGGCCGGATGCGGCTGAGATCTACGAGGAGGGACTGCGGATCCCGATCATGCGGTGGGCCGATCGGGGTGCGCTGAACGAGGACCTGGTCAACATCATCCGCAACAACGTCCGCGAAGCCGATCAGGTCGTCGGCGACATCCACGGGCTGGCGGCGTCCAACGAGACCGGTCGACGCCGGCTGCTGGAGATGCTCGACGAGTTCGACCTGCCGGATCTCGTCGGGCTGTCGCGGTTCGTGTTCGACCGGACCCACAAGGCGGTGATGGCGGCGCTGGCCGAGGTGCCGAAGGGGACATACACCAACACGATGGACGTCGACGGCTACGACGATGGCTCGGGCGACGCGGTCCACCTTCAGGTGGCGTTGACCGTCGACGACCAGGGCATGCACGCCGACTTCACTGGGACCTCCGGCACCAGCCGCTACGGGATCAACGTCCCGATCGTCTACGCCCAGGCCTACTTCACCTACGGCATGATCGTTGCCCTGGCCCCCGAGCTGCCGAACAACTTCGCCTCGCTCGCCCCGTTCACGGTGTCCGCCCCGCCGGGGGCCATCCTCAACGCCGAGCCGCCGACCCCGGTCTCGGTCCGTCACGTGATCGGCCACTTCGTCACCGATCTGTGCCTCGGTGCCCTGGCCAAGGCGCTCCCGGACCGCATCCCGGCCGAAGGCGCCGGGGCGCTGTGGAACTTCCAGGCCAGCGCCCGGGCCATCGATCCCACCGGTTCGCCGCGGCCGCCGGTCGAGCTGTTGATGTTCAACTCCGGTGGCAGCGGGGCCCGTCCCGGGTTGGACGGCCTGACCGCCACCGCCTTCCCTTCCGGGGTCATGACCATGAGTACCGAGGCCACCGAACAGGTCGGGCCGATCGTGGTGTGGCGGAAGGAGATCCGGGAGGACTCGGGCGGGTCCGGCCGGCAACGGGGCGGCCTGGGGCAGGTGATCGAGATCGGGGCCACCGACGGGTACCAGTTCGAGTTCTCGGCCATGTTCGACCGGGTCGACCATCCGGCCCGGGGACGGCAGGGCGGGGCGGACGGCGCCCCCGGCCAGGTCTACCTCGACGACGGCTCACCGTTCCGCTCGAAGGGCAAGCAACTCATCCCGCCGGACCGTCGCCTCATCCTTGAGCTTCCGGGCGGCGGCGGCTTCGGCGATCCCGCCGAGCGGGACCCGGCGGCGGTGGAATGGGATCGGCGGCAGGGCTACGTGACCGAGGGCCAGGGCCCCGAGGAGCGGGGATGATGGTGCCGTCGCCGGTCACCGACACCCCGACCGCCGACCACTACGACGTCGTGATCGTCGGTGGGGCGATCATCGGGACGTCGATCGCCTGGTTCCTGGCCGATCATCTCGACTTCGACGGCTCGGTCCTGGTCGTCGAACGGGACATGACCTTCGAGCGGAGCTCGACCGCCCACACCAACAGCTGCATGCGACAGCAGTTCTCCGAGCCGCTCAATGTCCGGATCAGTCAGTTCGCAGCAGAGTTCGTCCGGGAGTTCCGGTCCTATCTGCACGACGACCCCGAGGTCCCGGAGGTCTTCGTCAACCACTACGGCTACCTCTATCTGGCCGCAGACGAGACCTTCGCCGAGACGCTGCGGACCAATCAGGCGATCCAGGCCGGCCTGGGGGCCGGGACCCGGATCTGGTCGCCGGAGGAGCTGGCGGTCGAGTACCCGTTCTACCGCCTCGACGACATCATCTGCGGCAGCCACAACCTGGTCGACGAGGGCTACTTCGACTCCGGCACCATGTTCGACCAGCTCCGCCGCCGGGCCCGGTGCCGCGGGGTGGAGTACACCCGGGGCGAGGTGGTCGGCATCGATCGGGGGTCCGGCGAGGCCACAGACCTGGTCACCGGCGTGCGGCTGACATCCGGCCGCTCGGTCGGGTGCGGGACCGTGGTCAACGCCGCCGGGCCCCGGGCGGCCGAGGTGGCCGCCATGGCCGGGTTGGAGTTGCCGGTCGAGCCCCGCAAGCGGTTCTCGTTCCTGGTCGACGCGGCCGAGCCGCTGCCCCGGGACCTTCCGCTGACCATCGACCCCAGCGGTGTCCACGCCCGCAGCGAGGGCACCTCGTACCTGACCGGCTGCTCGCCGGATCCCGATCCGGCCGTCGACCCGGACGACTTCACGATGGACGACGAGATCTTCGAAGCCAAGATCTGGCCGGCGCTGGCCCACCGGATCCCGGCATTCGAACGGTTGAAGGTCGTCGGCCGGTGGGCCGGACACTACGCCCACAACCGCCTGGACCACAACGTGGTCGTCGGCCCCCACCACGAGGTCGGCAACTTCCTGTTCGCCAACGGGTTCAGCGGCCACGGGCTCCAGCAGTCACCGGCCATCGGCCGCGGCGTGGCCGAGTTGATCGTCCATGGCGAGTACCGATCACTCGACCTGACGCCGCTCGGCTATCAGCGGATCGTCGACGGCATCCCGTTCATCGAGACCGCTATCATCTGACCGGCCTCGTCGATCCGCGGGCTCAGCCCAGCACGTCCTCGATCAGCAGGCGGATGTACTCGTCCTCCGGTCGGCCGAGCAGCTCCCGGACCACGTACTCGTTGTGCTCACCGAGCATCGGGGCCCGCACCAGGCGATGGTCGTGCCCGAGCCACTGGGCGATCTCCCGGTCGATCGGGATGTCGACGTCCGGCCGGATCGGCTGGTTGACCGTCTGATAGTGCCACCGGAGCTGCGGGTCCTTCTCGATCGTGTCTGCCAGGTGCTCGACCGGGGCCGCCGCCACGCCGACCGCCTGGCACCGTTCGGCGCACGTCCACTTGTCCTGGTCGGCGGTCCAGGCCCGCAGCTCCTCATCGAGGGCATCCTCGTTGGCCTTCCGTGCTGCGTGGGTGCTGAACCGGGGGTCGTCCGCCAGCGCCCGGCGCCCCATGACCTCGGCCAGAGCCCGCCACTGCGCATCCCCGTCGACGGCGATCGCCACCCACTCGTCCCGACCGCCATTCGGCTGGTCTTCGGCTGCGGTCCGGGCCGGGAAGACCCCGTGAGGGCAGAGGTTCGGATCTCGGTTTGCCCGCCGGGCCGGGAGTGCGCCGGTTGCCCGGTAGTCCATCCACTCGACCCCGAGCAGCGACACGATCCCGGACAGCTGAGCCAGGTGCAGTTCCTGGCCCTCCCCGGTCCGGTCCCGGTGCCGGAGGGCGGCCAGCAGGGTCGACACCAGGAGGTGGGGTGAGGTGAAGTCCGGGTAGGGAATCCCGATGCCTCGGGGTCGCTCGTTCGGGAACCCGGTCAACATGTTGAACCCGGCTGCCGCCATCAGGATGTTGCCCATGCTGGAGCGGACCGCCCACGGGCCGTGTCGGTGGGCCCCCGGCATGTTGAGCAGCACGATGTCCGGCTTGATCGCCCGCAGGGTTGCGTAGCCGAGGCCCATCCGGTCCATGGCCCCGGGCCGGAAGTTGTTGACCACGGCGTCCGCTCCGGCGATCAGGTCTTTGAGCAGGGCCAGCCCGTCGTCGGTGGTCAGGTCGACGGCCAGGGACCGCTTACCGGCGTTGACCGTGTTGAACAGCCCGCCGAGGTCCGGGTCCGGGGTGCCGTCCGGTCCGATCTGGTTCCGCATCGAGTCCGGCTTCCGAGACGACTCGACCCGGATGACCTCGGCCCCGAAGCTGGCGAGCAGCCGAGTCCCGATCGGGGCGGCCAGGACCCAGCCCAGGTCGACGATCCGGATGCCGTCGAGCGCCGCAGCCGGCCCGACGGCCGATGGCGGATCCGGCCGGCCGACCGGGCCCGGCCCCGGTGTCCGGCCCGGCGTGGCCGCCGGGAGATCGTCGAGCAGCGCCTGATCGGCCCCGAGGAGCGGTGCCGGGCCGATGGTGACCCCGTCGGCCAGGGCGTCGACCGGCGACCGGACGAAGCCGAGGTCGGCGTCGATCCCGTCGTGGCGGACGGTGAGGAACTGCTCGTTGACCAGGTACTGCTCGTGGGTCGCCAGGTCGTCGAAGTCCAACACCGGCAGGCAGACCAGGTCGGCCTCGAGCGCCCCGGCCGCGAACTCGTCCCGGCTCAGGACGGCAGCCAGGGCCAGCGTGGCGGCCGACACCGGGTTGTTCTTGCGGGGCGCATTGAGCAGCGACCACTCCCAGTCGTCCGGGGTCATCCCGTGGTCGACGCCGACCTCGTCACACCAGGCCAGGAACCGCTCGAACCGGTCCGGCCGGATCAACAGACCGACGTAGCCACCGTCGGCGCATGGCACGACGGCCGACAGGCCGGGACGGCGGGGGAGGCGCCCGTGCCAGGTCCAGATCGACGGGTTGGCGGTCTGCATGACCGTCATCACCGTCGCCTCCTGGAGCGAGATGTCGATGTCGACCCCAGGCATCCCGCCCGGTCGTCGCCACCGGGCGGTCAGGGCGATCAGGGCCGCCGAGGCCGCAGCCAGCGATCCCATGACGTAGGACGGGTCCGCTGCGCCTTGGACCGGCACGCCCTTCGGTTCGCCGGACACCCAGATCAGCCCGCCGGAGGCACCGGCGGTCAGGTCGGTCCCGGCCCGGTCGGCCCACGGGCCGGTCCGGCCGTGGGGGGTGACCGAGATCCGGGTCAGGGCCGGGTTGGCGGCGAGCAGCCGATCGTGGCCGAGGCCCAGGCCCTCCAGGCGTCCCGGCCGCTCGGTGTCGATGACCAGGTCGGCGGTTGCGGCCAGCGCCAGGAACCGGTCCCGATCCTCGTCGGTTGCCAGATCGAGGACGACCGACCGCTTCGAGGCGTTGAGGTACTGGTGGGCACACGACCGCTCGGGTACTGGCACGCCGTCGAGGTGGGGCCGCAACCGGCGGATCGGGTTGCCGCCCGGCGGTTCGATCAGGATGACCTCGGCCCCCAGGTCGGCCAGCACTCGCCCGGCGAGGGCCGCCGACCGGTCCGCCAGGTCGAGGACCCGGACCCCGGTCAGCGCCGTACTCATCGGCTCCGGGGCAGCGGGACCGTGACCGTCCCGACCATGGCCGTGATGCCATCCGCCAGGTCGACGGCCAGGTCGAAGCCGACCCGGTCCGGCTCGGTGGTGGTCACGGTGACCCGGGGATGGATCGTCACGTCGCAATGGGTCGGGGCCCGCCAGCGGACGTCGAAGGTCGCACCGTGGGACAGGGCGTGGGGGCCGGTGGCGGCCAGGATCGGTTCCAGGGCGAAGGCCAGTACATGGGAGCCGCCGGCGATCGGTCGCTCCAACCCGGCCGCTCTGGCCATCTCGGCGTCGCTGTGGATGGCGGTGTCCGGGTTGGCGGTGTCCCGGGCCGCCATCATCGCCAGCGTCAGGACCAGCGGCTCAGGGTCGAGCCGCTGGCCGGGTGCGAGGTGCCGGAGCGTGTCGACGTGGGGGTTGGCGGCCGCTGCGCCGTGGTCCGGCCCGGGGGCCGGAGTGTCGTCCGGGGCCAGGCCCTCGACCCCGTCGGCCACACCGTCCTCGACCCGGTACGACAGCAGACCGGTGGTCAGGTTGGTCGCGACGAGCGACCCGTCCGAGTCGACGGTTCGAGCCTTCGTCGTCCCGTAGCGGCGACCCTTGTGGACGTGGCGACCGGTCGACTCGCCTTCGACCAGGAACCGATCGGTGGTGGCCAGCGGTCGGTGCGTGGTGAACCGCTCCCGGACCCACACCCCGCCGGTGCTCGGTGTGACACTGGTGGCCGTCGTCCGACCGCTGTCACGCTCGGGATCCCGGCGGCGTTGGCGGGCCTGCAGGTACTGCGTCATCCCGCAGAGCAGGTCGGGAACGACGTAGCCGGCCCGGGCCAGCG
>JBCCFN010000087.1:0-18090 GCA_039029715.1 Actinomycetota bacterium | reverse complement strand
GGACGGGTCGGTGCAGCTGCTCGGCCAGATCAATGACGGGATCGGGGCCGGGCTGGCGCTCCAGGAGGCGGCCATCGAGCTGCTCACCGGGACGGGCCTCGGGCCCGCCGGCACGATCGTCGGATCCCAACTGGAGCTGGCCGAGGTCACCGCCGCCGCCCTCGAGTCTGGCGAGATCGGGCGGGACGTCGCCATCGAGGCCGCCGGCGGTGGCGCCAGCGTCGGCACCGCCTTCCTCATCGGATTGGCCGGCGGTGGACCGCTGGGGAGTCTCATTGCCGGCGGGTCGGCCTACATCGCCGAGAACGTGGCCGAAGACGGTGTCGCCCAGCTGACCTATGCCCCGATCGAGCAGCGCCAGCTCACGGCGGACGGTGAGGAGCTGGTGTTCCTCAACACCGGCGGGGACCGGGCCCAGCCCTATGGCCTTCCAGCCGCCGCGGTGGCCGAGCTCCACCCGGACGGCAACCGGTACAAGGTCTCGATCCAGGCCGGCTCCGGCACCGTCTACGACATCGGCCGGGACGACATGGACGCCATCCTCGCCGGAGACCGGGAGACGATCGATCGGGTCTTCGCAGACGAACCGACCACCGGCGGCCGGGTGACGGCGGCCATGGCGGCGGCCGAGATCCTCTACGACGCCGAGCTCATCGACGACCGACCACAGCTCGACGAGATCCTCTCCGATGGCGAACGACGGCGGGCGGCCAGGCACGGTCTGTTCCGCCTCCCCTAGATCTGCGTGCCCATCCCGGGCACCAGCACCCAAGAAACAGCAAACCAACATCCACAACCCACAACACCAAGCAAAGGGAGCAATTCCAATGGCACAGCTGTCTATGACAACCGAGAGCGCACAGGAGCTCTCCGCCCGCTACGTCGACCAGGAGGGTGCCATCGGCACCGCTCGGGCCGAGGTCAAGGCGATCATCGACCAGGTCGAGGCCCTCCTCAACGAGGCCCAGGCCACCGAGGCTCGCATGAACGCCGCCCTCGACACCCTGAACCAGTCGACGACCACCACCCTCACAAGCGCCCAGGGCGTCGAGTGGACCGGGGCCAGCCGGGAGCGGTTCACCGCCGCCACCAGCGACCTGGTCGCCACCATCGATCGGACCCGGGCCAACATGACCGACGCCTACGGCGAGTTCCGGGCCTCGGCCCAGAACCTCAACGTGGCGCTTCGCGACGTCGGCAACCAGTTCGACACCGCAAGCGCCGAGGCCGAGGCCGCGACCCAGGAGTACCGGGGCACGCTCGACGCCCACATCCAGGACGTCGACGAGCTCTTCGCCCGAGGCATCTCGTAGGTTCCGATGCCGACCGTCGACCAGTTCCAGCTCGCCGCCCGCACCTTCGACGAGGCGGCAGAGACCGCAGATCGACTGCTTCGCCCGGTGGCGGCAGCCATGGGCCCGGACGTCATGTCCGGGGGCAACATCACCGTGGCCGTCGACGCAACGATCGGCCGCAGCGAGGCCGAGGCGAAAGCCATTGCGGCCGAACTTCGGGAGCTGGCGGCGGAGTCTCGAGCCCGAGCCGCGGCCGTCGCAGAAGCGGCGGCTGCGGCCGCGGCGCACGAGGCAGAACTCCGGGCATTCCAAGCCGAGTCGGCCGCCCACCAGGCGGCCGTTTCGGCGGCCGAGGGTGATCCGGACGCCCCAGACCCCGGCGATCCGCCGACCAGACCGACACCACCACCGGACCCACCCCCATTCGCCGACTTCTGACCACACCCGGTCCGTCGCCAGACCGCACCAGCCCCCTTCGAAGGAACCGATCATGCAGCTGTCCATCGAGATCACCGGCTACCCCCGCCGCGACGTGACCGTGACCGGCCTCGACAACGGACCGGACGGCGGGCAGCCCGGGACCCCGGCCGGGGAGCTGACGATCGCCGGGCTACTGGCCCGGGTCGGCATCGCTCCCCCGGCCCGAGTCATCCTCGACGGCCGGGTTCGTCGGCTCGACGACCGCCTCCGGTCCGTGCCGCTCCGGGACGGCTCTCGGCTCACCGATCGAGAGGAACCCCAGCCGGAGGCGGTCTGGATCAGCAGGATCGCCGGGCCGGACGCCGGGAGCCGCAGACCGCTGCCGCCTGGCAGCTACGACATCGGTGAGGCCGCCGGGGATCGAGACCGCGTCGGCCGGCCTTGGTTCCGACTGACGGTCTCGCCGACGTCCACCGTCACGGTCACTCCACTGGCCACCGGTGTTTCGGTCGACGATGCCCCGTTCGGGGATCCGACCGGCGGCACCGTCGTCCGAACCCCGGGCGCGATCTACCGGATCGCCAAGGAGGTCGACGGGGGCCGATCCCCCGCTCCCACCGGCGCGATCCCGGTGGCCCGATCGCCCCGACCGGCCGCACCAGTGCGTCACCCGGCCGTCCCGGTCCCCGAGCCTCCGGTGCTGCCCCAGCCACCGCAGCCACTGTCATGGCTGATCCTGCTGGCCCCGATCCCCCTCGGGATCGTCCTGGCGTGGCTCATCAATCCGTTCTTCCTGGTGTTCACCCTGATGTCGCCGATCATGACGTTGGCCCGATGGGTCGACGGCCGGCGGCGGCTCCGCCGGGGTCGGATCGAGGCGGCCAAGGAGTCGGCCGAGCGTCTGGCCAGATTCGCCGAGGATCTGGGGGCGGTCATCGACGAGGAGGGCCGGCTCCGAAACGCCGATTTTGTCGACCTGGCGCGCCTCGACGACCGGGTCCGAAGTGGCGGGGCCGGACTGTGGGCGGTCCGGCCTGGCCACGACGACCACCTCCGGGTCAACGTCGGCCTCGGACCGATCCGCTGGCTCCCGGAGTTGCCCGGCCGAAGCCGGCTGGATGGCGTCGATCGGGTGGCGGCTACCACCGGCCGGCTGCCCGCCGCCCCGGTCCCGGTCGATCTGGGGAGCAGCGGGGCCATCGGCATCGTCGGCGACCCCGAGCGGGCCAGGCAGGTCGCGGCGGCGGTGCTGGTCCAACTGGCCGTCGATCACGGTCCGGCCGACCTCTCGGTTGCGGCGTTGCTCGACGGCCGAGCCACGGCGTACTGGGACTGGCTGAAGTGGCTGCCCCACCTCTACGACACGGCCGGTCGACCAACTGTCGCTGGGGAGGAGGGCCCGCTGATGACCACCATCGCCCCACCGTCGCCGACCGGGCGGGGCCGTGTCACGACCACGGAGGAGTCCGGGCCGACCCCCGTGGTCGTCGTCGACCACGCCCAGCTCCTGGGGAGCGGTCTCCCGGCCATCTCCGCGGTCGTCAACCGGGGGGCCGCCGTCGCCGTGGTCATCGCCGATCGCACCGACCGACTCCCGGCCTGCTGCGGCACGGTCGTGCAGGTCGACCGATCGGCCCGAGCGACGGTGACCGATGTGGCGAGCGGACAGCGGGTCGACGGTGTGGTTGCGCTGGCCCCGGCGACCGCGACCGTCACCGGTATCGCCAGAGGCCTGGCCCGCTACGTCGATCCCGAGGCGGCGGACGGGGCCGGCTCGCTGCCGACCGGTTGCCGGCTCACCGAACTGCTGGACGCCCCGCCGACCGCAGACGGCCTGGTTCGATCCTGGGCCCGGCCCCGGACCGGGCTTGTTGCCCGCCTTGGGGCCGGGGCGGAGGGCACCTTCGGCATCGACCTGGTGGCGGACGGGCCCCATGCCCTGGTGGCCGGCACCACCGGCGCCGGCAAGAGCGAGCTGCTCCGGACCATGGTCGCGGCCATGGCCGTCGAGCACCCGCCGACCGAGGTCACCTTCGTCCTGGTCGACTTCAAGGGCGGTGGGGCCTTCGACGCCTGCGCCGACCTGCCCCACACCGTCGGCGTCGTCACCGACCTGGACGAGCACCTGGCCGCCCGGGCGCTGCGATGCCTCCGGGCCGAACTGACCCATCGAGAGACGGCCCTCCGTGACGCCGGCGTCTCCGACCTCCGGGACTATCCACGGCCGGACCGGGTGGCCGGCATCGATCCGCTCCCCCGACTGGTCATCGTCGTCGACGAGTTCGCAACCCTGGCGGCCGAGCTCCCCGAGTTCCTGGCCTCGTTGGTCGACGTGGCCCAGCGGGGCCGGAGCCTCGGGATCCACATGGTGCTCGCCACCCAGCGGCCGAGCGGGGTGGTCGACGCCAAGATCCGAGCAAACACCAACCTCCGGATCGCCCTCCGGGTCCAGGACGACATGGACTCGGTCGACGTCATCGACACCGGGGTGGCGGCGACGATCCATCGCAGCCAGCCCGGGCGGGCGTTCGCCCGTCTCGGGGCCGGCGAGCTTGCACCGTTCCAGGCGGCGCTGGTCAGCGGCCCGATCGTTCAGGCCGGGGCGGCCACGGTCGGCATCGAACCGTTCACCCTCGGCCCCCGGGACGACCACGACGACGCCACCGACCGACCGTCACCGGCGGCGCCCGCCGTCTCCGATGGGTCTGGCGAGTCGGAGTTGGCCCGGATCACCGCTGCGGCCATCGCCGCGGCCGATGCTGCCGGCTTCGATCGACCACGGGTGCCGTGGCCGCCGGCGCTGCCGGAGATCATCGACCTGGGCCGGCTGCTGGCCACCGCCAACCGGCCGTGGCGGATCCCGATCGGCCTCGTCGACGAGCCAGATCAGCAACGGCAGCGAACCTTCCATTGGGACGCGGCCGCAGACGGCAACCTGCTGCTCTACGGGGTCGATGCGGCGGCCACGGCCGGGGCGGTGACCACCATCTGCCACGCCGTGGCTCGGACCCACGACCCCGCCGCCGCCCACCTCTACGTGGTCGACTTCGCCGGTTCGGCGGCAACGGTCGAGGACCTCCCCCACGTTGGGGCCTATCTGACGGCCCACGACGACGAGCGGATCGACCGGCTGCTCGACCTGGTCGACCGGGAGCTGGACGCCCGCCGGACCCGCCAGCAGGCCAGTCGGGTCCCGACGCTCGGACCGGACGATGTCCCGCTCTTCGCCGTCTGCATCACCAACCTCTCGGGGCTGCTGGAACACCTGGACGAACGGGGCGACCTGGATGGCATCGGCCGGTTGGTGACGCTGGTCCGGGACGGGCCGTCGCTCGGCATGGTGCTGGTCGCCACCGGCTCAAGCGACCGGGCCATCCCGATCAAGCTGGCCGGCCTGATCGAGGCCAAGCTGGTCCTGCGACTGGCCGATCCGACCGGCTACGGCTCCTTCGGGCTGCGACCGAAGGACGTCCCGGATCTCGGGCCGGGCCGGGCCATCGACGCCCGAAGCGGGCTCGAGGTCCTGTTGAGCACCGTGCCGACCCCCGCCGGGGCCACCGGTGGCGAATCGCAGCCCGTACCGGGTCCGAACGCCCCGGCCACCCTGATCACCAGGCCGGCGGCGTGGGCCCACCCGCTGCGGACCCTGCAGACCACGATCCATCTGGCCGATCTCGACGAGCCGTCGACCATCGACGGCGACCGTTGGCGGCTGGTCATCGGGACCCGCCACGACACGCTGGCCACGGCCCACCTCGATCTGCGGGCCGGCATCCATGCCGTCGTCACCGGTCCGCCGTCGAGCGGTCGGACCACAGCGCTCTACACGATCGCCGCTGCGGCCCGGGCGGCCGAGCCCGAGCTGGCGATCGGCGGGTTGGGCATCGGCGACATCGGTCGACCGATCGGTGACCCGGCGGCGCTGACCGAGCTGGCGGAGGGGGGCGGCCTGCTGCTCGTCGACGACCTGGAGCATCTCGCCCCAGACATGACCACGGCGCTTGAAGCCGTCCTGGCCCGCCCGCCGACCGGTGTCCGGGTGGTGGTGGCCGGTCGACCGGAGACGTTCAAGTCGATGCAGCCGATCGTTCGCCACCTCACCGCCGGCCGGACCGGCATCCTGCTGATGCCGGCCGCCGATGCCGGCGAGGTGTTCCGGCTCCGGGTACGCCCTCCAGACCGTCAGGTACCCGGCCGGGGCCACATCGTCACCGCGGGGACGGCAACGCTGGTCCAGTTGGCCCTGGACGGCGAACCGGCCGGACCCTGGTACGGATCCGGCCGGAACGACGATTTCGAGCTGCGGTCGGCGGCGCCAGACGAAGCGCCGCTACCGGTCAGCGGCCCTCGAGGGCCTCGATGAGCTGGGGCATCACCTTGTGAACATCACCGACGATCCCCAGGTCGGCGACACCGAAGATCGGGGCCTCCGGATCCTTGTTGATGGCGATGATGTGCTTGGAGCCCTTCATGCCGACCAGGTGCTGGGTGGCACCGGAGATGCCGGCCGCGATGTACACGTCCGGCTTCACGACCTTGCCGGTCTGCCCGACCTGATAGGAGTAGGGCACCCAGCCGGCGTCGACGATGGCCCGGGACGCACCGGCGGCCCCGCCGAGCGCCTTGGCCAGCGACTCGACCATCTCGAACTTCTCCGACTCACCGAGACCGCGACCGCCGGAGACGACCAGGCCGGCCTCGTCAAGCTTGGGACCGTCCGACTCCTCGACGTGGCGCTCGGTCACGACCGCGCCGGCGGACGAGCCGAGATCCGGGACGTCAAGGTCCTCGACGTCGGCCTCGTCGCCGCCCGATGGTTCGGCGGCGAACGACTTCGGCCTGACAAGCAGGATGTAGGGACCCTCCCCGCTGAACTTGGTCTTGACGTCGGTGGTGCCGCCGAAGATCGGCTCGGTGCCGATCAGGGTGTCGTCATCGACCTCGACGTCGACCACATTGGTGATGACCGTCTTGTCCAGCTTGACCGACAGGCGGGCGGCGATGTCCCGGCCGTCATAGGACGTGCCGAGCAGGATGGCGTCCGGCCCGTCGCCGCCCTCGACCGCCTCGGCGATGGCCGCTGCGGTCGGCACCCCGACCAGGGCACCGTCGAGGTCGCCGGTCTGATGGACGGTCTCGCAGCCGTACTCGCCGAGCGTCTCGGCGATGTCGTCCGCGTCGTCTCCGGCGTAGACACACTCGACCGTGTCCGCCAGGTCACGGGCCTTGGTGAGCAGTTCCAGGGTGGTGGAGGCCACCTCGCCGTCGCTGGCCTCTGCCAGCACCCAAATCTTGTCAAGAGTCATGATGTGCCTCCTCCTCAGATGACTTTCAGGTCTTCGAGAAAACCGATGATCCGGTTGAACGCCTCGCCGTCGTCCTCGACGATCTCGCCGGCCTCCCGCTGCGGGGCCTCGGCGACCTCGACGATCTCCTGGCCGGAGCCGGCCCAGCCGACCGCATCGGCGTCGAAGCCGAGATCGGCGGCCGACTTCACGTCGACCGGCTTTGACTTGGCGGCCATGATCCCCTTGAACGAGGGATACCGGGGCTCGACCACACCAGCCGTCACGCTGACGACGCAGGGCATCGGGCACTCGACGTCGTCATAGCCGGCATCGGTCTGCCGCTCGACCTTGATGGCGTCGCCGTCGACCGTGATCGACTTCGCTGCGGTCACCGACGGCAGGTCGAGCACGGCGGCGATCTGCTCCGGCACGGTGCCGGTGTAGCCGTCTGAGGACTCAGAACCGGCGATGACCAGGTCGGGGCTCCGCTCGGCGATTGCAGCACCGAGGATCTTGGCCGTCGTCAACGCATCGGAACCGACCAGCTCCGGATCGGTGACGAGCGTGGCCTCGGCTGCACCCATCGCCAGGGCGGTGGCGAGGCCGGACCGTTCATCGTTCGGGGCCATGGAGACCAGGGTGACTTCACCCTCGCCGGCCGCATCGACCAGCTGCAGGGCCATCTCGACCCCGTAGGAATCCGATTCGTCAAGGATCAGCTTGACGTCTCGTTTGAGGGTCCGGGTTTCGGGATCCAGGGCGCCGGGATCGGCCGGATCCGGAATCTGCTTCACGCACACAACGACGTTCATTTCACGAATGGTAGAGGAAAACTTGACCAACCGGTCAAACCGCTCGGTCAGTGACGTCGGAGGGCCGGACGACCAGAGAATCGGTCCAGGAATCGGGCAGAATGCCGGGGTGCGCGTGACCCTGATCGTCAACCCGTTCGCCTCCTCGGTCACCCATCGGACCAGGGTCCGCATCGCCCAACTGCTCGGCCAGGACCACGACCTCACCGTGATCGAGACCACCAAGGGCGGCCACGCCATCCGGTTGGCCCACGGCGCGGCCAGGGACGGGGCAGATGTCATCGCCGCCCTCGGGGGCGACGGCACGATCAACGAGGTGGCGAACGGGCTGGTCGGCGACGACACCGGCACCGCCATCGTCCCGCTGCCCGGTGGGTCGACAAACGTCTTCGCCCGGGCGCTCGGCTATCCGAACGATCCGGTCGAGGCGACCGAGGTCCTGGTCGGTGCCCTGGCGGCCGGATCGACCCGATCGGCCTCGGTCGGGGTGGCAAACGGCAGAGTGTTCCTGTTCCACTGCGGGGCCGGCTACGACGCAGCCGTCGTCGAGCGGGTCGAGCGACGGGGACCCCTGAAACGATGGGCCGGCCACCCGCTGTTCCTGGCCGCCGCAGTGGCGACCTGGGCCCGCGGGGTCGACCGCTCGACGCCGTGGTTCTCGGTCGAGGCCGACGACGGCCGGACCCTCCCGGGCGCCCACCTGGCGATCGGGCTCAACTGCAATCCCTACACCTTTCTCGGGCCGCGTCCCCTGGACCTGGCACCGGAGGCCACCCTGGACGCCCCGCTGTCGCTGGTCGCGCTGTCCTCGCTGTCGCTCCCCCGGCTCGCCGGGGCCGGCCTCTCCGCCCTTCGGAGCGACGAAGGCGCGGTCGACGGTCCGGCGACCAGTCACTGGGCCGACCTGGCGGGCGCGACCCTCCGGGGCAACCGGCCGTTTCCGTACCAGCTCGACGGCGAGTTCCTCGGCGCGACCACCGCGCTGCGGCTGGAACATCGCCCGGATGCGGTGACCCTGATCGTCCCGCCGAACGAAGGCTGACGCCGGGCAGGGTAAGGCTAGCGACCGAGCACGTCGCCGGCCCGGGCCGGGTCGTTGGTGATGATCCCGTCGACGCCCAGTTCGGCCAACTCGACGATCCGGTCCGGGTCGTCGACCGTCCACACGTTGACCTGCAGGCCGGCCGCTGCAGCCCGCTCGACGAAGCTGCGGTCGACGAGCAGATCATGGGGATGGATGGCCTGGAACCCGTGGGCCTCGGCCCGCCCGATCAGGCTGGCCGGGTCGGCCTGGCCCCACACCAGCAGCGCGAGCGGCAGCGAGGCGTCCATCGCCCGGATCCGGTCGACCGAACCGGCATTGAACGACGAGATCATCATCCGGTCGGCGAGCGGGACCTCGGCTCCGGGTGGATCATCCACGGCGGTCATGGCCAGCCGGGCCGCGACGAGACCGGCAACGGCGATCGATATCCGGTGCTGGTCGTCGTAGTCCGGCTCATCCGGCACGTTCTTGATCTCGACGTTCACCCAGAGATCCTCGGCCACATCGAGCGCCTCGCCCAGGGTCGGGACCCAGGACGGCAGGTCATCTGCGTTCAGATCCCGGAGCAGGGTGCCGTCTGCCAGGTGGGCGTCATGGTGGACGACCAGGACCTCGTCAGCGGTCAGCCGAACATCGAGCTCGATCCCGTCCGCCCCCTGGTCGACCGCAGCCCGGAACGCATCCAGCGTGTTCTCGTGGTGGGTGGCGGACGCCCCGCGGTGGGCGACGATTCTGACCATTCGTCCGACTCCTGACCGGCGGGTCTCCTTTGGACCGGCGCCAACAACCTACCCGACCGACCGGAGCGGCGCCCCGCTCGACACGATCGGGCGATTTGCGAAGCCTGGGGCCTCGGAACGCCAGGAGGGACCTGACAGGATAAGAACCGCCGTTTCCAGAGGCTGAGAGCGGCTGGGCTGAACGAAACCCCTGGTCCCGGGGCCAGCCGCAGACCGAACGGTGGCCAAGAAGACACCGTCGACGACAACCCGGACGGTAATTGTTTGTGTTGAACTCTTTACGAACTTCTAAACAATCGTTACTGTTGAGGGACGGGGAGTAGCACCCGCCATGGACGCCCTGACCGGCCGCTGTGGCGCGTCGATGTCGTGTACCGAACTCGCTCCCGGTACAGCAGGCAACGCGTGTAGGGAGGATACGTGACTGTCGTCGGATCCAAGGACTTCGTTTCGCCGCCGGGCTTCGAGCAGTTCGAGTTGATCGCACAGCGGGTGGCCGCCGGGGAGGTCGACCCGGACCCCGACCTGTCCTGGCGTGCTGACGCCGCCTGTCGGGACACCAGTCCTGAGCTGTTCTTCCCCATCGGGACGACCGGCCAGGCCATCGACCAGATCGAGGCGGCAAAGCAGGTCTGCATGGGCTGCACCTCGCAGGAACCATGCCTGGAGTTCGCCCTGGCCAGTAACCAGGACTCGGGCGTGTGGGGGGCCACCTCGGAAGAGGATCGCCGGCACCTTCGCCGCACCTATCTCAGCCGGCGCCGCTAGGAGCCGGCGACCGCCACCGGTCAGCGATCCTCGTCCGGATCGTCGACCCGGATCCGGACTTCGGCCACCGTCCCCTGCTGGGGTGCGGTGGCCGGTCTGACTTTCAGCTCTCCGTCCAGCTCGCCGGAGATGAGGGTCGAGATGATCGTCAGGCCGAGGCCGGACGACGTCGCCATGTCGAACCCGGGGTCCACTCCGACCCCGTCGTCATGGACCCGGACCCGGAACTCGGTCGGCGTGGTCATCAGCTCGACCAGGATCGAGCCGCCGGCCGAACCGGTGGGGAACCCGTGCTCTATCGAGTTCTGCAGCAGCTCGGTGACCACCACGGCCAGGGAGCTCGCCTTGCTGGCAGACAGCGTCGCCCCCTCCCCCACCAGATGGAACCGGATCGGTCGGTCGGAGGACACCAGCGAGCTCTCGGCCATCGCGACCAGGGGCTCGACGATCTCGTTGAACGCCACATCGTCACCACCCTTGGTCGCGAGCAGCTCGTGGATGGTTGCGATCGACTGAATCCGGCGGACCGACTCGTCGATGGCCGCCTTCGCCTCCTCGCTCTCCATGCGCCGTCCCTGGATCCGCAGCAGCGAAGACACCGTCTGGAGGTTGTTCTTCACCCGGTGGTGGATCTCCTTGATCGTGGCGTTCGCCGACACCAGCAACCGGTCCCGCCGCCGGAGGTCAGACACGTCCCGCATCAGGACCAGGGCCCCGGTGACGGTCCCACCGTCGATGAGCGGCACGATCCGGCTGAGGATGGTGACGTCATCGCCCCGTTCCAGCTCCTGGATGACCGGCACCTGGAGCCGGTAGGCGCTCGACACCAGCGCGCCGTCGAAGCCGAGGTCCTCCAGCCGTCGATCGACGATCCGTCCGTGGTAGCCGGCCCGGTGGAGCGCCGACACCGCATTTGGCGAGGAGAACACCACCCGGGTGTCGGCCTGCAGGACCAGCACCCCGTCCCCGACCCGGGGGGTCTCCTCGGTCACCGCATCCTCGAACGGGAACGGGAAGGTCCCATCGGCGATCATCCGCGACAACCGTTCGACCACATCGAGGTAGGCCAGCTCCAGGTCGGCCGGCGCTCGCTCCTCCAGCTGCCCGCTCTCCCTGGTGACGACGGCGATGACCCGGCCGCCGAACAGCACCGGGATGGCGGTGATCCGGGACCGCCGACCAATCGTCTGGAGGTCGACCTCCTCGTCGATGATCTCACCGGTGGCCAGGGCCTTCGACACCACCGGCCGGGCCGAGGATTCGAACAGCCGGCCCAACTGATCATCGACATAGAGCGTCTGGGCGGTGACGGGACGGGCCTGGGCCAGCACCACCAGTCCCGGGCCGTCCACGCTGTCTGTCGGGGCGAACAGCAGCAGGTCGGAGAAGCTCATGTCAGACAGCGGGCCCCAGGAGCCGATCAACCGACGCAGGTGCGCCCGACCGGCGGCGTCGAGGCCGGTGTGTTGGCGGGCGAGATCACTCAGCGTGGCCATTGCCGGATCCTAGTCCCGGGGCCCGGTCAGGGGTCGGGGAACAGCCCGGCCAGGCCGTCCAGGTCGGCCAGGTCCTCGGCGCTCCACGCCACCGGCACCACCGGGCGCGCCGTGGCCCCGGTCGACGGCAGGGTGGCGTCACCGGCCCGATCGACCAACCGCCCGACCGCCTCGGCCAGCGTCGGGTCGGTGACCGACGACAGTTCCGTCTGGCCGACCGCCGGCACCGGGGTCACCACACCATCGACATCGGTCAGCCGGAGCGATGGCGGGAATCGATTCGCCACCAGCAGGCCCGGCTGGAGGCCCCGGCGCTGCAGTTCGTCGATCAGGTCCTGGCATCCGCCGGCGACCAGCGGGTCGGTGGTGGTGACGACGGCGTAGGTCGTCGACGGATCGGACAGCCGAGCCTCGACCGCCCGGGCTCGAGCCACGAAGGCCGGACGCAGGCGGGAGAACAGGGTGAAGAACTCGGTGATCTGGGTCAGAAAGTCGTCCCCGAGCAGCCGCTCGGCGACCAGCAGGAACGGCTTGGCCGCCAGCGTGGTCAGACCGGACCCCGCGCCGGCGGTCAGCCACCGGAGCAGGCGGCTCTCGAAGAATTCGATCATCCGACCGGGGGCGTCGAACAGGTCGAGGGCATGGCGGGACGGTGGGGTGTCGACGATCACCAGGTCGTACCGATCCTGCTCGGCGAGCAGGAGCAGGTGATCGAGGGCGATGTAGTCATGGCTCTGGACGAAGCGGCGGGTCAGGGTCCGGTACAACCGGTTGGCCAGGAGCTGGCTGGCCACCCCGTCGGTCGGCGCATGGCGGCTCACCAACTCGTCCCAGCTCTTTGCCATGTCGACCATCAGGACCCACAGCCGGCCCTCGTCTGAGCCGACCGGGACCAGCACCGGCTCCTCGGTCAGCCGGGCCACACCGAGGGCCTCGGCCAGCCGTCGTGCCGGGTCGACGGTGACCACGACGACCCGGCGGCCGTGGACCTGGGCGGCCCGAAGCCCGAGGGCGGCCCCGATCGTCGTCTTGCCGACCCCGCCGGGGCCGGACATGACGACCACCTCGGCATCGGCCAGCATCCGGTCGATCGCCGCCACCCCGCCGCCGATCGGCTGACCCTCGGTCCCTGGCTCGCTCATCGATCCGGCCGGTCGAGGGCGTCGAGCACGGCGGCCACCGGATCCTCCGGTCGGTCATCGACCGGGAGCAGCGGCAGCCCGAGGCGGCGGAGGCGCTCGGTCTGGGCCTCGGCGGCGGCGAAGCGGGCCCCGGCCAGCGTCGCCACCGGCGCGATCGGGTCTCCGGCGGCGACCAACCGGTCGATCTCGGCCAGACCGGCGGCCGTGATCGGTGCCGGTGTCCGGTTGACGATCAGTCGATCGACCCCGGTCGAGGTCTCGGTGCGGATCCGGTCGAGCAGTTCCCCGGTCTCGGTGACCGGCAGCTCCTCGGGCAGGGTGACCAGGGTCAGCGAGGTCGTCGTGGCGGCCAACACGTCACGGAGCCAGGCGGTCTGTTCGGCGAGCGGGCCGGTCGGGATCAGCTCGGCCATGGAGCGCGGCGCGCCGAGGAGCTCGACCACGTGACCGGTGGCCGGCGCGTCGACCACGATCTCGTCCCACGGACCGTTGCGGACCTCCCACCCGATCTTGCCGATGACCAGCAGCTCCCGAACCCCGGGAGCGGCGGCGGAGACGTAGTCGAAGATGGCAGCCAGCGGCCCGAGCCGGGAAGGCCCGAGGGGCAGCCGCAGGTAGATCTTCAGATATTCGTCGAGCGATGCCCTGGTGGTCAGCCGGAGGGTCTCGTAGCCCTGGGGGCCGAGACCGTCGACCAGTTGGTCGAGACCGCCGGAGCCCAGTGCGTCGACCGCCAACACTCGCCGACCGGCAGCCGCGGACCGGGCCGCAAGGGCTGCGGTCACCGTGGTGCGGCCGACGCCACCCTTCCCGGCGACGATCCGAAGGACCGTCGGCTCAGCGCTCAGGCGCCAAAGCCGATCTTTCGCTCGGCGTCGCTGGTGCCGATCTCGATGAATGCGATCTGGTCGACCGGAATCCCGAGGTCCTTGCCCTTGCGGTCGGTCAACCAGAACACCTTGCTCTTGCCGTTCAGCGCAGCCTCGGCCTCGGACTTGATCGCGTCGCGGTCGACGTCGTTCTCAAGCTCGACTTCGATGACCTGGGGGCTGTCGGCGATCCCGATGCGAACTTCCATGCGGTCAAACCTACTGTCTCGATCGATCGGGCCGTCGGATTGCGACCCGAAAACGGCACTAGATGATCTTGAGCTCGGAGCGGTACCGCTTCTTCGGCGCCAACTCGACGTCGACCCGCTCGGCCAACTCGGCGAACACGGCCCCGGCCTCGGTCTCCGGGCGGGCTGCGATCGGCGCGCCGTGGTCCGCTCCCTCCCGCAGGTCCGGCACCAGCGGAACCTTGGCCAGCAGCGGGACGTCGAGGTCGTTTGCCAGCTCTTGGCCGCCACCGGCCCCGAACAGCTCGTACCGCTTGCCGTCGTCGCCGGTGAACCAGCTCATGTTCTCGATGACCCCGGAGACGGTGATATTGACCTTGTGGGCCATGTAGGCCGCCCGTTGGGCCACCTTCTGGGCCGCAGGCTGCGGTGTGGTGACCACAAGCAGCTCGGCTCTGGGCAGGAACTGCGACAGCGACAGGGCGATGTCGCCGGTGCCGGGAGGGAGGTCGACCAGCAGGAAGTCCGGGTCGTCCCAGAACACGTCGGTCAGGAACTGCTCCAGCGCCTTGTGGAGCATCGGGCCTCGCCAGATCACCGGCTGGCTCTCCTCGACGAAAAACCCCATCGAGATACAGCCGACGCCGTGGGAGCGAGGTGGGACGATCATCTCGTCGATGATCACCGGATCCCGGTCGACGCCGAGCATGCGGGGAATCGAGAACCCCCAGACGTCTGCGTCGACCACGGCCACCTTGTTGTTGCCGGAACCATCGGCCTTCTGCCTGGCGGCCAGTGCCACCGAGAGGTTGGTGGTCACCGAGCTCTTGCCGACGCCACCCTTGCCGGAGGCGACGAGGATGACCCGGGTCCGGTTGTCCGGGTCGGCGAAGGGGATCGCCCGACCCTCGGCGTGGCCATGGGCCTGGTTTGAGCCGGCGGTTGCCCCGGGGTCACCGTGGAGCCTGCGCCGGAGCGCCTCCCGCTGTTCATCGGTCATGACCCCGAACTCGATCGCAACCTCGTCGACCCCGTCCAGGGCCACGACGGCGTCGGTGACCCGCCGCTCGATCTCGGCTCGAAGCGGACAGCCGGCGATGGTCAGGTCGACGGCGACGGTTACTGTCGGGAGTGCGATGTCGATCCGCCGGACCATGTCGAGGTCGACGATGCTGCGATGGAGCTCTGGATCCTGGACCGGGCGAAGGGCCTCGGTCACCTGCTCAACGGTCGGGGTCTGACTCACCGATGGCTCCTGGGGGGGGTTGGGGGGGGTGTCGTCTGGCGAGGCCGCAAGGTGGCGGAGCGCCTCGGCTCGGCCCCGAGTCGACGGGTATAGGTAGACTACCGATATGGCCCAGCGCGCCCTCAACCCGACGGAGTTCGCCAGCCTGGTGAACGCCATCACGTCGGCGTTCGGCGACCCGACCCGTAGGAACATCTACCTGCTGGTCCGCGAACACCAAGACGGGTTGACCGCAGCCGAGGTGGCTCGCTCCACCGGCCTGCACGCCAACGTGGCCCGCCACCACCTGGAAAAGCTTGCCGGCGGCTCCTACGTGGAGATCAGCCAGCGGCAGTCCGCCGGGGCAGGGCGTCCGGCAAAGGTCTACCGGGCAACAACGCCGGAGCTGATCCTGGACTTCGACGTCGGCCATGACGACATCCTCGTCACCCTGCTCGGCAAGGCGCTGTCCCGGCTGCCCCGGGACGAGGCCGAAGAGCTGGCCGAGGAGGTCGGCCTGGAGTTCGGCAGGCAGATGGCGGCCAAGATGGGAGACACCACCGAGTCCCAGCGGTCGTTCCGATCGGCGCTCCACGTCGTGGCCGATGCGCTGTCGGCCCACGGGTTCGCGGCCCACGCCGAACGGGACGGCGAGGAGCTCCGGATCGTCTCCGGCCACTGCCCGTTCGGAGATGTCGCCATCGAGCACCCGGTGATCTGCGCCGTCGATCGGGGCATGGTGAAGGGTCTGCTCGGCTCGCTCTACGGGGAGACCGAGGTGGCGCTGACCTCCTCGATGGCCCGCGGGGACGACGCCTGCGTGGCGGACGTCTTCGACGCCGAACAGGCCGAGCAGCAGCCCGAGGCGGAGGCGGCGGCCGGCCCCGAGGCCGAGGCCGTGGGTTACCGGGCCTAGGTCCTCAGACCCTGGCCCGATCGGCCGAAGGGAGTGGATGGCTCCCGACCGCCCGCAACGACTCCCCATCGCACTCGGGGCGCTGACCCTGCTGCTCGTCTGTGGCCTCGCCACCTGGCGGCTGACCGGGGACGACGACGGAACGGGCGACGGTGAGCCGGACCGGCTGGCCTTCGCCGAAGAGGATCGGGCGGTCGACGACACCGGTCGAGCGGCCAACCGGGCATCCGACCTCGATGACGCCGGGGCGTCGACCGAGTCGACGGCGACAACCGCCGATGCGGCCCCGGACGAGGCCGAGCCGACCGACCCGCAGCCAGCCGAGGCCATTCGGCCCGACCCCGACCGGTTCCTGCCGGCCCAGTCGCTGGTGGCCACCGTGGTCGGCGACGGCGTCGTCGCAACCGCCGAGCCGGGGGCGGCGGCCGCCCACTGGTTCCCGAACCCGACCCAGTTCGGCGGGGTTCGGACGTTCCTCGTGGTCGACGACACGTCCTCGCCCGACTGGATCAAGGTCGCGCTACCGGTCAAGCCGAACGGGCAGGAGGGCTGGATCCCCCGGGCCGAGGTCGAGCTCTCGTCTGTGACGCACCGGGCCGTCATCGACCTGTCGGACGACTCGGTCACCGTCTGGCACGGTGAGGACGTCATCGTCGACACCAGGGCGGTCACCGGCAAGCCGGCGACCCCGACCCCGCTCGGCACGTTCTACGTCCGAGATGTCATCGCCCAATCCGATCCGGCCGGGGTCTTCGGCCCCTACGTGGTGGCGCTCTCGGGCTTCTCCGAGGTCCTCGACACGTTCAACGGCGGGCTCCCGGCGCTGGCCATCCACGGCACGAACCGGCCGGACCAACTGGGATCCGAGCGGAGCAGCGGCTGTATCCGTATCCCGAACGATCTGATCACGCTGGTTGCCGAGAGCGTGCCGCTCGGCACCCCGGTGGCGATCGTGGCCTGACGCCGCCTACCGCCCGGGATCGGTCGGTTCGGCCGGCCGCCGCGACTGGCGGAGCATGGTGAAGGGGTGAACCGGCCGGCGGGCCACGTCTGCCAAACCTCGGGCCAGCACCCGGCCCCGACCGGTCAGGCGAGGCCGACCGATCATCCCGGCCCGGACGAACAGGATCCAGCTGCCGACGGCGAAGGCCACCATGACCCCGGTCACCAGGATCCAGGCCCAGGGCCGTCCCGAGCCGGGCAGGTTGGCCACGTTCATGCCGTACCAGCCGGTGATCAGCGACAGCGGCAACAGGATGGCGGCATAGACCGTGAGGACCGTGGCGGCGTTGGCCTGACGCTCGGCCGATGCGCCCCGGTACGTGTCCAGGGTGTCGGTCAGCAGGCCTCGGGTGGCCTCCAGGGACTCGACGACAAGGTTGTGGACGTCATAGGCATCGGTCAGCAGCTTGATCGACTCGCCGGTGAAGTAGTCACCGGCCGCCCCGGCGGTCCCGCTTGACCGCAGCGCCCCGATCACCAGTCGCTGGGGCCGCAGTACCCGGCGGATCGTCGACTCCTCCCGGCGGAGCCGTTGGATCTCGGCCAGAACCGCAGGGTCGGCGTCGAGCGCACCGTCGGCCAGGCTGTCGATACGGCTCTCGAAGGCGTTGATGACCTCGATGTAGCGGCGGCCCATGACCTCGGCCAGCTGGGCGAACAACTCATCCGAACCGTGCTCGGCCATGTGAGGGTGGGCCTGGACCGCATCCCACAGCCATTCGAGACCGGCGATCGGCTCCGACCGGACGGTGACCAGCAGCTGCTTGGTCAGGAAGCAGTCGACCTCGTGGGTGTCCAGGCGGTCCTCGTCTGTCGTGAGGGCGTGGAGCACGACGAACAGGTGATTCCCGTAGTTGTCGTACTTCGGGAGCTGCTCGATGTCG
>JBCCFN010000086.1:0-18201 GCA_039029715.1 Actinomycetota bacterium | reverse complement strand
CGTTGAATCAACACGTTGAGGTAAGCCACATATTGCGTAACCGTTGTTTCGTATTGATCAATGTAAAAGCCTACTTGTTTAATGTCACTTTCCCCTCCCAGCCAGGCCGACCAGCCCGCCCTTGACCCACAGCGGCGCAGCCGCACCGCCGGTGTAGACGATCGAGGCGGTCGCTGCCGCCGCCAGGCCGACCCAGCCGACGATCTCGCCGAACTCCTCCCAGCCGAACGTGTCCTGCCCCAACCCGATCTCGGCCCCGACCCGGACCTGGTCCACCAACGCCGGCGGGACCCCGGGCCGCCCGTCGTTGACCTCGAGCCACCGGGCGACCTCGTCCTCATGGATGACCCCGTCGCCGTCCAGGTCCAGCCGCTCGTGATGAGGGCCGACCATCGACAGCAACGCCAGCTGCCCGAGCAACGCCTGGGCATCACCGGGCCGACCGCTCGGCTCACCGCCCGGCCGGCGAAACGTACCCCCGGGGCCGAGGAACGTGTCGTTGTCGGCGGCCCCGGCCATGACCCGCCAGATGTCGTCGTTGTCCGGGTCGGCCAGCGCCCGGAGCAGCCGTTCGAAGCCGTCCGGCTTGTTCGGCAGCACCTGGTCACGCAGGTCGGGATCCATGGCCGCCAGCTCGGTCACCGCCTCCCGAGCACCCAAGGCCCAGCCATACCGGTGGTACAGCACCTGCTCGACCTCGGCGTACCGGCGGACCAGCTCGACCTGCGCCACGGTCAGCGGCGCCGCGGGCGTCGGCAAGCCTTCGGCGAACCGGGCCGCCTGGATGGACTGCAGCGCACCGAGCTCCACTGCCAGCGACCGCGCCACCTCCTCGGCGAGACCCTGCTCCACCACCGCCTCCACCGGGGCGATCGGGTCACCCCAGGCCGTTGTCGGATAGACCAGCCGGAGCCGACGGACTCGGGCGTCGGTCCCCCGAGCACCGTCGGCCGCCGCACCGAACCGGGTCAGTCGAAGCGCCTCGGTGGCCGACAGCCCACGGGCCATCGCCGCATCGAGCAGCAGCGCCAGATCCTGGTCGCCCCCGGCCAGGTCATCGACCAGGGCGAACCGCTCGACCAGCAACCGGTTGAACGCCAACTCCGACCCGACCGCCGCCTCGAGCCGACCATCCAGCGCATCCAGCCCGACCGCTGCCTCGTACTGTTCCTCGGTCAACCCGTAGTTCGGGGCGGCGAGAGCTCGGCCGAAGACCGCCGTTGCCGGCTGCTCCACCCACCGCCGCTCGGCGCCGGCGCTGGTCCGGTGGTAGCGGTCAGCCGGCTCGGTGTTGTGCCACAGGTCGGTCGACTGCTCGATCACCGACGGGTAGCGGTCAAGTACGTCGTCGACCAGCGTCTGGCCGGCCTCGCTGATCGTTCCGTCATCGCCGATGGTGCCGTTGATCAGCGCCAGCAGCAGGTTGGTCCGGACCCAGGGCTGGGTGGTCCGCTCGGCCTCGCTCATGGCCAGGCCGTGGCTGTTCAGGTACTGGTTGCTCTGATCCAGATCGAGGGCGTCGACCATGACCTGCAGGGCCGTCGCCTCGCCGGGCGTCGGCCGGGCTTCCGGTGCCGCCAGCTCCTCCGCCAGCGCGCCGGGCGGCGCCGGCCACCACAGCAGACCCTCGACCACGAGCAACGCAGCGATCCCACCATCGATGCCGTCGGCAGCGGCCGAACTGCGGCTGTCCAGTCCGGCCTGCAGCTCGATTCCCTCGCCGAGCAACGCCAGGGCCGCCACCTCGGCCTGATCCGGATCGGCGCTGCCGACCGAGTCCAACCAGCCCCGAACAGCTCGGCCGACCACATTCTGGCGCAGATGATCCGGCACCCCGACCCCGGCCTCGTCCATCACCGCCTGGAGCTCGCGCCGAGCGGCCCTCACCGCCAGGGTCCGCTGATCGTCTTCCGCTGCCCGGTCCTGGCCAACCAAGTCCAGGCCGACACCGGCCAGCGCCGCGTCGACCACCTCGGCCGGGACGAACGCAACGGTCCCGGCGCCGGAGTATGTTGCCAAGGCCGCTGCGACCTCGGAGGCGAAGGCGTTGGCCAGGCCGGCCTCAGCGATCAGCTCGTCCATCCCGTCCCTGGTGGCGGCGGCGGCGGTGGTACCGCTCGACGATCCTGGCAGCTCGCCGCGACCGGTGGCCGCCACCACTCGGCTCCGGGCGGAGGACACCCGGTCCGCTATCGACTGCAGCGCACCGACGTAGCGACCACCAGCCTCGACGAATGCGGCCAGGTCGGCGGTGTCAGCACTGACGATCTGGCATTCCGCACCACCCATGCCACCGCTCCCACCGACGAGGCCGTGGCTCTGAACCTATGGCGAGCGCAGGAACCGAGCCATGGGGACCGGTCCCCCACCAGCGTTCAGGGGGATTGATCGACCTCTGCCAACAGCTCGCCGAGGTCCTGGCTAATCGCCAGCGTCTCGGCCCACCGCCACAGATAGTCCCGATCGAGGGCCTGGACCTTGGCGATCTCAACGCAGTCGCGCCACCGCACCTCGGACCGAGACTGCAACCGCCATCTCAGTTTTGCCAGCACAACGTCCTCGGCGGTCGCGACCCAGGTCGATACGCCAAAGACATCTGCCGGCTGGCGCCGTGCGATCCGCGCCGCAGTGAAGAGGTCACCGGGGCCGGAAACGAAGATATCGACCTTCCCGCCGGAGGAAAGGTGGATGACATTGAACGACCCTCCGCCACGTTCGGCGGCCTGCTTGGCGTCTTCGGCGCTGACGTACAGGTCCTCAGAGGTCAAGACAGACAGTATGAGGTTGACATGGTCGGCGTCGACGAGTGCGACGATGTCGACATCCCTGGTCATTCGCGCCACACCCCAGGCGGCGGCCGCCGTCGAGCCGACGACGAGGTAATCGACCCTTGCCTGGTCGAGTGCATCGGCTACTCGAGCCAATGCAGCTCCGAGATCAATCAGGACGCAGCCTGCCGGTCGATGAGTTGCCTGAGGTCGGGCCAGAGCTGGCACGCCAGCTGATCGCCGTAGCGGCGGCGAACCAGCGTCAGGAATACCTCCCGGTCGGTGAAGGCTGCGTGCTGTCGACGAACGGCGTCGGCTTCCATCTTCGCACCAGCCCGATTCAACGCCTCCCACTCGGCAAGGCGCTCACTGACACTGCGACGACCGATCGCCGCCATCTGCGCCCGCCATGCTTCTGGACTGGTGTCCGCCGGAATCGCCGGTGGATTTCCTGGCATGACCTGAAGTCTATGCGAGGCCGAGGTGCGACGTTCGCCGCTGGGGTGCGTTCTGCTCAACTCTCGACGGCTTGGATCTCGCCGACCCGGATCTGTCGGACGGCGGTCTCCCGGCTGATCGGTGGGAGCGGGCCGGCGCCCTGGCCGGCGATGTTGGTGGTCCACCAGGTCCGGAACCAGACCCGGCCCTGGACCTGGTAGGCCAGTCCCGGCTCGTCGACCGACGGCCAGGTGTAGGTGTGGCTGCAGGTCGTGGCGTCCTCGGGCATGCCCGGTTGCCAGACCTCGCCCTGGCCGCCGCACTCCTGCCACGGGGATCCGTCGCCGGCGGACCATTCGGTACGGTCGGGGTCGGCGAACGCCTCGGCCCAGACCCGAACCGCCCCGGGCGGGCCCGGGAAGGTGGCGATGGCCGACCACTCGGTCTGCCAGTACGGGTCCTCGATCCAGAACCAGGTCGGGATCTGGACCACCGGGAACCGCCCGGCGCCGTCGTCGTCCGGGCTGGTCCCGAACGTGGTCGGGTTCGGCGGGTCGACGTTGTTGATGGCCTCGTCCCGCAGTTCCGCCATGGAAATCGAGTCACCCTCTGCGTAGACGCCGTTGAGGGTGTCCAGCCCCGGCTGGGGGTTGCAGCCGGTGGCCTGGAACCAACGGCCGGTCTGGGAGAACAGCCGGCTGGCGCCGTGGGCGGGGTTGGGAACGGCGATCGGCGCAGCGTCATCGACGAGGTCGACCCGGTTCTCGTACACCGGCCGGGTCAGGTCGTCTCCGACATAGATCGTCCAGTTGCAGCCGTTGGAGGTCGTCCCTTCCTCGGCCCCCACATCAACCGACCGCCGAGAGCCCCCGGCAGAGATCTCCACCTTGTCGCCGTCGGACTTGCCGTCTGCGAAATCATCGGCCGCGGCCGGCCCTGCCAGCGCCGCCACGATGCATGCTCCGACAGCCGCTAGTACGGGAACTCTGCTTCGCTGGCCAAGAAACATCCCGCCGCCCCCTCCAGTTTCTGTGTCACTTCGATACTGCTGAGCTTCCATACACCGCCGTCATCCACAAGCGTGATCACCTCAAGATTGGTGACGACGACATCGCTCACGATCTCGCCGGTCTCTACCCGGATCGCGACGTTGTCGTTGAGCTCACAGTTGAACACCGTCACCTCGTCAGTCTCCTGGGAGATCAATCCGGACGTTCGGTGCTCGTCGTCCGTGTCGGTGCCCGTCAATGGCTCCTCCGGTTCAACGCTGGTCACGCCCTCGTCGAATCGGAACTTGATGGCCTCATACATAGCCTTCAGCTGGGGATCGACCGAGTACTCGGCGAACGCCGCATAGTCGATCTCCGGGTCCGCGCTCGGGTTCTCGAACGCTCGCTCTCGGAGGTCATAGAACATCTCCACCTGGCCGGCGATGTAGGCCTCGAAGGCTTCGGTGTCGGACGGGTCGGGGACTGTGGGCTCGTCGATCGGGGCCTCTGTGGTGGAGGTGGACGACGTGGTGACGTCCGCGCTCGTCGTGGTCGTGGTGCTTGAGGAGGCGGACGTGGTGCTGGTGGCGTCCTCGGCGGCGGCCTCCTCCTGGGTGGGGAGGCCGCTCGGCTCCTCGTCGCTGCACGCGACCGCCGCCAGCGCCAACCACAGCGCACACGCCACCAACTTCACCCGGCCATCAACCACGGTCACCCTGCCTCGACCAGTACAAGAACACGTGCCAACAAAACCAGACTACGAAATCGCAGTCGGCCCACAGTCTGCCATGATTTCCTCAGTCCCGAACGGGGACCGGTCCCCATGGGCGGCGCCGCCGAAGAGCCGTAAGGTTTCCACCAGACAGGCTTCATTGTCGGGAAACGCCACCGGAACGTGGCGTCCGTATTGTCCTCGGCAATGGCGCTCATCGATGCCGTCGATCCCTTCATTGGAACCGGCGTAACCCAACTCCCACCGCCAACCGGCCTGGCGGCGACGTGGTGGTTCCCGAAACCCCAGATCGGCAACACCCACCCCGGTGCAGTCGCCCCACTCGGCATGGTGTCGGCCTGCGCCTACTCCGGGGCCTACCCCACCGGCTACGGCCTCCACGACCTCAACACCCAGGGCGTCCCGACCCCCACCCACGACCACTATCAGGCCTCCGGCTTCACCCACTTCCAACAGTCCGGCACCGGTGCCATTCGCAAGTACTACAACTACCTTCGGGTCACGCCGATGGTGGAACCGCTGAGCGAGCTCGGTCGGCGCTGGGCCCTGGAGGAGGAGACCGCCGAGCCCGGGTACTACGCCGCCACCCTCGACTCCGGCGTCCGCTGCGAACTCACGGTCGGCCACAAGAGCGCCATCCACCGCTACACCTTCCCATCGAACCGGGATGCCCGAGTCGTCATGGACTTCTCGAACGGCGGCCTGGAGATCGAGCACGGCCGGACCGTGCCGGTGCGGGCCCACCTCCACACCGTCGGCCCAGACGCGCTCCAGGGCGAGGTGGTGGTTGAGGGCGTGCCCCTGGCGGTCCACATCGAGTGCCACTCCCCCGGTTGGCGGCAATCGCTGTGGTACGACCGACGGGTCATGGCCGGCGGCAGCCGGCTGGACTTCGAGTCGATCCGCCAGACCACCCTCCGTCCGTTCGGGGCCCTGTTCGAGGGCAAGGCCAGCCCGGGGACCGCAGTCGAATTGCGGATCGGGTTCTCGCTGCGAGGCGTCGACCAGGCCGAGCGCAACCTCCGAACCGAGATCGCCACCGACCAGACCACCGCTCGCCAGGCCCCGGCAGCCCCGACCCGATCCTCGCTCCGCCGCCCGTCCACCGAGGCCGGCCCGGTGTTCGACGACCGTCGCTGGGCCACCCGTCAATCCTGGAGCCAGGCACTCGGCACCATCGAAGTCGAAGGGGGCAGCGCCGATCGGCGAACCGTGTTCGCCACCGCCCTCTACCACTCGCTGATCAAGCCGAGCTTCGCCCCGGACGAGAGCCCGTTCTGGCCGGCCGACGGTCCGTTCGTGTTCGACATCTGCACGATGTGGGACATCTACAAGACCCAGCTCCCGCTGCTGCTCCTCCTTGCACCCGAGCGGGCCGAGGAGCTGCTCCACGCGCTGCTCCAGGTCAGCGTCGAGGAGGGCAACCTGCCGATCGGCTACCGCATGGCTCGGGGCGCCGACCGGTTCTTCCGCCAGGCCAGCGCTCTGGCCCACACCTTCTTCGCAGACGCTCAGGCCAACGGCATCGGCGAGATCGACTGGGACTGGGCCCTGGTCCACCTCACCGCAGACCTCCGCCGCAGCTACGGCGAGGACTTCCTGATCGACGGGCTGGCCCACCCGATCAGCCACACCCTCGATCTGGCCTACGGCTACCACTGCACGGCCAAGGTGGCAGATGCGGTCGGGGACCGGGAGTTGGCGGACCAGCTCGACGGGTTGGCCACCCGATGGCGGAACGCATTCGACCCCACCACCGGCCTGCTGATCGACTCCACCTACTACGAGGGTGGCCGCTGGAACTACTCGTTCCGCCTGCTGCATGACATGGCGGCCCGGATCGAGCTTGCCGGGGGCGAGGTCCGCTTCGCCGAGCTGCTCGACCAGTTCTTCGGCTTCGACGCCCCGCCGGTCAAGCAGCTCGGCCAGGACCCCTCGGCCGAAGAGGTGGCGGCCGGGTATGCGCTCAACCGGTTCGAGGGGCTGAACAACGAGCCGGACATCGAGGCGCCGTGGGCCTACCACTACATCGGCCGGCCCGACCGCACCGCCCAGATCGTCCACGCCGTCCTGTCGAACCAGTTCGGCACCGGCCGAGGCGGCCTGCCGGGCAATGACGACTCCGGCGGACTCAGCTCGTGGTACGTCTGGGCCTCGCTCGGGCTGTTCCCGGTTGCCGGCCAGAACCTGTTCCTGCTCAACGCCCCGGCGTTCCGGCGGAGCCGCATCGGCATGGGCCCCTCCTCGGTCCCCGGCGGGGAGCTGACGATCGAGGCCGAAGGGTTCAATCCCCGCAACGCCGAGGTCGCCCCGCAGTATGTGGCTGCGGCCTGGCTTGACGACCAACCGCTCGACCGGACCTGGATCACCGGGACCGAGCTCCGGCGGGCATCGACCATCCGTCTGCAACTGGCCGACGAGCCAACCGGGTGGGCCGACGGGTCACGACCACCGTCGCTCACCGCTCCGAATCTGCCGCCGACCACCACCTGACCAGCAACGAAAGGGCACCCCCATGTCAACCGTCTCCACCCTCGGCGAAGCGAAGCCCAATCGTCGGCTGGTCATCGTGGTTCGGGCCGATCCGGTGATCTGTGGCCACTCCGGCGAAGCTCGCAACCTGGCGGAGGCGGCGCTCAACCGGGGGTACGACGATGTCCGGATCGTCACCTGGCCGATCGAGGCCCTCAGCGCCCTCCCACTGAAGCCGTTGGACTCGGTCCTGCCGTACAGCCCCGGGATCACGGTGGAGCGGCCGGCCCCGGTCGGGGACTACAAGGTCCCGGACGGTCGCTACCTGGCCGGTATGGTCGGCCGACTGGTCGAGCTGTTCACCGACGGCGTCCCGACCGTCTGCCTCTCGCTGTACCTCACGCCGCACGCCAATGCGGTCAATGAGGCCCTGTCGATCGCCAGGCAGATGGGCGTGCCGGTCGACGTGACCACGGTGGCCGAAGCGGTCGGCTCGGACATCACCAATGTGGTCCGGTCCTGCGTGGCCGAGGGCAACTACGGTGCGGCGGCGTCGGTCCTGGTCACCTACCTTGCTCACGATCGCTGCGTCGCGGTGTCGGAGTACACCAAGGAACTGATCGTGGCCGCAGCCCAGTCGGTCGACGACGCCCTCGGCACCGACTTCGCCCGCCGGTGCACCGACCGGGTCCGGATCTCCTACCCGGCGGTCAACACCGAAACCTTCACCGACATCGATCCCCGCCACCTCGATGCGGCCCTGGCCGCCCGTGGCCTCACCGTGGATGGGTATGCGCTGTTCCTGTCCCGGATCACCCCGGCAAAGGGCGTGACCGACCTGATCGAGGGCTACCTGCGGTCCGAGGCCAAAGACGAGGTCCGCCTGGTGATCGCCGGGACCGGGGTCGGGCGAGAGGATGCGCTGGCCCAGGCTCGGGCGTCCGGCCTGCGGTCTCGGATCATCTTCCTGGACGACGTCGACGACGACGAGAAGCGGCTGCTCATGGCCGGCGCTGCAGCCTATGCGCTGCCGAGCAAGCCGATGCCCGAGTTCGTCGAGACGTTCGGTATCGCCCTGGTCGAGAAGATGCTGGCCGGTGGGGGTCCGGTCATCACCACGACGACCGGCGGCATTCCCGAGGCGGTCGGCGACACGGCCCTGATCGTCAAGCCCGGCTGCCCGGACGAGATCGCTGCGGCCCTGGACACCGCCGTGCTCCAAACCGGCGCGGCGGCCCGAGCCGAGGCCGAGGCGGCGGCCCGGGCCTACGCCATGCAGTTCGATCGTCAGGAGGTCTTCGACCGGCTGTTCGCGGGACTCGGCGGGCCGGCGCCGGTCTCGATCGAGGTGACCAGCGGCCACGACCGGGTTGAGGTGGCCATCGACATGAGCAAGCCCGCTCCGTCCTATGCCGTCGTCGCTCCGGCCGATCAGGTCGCCGTCGCCTAGCTGCGCTGTGCCCTGCGCAAGCGCCGGAGGGCTGGGTTCGCCTTTGAGCAACAGCACTGCGAGGTCGTTGACTGCGTCGCCTAACAGCGACAACCCTCCCACGTGTCCCGACTGCTCGCATAACAGCGACAACCCCAGGCGCAACTCGCAACGGCTCGCATAACAGCGACAATCCCGAGCGCCACCCGGGCCGCTCGCCTAACAGCGACAACCCCAGCCGCTGACCGGACCGCTCGCATTGCAGCGACAGATCCAGGCGCCGAACGAGCAGCGTCAGGGGGCTCAAGCCACCAGCTGGCCCTGGGGCTGTCGCTCCAACGCGAACCGCAGGCGACGACCGGCGCCGTGACCCATCAGTTGTCGCTCCAACGCGAACCCAGCCGAGGGCCCCCACATCCCGGCCCAAGAAATTGTCGCTCCAACGCGAACCAGGCAGCGGACCGGCAGCCGCCCCAACAGTTGTCGCTCCAACGCGAACCGGTGCCGGCACGGGTGTGTTTCCGAAGGGCCGGCGGGCTGACCTGCCGGTCGGGTCGACGCCGCGACCTTGGCCGCCTGCGAGCGGCGAGCGGCCACCGATGCGCTGAGGCCCGCTCAGCCGGCGGGGGCGGACAGTCGCTTCTGGAGCGGGGTCGGGAAGCTCGGCTTGACCACGGTCGGGCCGACGAACCCGGCGACCCGGTCTGCAGCGGCATCGATCAGGGTCCGCCGCTCGGCATCGACGGTGGCCAGCAACGTCGTCACCACTTCACCATCGGGACGCTGGGACCAGCCACCGACGATTCGACCGTCGACCCACACGGTCGGCCCGACGTTGCCGTTGCGGTCGAACAGCTCGGCGATGTGGTCGGGATCGAGATACCAGTCCCGTTCCTTCCAGCCCATCGGGGTCGGGTCGAGCGACGGGAGCAGTGCGGCCCAGGGTTCGGGGGCTTCCACCGTCTCGAGATCGTCTGCCAGGAGATAGCCCGTCGATGCCGCGCCCCCATCGTCGGCCACCAGCTCGACCTCCGCCACGTCCAACTCGGCCAGGACCCGCCGGGTCTTGGTCATCGTCCAACCGGTCCACCACTTCGTGTCGACCACCGTGACCGGCCCGAACCTCGCCACATACCGTCCGAGCAACCGGCGGGCCGCCTCCTCCGGATCCAACTCGGCACTGGCCGGCCCCTCCCCGTCCGGCCACCAACGGTCCCGTCGATGCCAGCGATACTGTCGACCGGTCCAGTCCCCCGACGGCCGGCCACGGACCAACCGGCCCTCGACCGCCATCACCCCGAGCACTCGGGACGTGGCCGGCGCATCGACCGGATGCTTCGTCCCCCGGCCCATCAGGATCCGGGTCCCGAGTCTGGGAACCGCTGCGGTCAGCTCACGGGCCAGGAACCCGTCAGGACCGGCGTCGGCCAGGGCGCCCGACACCTCGCCGGCCACGTCGTCCAGCCACTGCGTCGGCTCATCGATGTCGGAGTCGGACAGAAACTGCTCCAGCCGTCGCCGCTCGATCGCCGCCACGTCGATCGATGATGACGCCTCGACCGCAGCGGCACCGCCGACCGTGGGGACGAACAGGGTTCGACGCATGGCCAGGGTCCGCAGCGTCGTCCGGTCCTCGAACAGCGAACGTTCGACGTCGCTGGGAGCCGCTCCCTCGACCCGGGCCCCGACCGATAGATAGATGGTGGCCGGATCGGTGGCATGGAGGACGACCAGGTCATCGACCACCGACTCCACGGACGAGCCGCTGTCGACCAGCCGATGGCGGCAACCGAGCCGGGCTCGGCGTTCTGCGAACGTGACTCGACGCTCGGTCAACGAACCGGCCTCGGAACGGTCAGGCGTCTGAGGCGAGCGCCCCGTCGATGGCGCCGAACAGGCGAGCCGTGACCTCGTCCTCGGAGCCGAGCCCATCGACGGTGACCAGCAGGCCCCGCTCGTCGAACCAGGCCATGGTCGGCACGGTCTCTTCCTCGTAGAGGGCCAAGCGCTTGGCGATCCCCTCGTCGGTGTCGTCGCCCCGGCCACGGGCCTTCATCCGGGCCGTCACCTCATCCAGTGGGACATCGAGGTCCAGCACGGCGTGCAGCCCCTCGTCCCCCAACATGGCAAGCAGCGCCTCGGCCTGCGCAGTCGTCCGGGGGAAGCCGTCGAGGACGAATCCGGACTTGCGGATCTCGTCTGATGCCAGCCGTTCCTGGACAATGGCGATCGTCAGCTCGTCGCTGACCAGGCCACCGGCATCCATGATCGGACCGACCTGCCGGCCGAGCTCGGTATCGGCGGCCCGAGCGGCCCGGAACATGTCACCGGTGCTGAGGTGGGCCACCCCGTACTTCTCGACGATGCGATTGCACTGGGTTCCCTTGCCAGCTCCCTGGCGCCCGAAGATGACCAGCCGGATCGGGGGACTCTCGGCCCGGTCCTCTGCGGCCGTCACTTCAGGAACCCCTCGTAGTTCCTGGCCATCAGCTGGGAGTTGATCTGCTTCATCAGCTCCAACGACACACCGACGCCGATCAGGATCGAGATCCCGGAGAAGCCGAGGAGGCCGACGTTGTTCCCACCGCCGCCGAGCAGCTGGAACAGCATGGCCGACGGGATCAGGGCGATGGCGGCCAGGAACAGCGAACCCGGCAGGGTGATCCGGTTGAGGATCTTCGACAGGTGCCGCTCGGTCTGGGGACCGGGACGGACGCCGGTGATGAAGCCGCCCGACTTGCGGAGCTCGTCCGCCCGGCGGGCAGGGTCGAAGGCGATGGCGTTGTAGAAGTAGGCGAACCCGACGATCAGCAGACCGAACACCAGGATGTAGGCCGGGTCGGTCGGGGTGAACAGCCGGTTCTGGATGAACTGGCGGACGTTGTCCCCCCAGTTCGGATCCAGCGGGTTGCCGCTGGTCGGCAATGCCGTGGCCACCAGACTTGGTAGCTGTAACAACGAACTGGCGAAGATGACCGGGATCACGCCGGCCTGGTTGACCTTCAGCGGGATGTAGGTCTTGTTGCCGCCGTACTGCTTGCGGCCGACCACCCGCTTCGGGAAGTTGATCGGTATCCGCCGCTGGCCCTGCTCGATGAACACGATGCCGACGACCAGCGCCAGCACGAGCACGATCGAGATGGCAACCCAGATCCAGCCCCGGAGCTCGAAGATCTGGACCCCGACGATCGGCAGACCGGCGACGACCGAGGCGAAGATCAGGACCGACATCCCGTTGCCGAGGCCCTTCTCGGTGATCAGCTCACCCATCCACATCAGCAGCGCGGAGCCGGTGGTCACACAGACGATGGCCATCAGCATCTTGCCGATGGACCCGTCCGGGAACAGCCCCGGGTTGTAGCCGAAGATCTGCTCCGGGCTCCGGTTGATCAGGAAGGTGAGGCTTGCGCTCTGGATCAGCGCCAGGACCACGGTGATGTAGCGGGTCCACTGGGTGATCTTGCGCTGGCCGATCGCCCCCTGAGACTGCCACTCCTCCAGCTTGGGAACGGCGACGGTCAGGATCTGGATCACGATCGACGACGTGATGTACGGCAGGATGCCGAGACCGAACAGGTTGAGGACGCCGCCGCTGCCGGTGAACAGCGTCAGGTAGCCGAAGATGCCGCCCTGGTTCTCGTCCGCCCGCTCCGTCAGGGCCTTGATGCCGTCCAGGCTGACGCCCGGCGCCGGTATCTGAGCCCCCAACCGGTACAGCACGATGATGAAGATCGTGAACAGGATCTTGTTCCGGAGTTCCGAGGTTCTCAGAACGTTGAGGAGTGTTTGCACGAGGTGGCCTTACTCTTCGCTGAACGGTCCAGGGTAGCTGGGCCAACGATGTTGTGAGGCTCGGCCGGCGGGCCGAACCCGGGGGCGACGGGCAGACGCCCGCCGCAGATCAGCGGTTGGTGAGGGCGTTGCCCTGCGCCGCCGGACGAACCTTGAACGGCAGGGGCAGCTTCTCCACCGACCCGCCGGCAGCGGTGATGGCCGCCTCGGCCGAGGCCGAAAAGGCGTGGGCCTTGACGGTCACCGCGCCGGACAGCTCGCCCCGGCCCAGGATCTTGACCAGCGAGCCCTTCCCGACGAGGCCCCGCTCCAGCAGGGTCTCTGGGGTGACCTCGGTCAGACCGGACTCGGCGATCGTGTCCAGGTTGATGGCCTGGTACTCGACCCGGAACGGGTTGTTGAAGCCCCGCAGCTTTGGGAGCCGCTGCTGGATCGGCAGCTGGCCACCCTCGAAGCCGACGGGCACGGTCCCCCGGGCCCGCTGGCCCTTGGTCCCGCGACCTGCGGTCTTGCCGCCCTTGCCGGCGATACCCCGGCCCTTGCGCTTGCGCCGGGTCCGAGAACCCTCGGCCGGCTTCAGATCATGGATCTTCATCTCAGCTCTCCTCGACCTCGACCAGGTGGGGAACCCGGGCGATCATGCCCCGGATCTCGGCCCGGTCGGGAAGGACGTTCGTCTTACCGATCCGGCCGAGACCGAGCGCCCGCAGCGTGCCTCGCTGCTTCGGCTTGGCCCCGATAGCCGATCGGGTCTGGGTGACTCGAATGTCGGACATGGGCTAGACCACCTCCGTTGCGCCGAGCCGGAGCGAGCGCTCCCGCTCCTTGTAGGCCTCCAGCATCCCGGCCGGGGTGAACTCCGAGGCGTCGAGGCCCCGCAGCTTCGCCACCTCGTCCGGCCGCTTCAGGTTCTGCAGGGCGTTGATGGTTGCCCGGGCGACGTTGATCTGGTTGGCCGATCCGAGCGACTTGCCCAGCACGTCGCGGATCCCGGCCTCCTCGAGGATGGCCCGAGCCGCACCGCCGGCGATGACCCCGGTACCGGGAGCGGCCGGCTTGATCAGGACCCGACCGGCACCCTGCTCGCCGATGATCTCGTGGGTGACGGTGCCACCGGCCATCGGGACGTCGAACATGAGCTTGCGGGCCTCTTCGGTCCCCTTCTGGATGGCGAGGGGGACCTCCTTGGCCTTGCCGTAGCCGAGGCCGACCTTGCCGTTGCCGTCGCCCAACACCACCAGCGCGGTGAAGGCGAACCGGCGACCACCTCGGACCACCTTGGCGACCCGGTTGATGGCGATGACCCTGGACTCACGGCCCTGGTCCTGATCCCGACCTCGGGAGTTGCGATCGTTGCGTTCGTTGGCCATTGGTTGCTCCTAGAATTCGAGCCCGGCCTCGCGGGCGGCGTCGGCCAGAGCGGCAACCCGCCCGTGGTAGCGGTTCCCGCCCCGGTCGAACACGACGGTGTCGACCCCGGCGGCCTTGGCACGCTCCCCGATCAGCTTGCCGACCGCAGTGGCCGCAGCGACCGAGCCGGTCCAATCGCTCCCGCTGACCCCGTTCTCCAGGGTCGAGGCGGCAGCCATGGTATGGCTCTTGGAGTCGTCGATCAGCTGGACGCTGATGTGCTTGTTCGACCGATAGACGGCCAGGCGGGGACGCTCGGTGGTCCCCACCACCTTCTTGCGGACCCGACGCTGACGACGGGACCGAGAGGCCTGACGATTGGCGGTTCTGGTAGCCATGTCTACTTACCGGCCTTTCCGGCTTTCCTGATGACCCGCTCGCCCACGTAGCGCACGCCCTTGCCCTTGTATGGCTCCGGCTTGCGGTAGGCACGGATCTCGGCCGCGACCTGGCCGACGGTCTGCTTGTCGATGCCGATGACGCCGATCTTGGTCGGCTCCGGCACGTCGAACTCGATGCCTTCGGGCGCCTTGACGGTCACCGGATGACTGAACCCGAGGGCCAGCTCCAGGGTGTCCTTGCCCTTGGCGTTCGCCCGGTAGCCGACGCCGATGATCTCCAGGTCCTTGCGGAACCCTTCGCTGACGCCGATCACCATGTTGTTGATCAGCGACCGGGTCAGGCCGTGCAGGGCCTTCGACTGCCGCTCGTCGTTGGCTCGGGTCACCGAGAGGGTGCCGTCCTCGACCTCGAGCGAGATCTGCTCCGGGATCGAGTGCTCAAGCGTGCCCTTGGGACCCTTGACGGTGATGTCACTGCCGGACACGTCGATGTCGACGCCGGACGGGACGGTGATGGGGGCGTTGCCGATACGGGACATGACGGCTCCTACCAGACGTGGCAAAGGACTTCGCCACCGACCTTGGCCTTGCGGGCCGCACGGTCGGTCATGAGTCCATTGCTGGTTGAGAGAACGGCGACTCCGAGACCGCCCAGAACCCGGGGGATCTGGTCCTTCTTGGAGTAGACCCGGAGGCCGGGCTTCGAGACGCGCTTGAGGCCACTGATGACCCGCTGGCGCTCGTCTGAGTACTTCATCCCGATGGTCAGGGTCGCCCCAGGACCGCTGGAGTTCTCGGTCGCCTCGAAGCTCCGGATGTAGCCCTCGGAGTGGAGGACCTCGGCCAGGGCGACCTTCAGCTTGGATGACGGCATGCTGACCTCGTCGTGCATCGCAATGTTGGCATTGCGGATGCGGGTCAGCATGTCGGCGATGGGATCGGTCATGGTCATGTCAGCATCAACCTCCCGTCACCAGCTGGCCTTGGTCACGCCCGGGATCTCACCGGCGTGGGCCATATTCCGGAGGCAGACCCGGCAGAGACCGAACCGCCGGTACACCGACCGGGGACGTCCGCAGTTCACACAGCGGGTGTAGCCCCGGACCTTGTACTTCGGCGTCTTCTGCTGCTTGTTGATCAGTGCCTTCTTCGCCATTACTGAGCCTGCCCTTCACGCCGGAACGGGAACTTGAACGCATCGAGCAGGGCCTTACCGTGCTCGTTCGAGGTTGCGGTTGTGACGATGGTGATGTCCATGCCACGTGAGACGTCGATGGTGTCGTAGTCGATCTCGGGGAACACCAGCTGCTCGGTCAGACCGAAGGTGTAGTTGCCGTTCCCGTCGAACGATCGGGGGTTGAGGCCCCGGAAGTCACGGATGCGGGGGATGGCCAGCGTCATCAGCCGGTCGAAGAACTCCCACATCTGGTCGCCCCGGAGGGTGACCTTGCAACCGATGGCGTTGCCCTGGCGCAGCTTGAAGCTGGCGAGGGACTTCTTTGCCTTGGTGATGACCGGCTTCTGGCCGGCGATCGTGGTCAGGTCATTGACGGCCGACTCGAGGTTCTTCGAGTTGACCAGCGCCTCACCGACGCCGATGTTGACCACGATCTTCTCGAGCCGGGGTACCTGCATGATGTTGTCGAGGCCGAGGTCGGCCTTGAGCTGGTCCCGGATCTGGTCGTTGTAGACCAGCTTGAGACGGGGCGGGATCTTGACCGCCACAGCGGCCGGGGCCGCCGTCTCCTCGATGGGGGTCTCGGTGTCCGACATGATTATTCGGCCTCCGGAATCTTCTCGCCGGTGCGCTTGCAGATGCGGATCTTCTCGTCACCGTCGAACGAGTAGCCGACCCGGGGCGGCTTGCCGTCCTTGGGGCTGAGGATCGCCACATTTGAGACGTCCATCGGCATGTCCTTGTCAATGATGCCGCCGGGCTCTTCCTGGGACCGGGCCTTGGTGTGACGGCGAGCGACGTTGAAGCCCTCGACGATCACCTTGCCGGTCTCGGGGAAGGCGGCGGAGATGACACCCTCGCCACCGGCGTCCTTGCCGCTGAGAATACGGACCCGATCACCCTTGCGAATCTTCATCAGATGACCTCCGGGGCGAGGCTGACGATGCGCATGAAGCGCTTGTCCCGCAGCTCCCGGCCGACCGGGCCGAAGATGCGGGTGCCGCGGGGCTCGCGGTTCTCGTTGATGAGCACCGCGGCGTTCTCGTCGAAGCGGATGTAGGAACCGTCTGGCCGGCGGCGCTCCTTGGCGGTCCGGACGACGACGCACTTGACGACGTCACCCTTCTTCACCGCGGCGCCGGGAATGGCGTCCTTGACGGTGGCGACGAAGACGTCGCCGATGCCGGCGTACCGGTTGCGGGAACCGCCGAGGACCTTGATGCACAGGACCTCGCGGGCGCCCGAGTTGTCCGCGATGCGGAGGCGGGACTCCTGCTGGATCATCGGGCCCGCTCCACGATCTCGAGCAGCCGCCAGCGCTTCTTGGCCGACAGCGGACGGGTCTCCACGATCCGGACCCGGTCGCCCGGGTTCAGGTCGTTCTCCTCGTCGTGGGCGTAGTAGCGCTTGGACTGCTGGACGGTCTTGCGGTACTGCGGGTGCCGGGAGCGCCGGACGACCTCGACCACTGCGGTCTTGTCCATCTTGTTGGACACCACGATGCCCTCACGGACCTTGCGGCTCTCCGAGCGGTCCTTGCCGGACGCCTCGGTCTGCGGTTCGGTTGCGTCGCTCATCAGGCGTCTCCTTCGGCTGCGGCGGCCAGTGCCTCGGCGGCCGAGATCTCCCGGCTGCGCATCTCGGTCTTGGCCCTGGCCACTTCCTTGCGGACCTGCTTCAGCCGGGCGGTGTTCTCCAGCTGGCCGGTTGCCAGTTGGAACCGCAGGTTGAACAGTTCCTTCTTGGCGTCGTCGTGGAGCCTGAGGAGCTCCGAGTCGGTGATGGCGGTGATCGCTGCGTCGTTAGCCATCGAAGCCACTCTCCCGTGAAATGATGCGAGCCTTGACCGGGAGCTTCTGGATGGCCCGGTTCATGGCCTGCTTGGCGGTCTGCTCATCCGGGTAGGAGAGCTCGAACACGACCCGGCCCGGCTTGACCACGGCGACCCAGCGCTCCGGGTTGCCCTTGCCGGAGCCCATGCGGGTCTCGGCCGGCTTTGCGGTCACCGGCTTGTCCGGGAACACGTTGATCCAGACCTTGCCACCACGACGGACGTGGCGGGTCATGGCAACACGAGCGGCCTCGATCTGGCGAGCCGTGATCCAGCCCGGCTCGAGGACCTGGATGCCGTAGTCGCCGTAGGCCACCTTGTTGGCGCCCTTGGCCTGACCGGTCATCCGGCCACGATGATGCTTACGGTGCTTGACCTTCTTCGGCATGAGCATGTCTAATCACCGTCCTCTGGCCGGAAGGCGAGGTCGTCGCCGCCCGACTTGCTCTTGAGGGATTCCTCGATGGCCTCCTCCTCGGCGAGCAGACGCTCGAACTCGGGGTCGGCCTCCTTGACCAGCGGTGCCGGCTCTTCCTCGGTCTCGGCCGGGGCGGCCTCGACCGGTTCGGCGGCCTTCGGCCGGCGGGACGACGAGACCACGGTCCGGGGCGCAGCGTCTGCGGCACCGGCCGCCTCGCCGACGGCCATGGCCGCTTCCTTGGTCGCCTTGTCCGTGGTGGCCTTGTAGGGCAGGATGTCGCCCTTGTAGAGCCACACCTTGACGCCGATCCGGCCGTAGGTGGTGTGGGCCTCGCGCAGGCCGTAGTCGGTGTCCGCCCGCAGCGTGTGCAGCGGGACCCGACCCTCGCGGTACCACTCGG
>JBCCFN010000085.1:0-18272 GCA_039029715.1 Actinomycetota bacterium | reverse complement strand
CGGTCGACGACGAGGGGAGATTCACCGCCGAGGTGCCCGACTTCGCCGGCATGAACGTCTTCGATGCCAACCCGGAGGTCATCAAGCACCTCAAGGCCGAGGGACGGGTCCTCCGCCACGAGACCTATGACCACAACTACCCCCATTGCTGGCGGACCGACACCCCGATCATCTATCGGGCCATCAACTCGTGGTACGTCCGGGTCACCGACCTGACCGATCGGCTCCTGGCTGCGAACAGCCAGATCAACTGGATCCCAGAACACGTCCGGGACGGACAGTTCGGCAAGTGGCTGGAGGGAGCCAGGGACTGGTCGATCAGCCGCAATCGGTTCTGGGGCTCGCCGATCCCGATCTGGCGCAGCGACGACCCGGCCTACCCCCGGGTCGATGTGTACGGCAGCCTGGACGAGATCGAGCGCGACTTCGGCGTGCGCCCGGCCAACCTCCATCGCCCGTTCATCGACGACCTGGTCCGCCCGAATCCGGACGACCCGACCGGGACGTCGATGATGCGGCGCGTCCCGGAGGTGCTCGACTGCTGGTTCGAGTCCGGTTCGATGCCATACGCCCAGCATCACTACCCGTTCGAGAACGTCGAGTTCTTCGAGGCCCACAACCCCGCCGATTTCATCGTCGAGTACATCGCCCAGACCCGGGGCTGGTTCTACACCATGCACGTGCTGTCCGTCGCGCTTTTCGACAAGCCGGCGTTCGCCAACGTGATCTGCCACGGGGTCGTGCTCGACGCCGAGGGCCTCAAACTCTCGAAGAAGCTCCGCAACTATCCGGACCCGCTCGAGATCTTCGAGACGCTCGGTTCCGACGCGCTCCGGTGGTACCTGATGAGCTCACCGATCCTGCGGGGTCTCGACCTTCGCATCGACCGGGACGGGTCAGACGTCCGAGAGGTGGTTCGCCAGGTCCTCAACCCGATCTGGAGCGCCTACCGGGTGTTCACGCTGTATGCCAACGCCGACGGGTATCGGGCCACGATCCGGACCGACTCCACCAACCTGCTCGACCGCTACATCCTGGCCAAGACCCACGACCTGGTGGCCGAGACAACCAGCCAGCTGGACAGCTACGACCTGGCCGGGGCCTCCGAGACCGTCCTGGCCTACCTGGACGCGCTCACCAACTGGTACATCCGTCGCAGCAGGGAGCGGTTCTGGAACACCACCGCATCCGGCGAGCCGGGCTCGGTCGACGAGGACGCGCTCGACACCTTGTATACGGTGCTGTGCACGCTGGCCAAGGTCACGGCGCCGTTGCTGCCATACCTGGCCGAGGAGATCTGGACCGGTCTGACCGGCGACGAGTCGAGCGTCCATCTCCAGGACTGGCCGGATGCCTCCGAGCTACCGGCCGACCCTGACCTCGTGCTTCGCATGGACCGGCTCCGGGATGCTGCATCGGCGGCGCTCTCACTCCGGGACGAGCGTGGCCTCCGGATCCGCCTGCCGCTGGCCACGGCCGTGGTCGCCGGCGCCGATGCGGCCCTGATCGAACCCTTCGCCGACCTCCTGGCCGACGAGATCAACGTCAAGCGGGTCGAGGTCACCGACGATGTGGCGGCCTACGGCTCGTTCCGGCTGCAGCCGAACGGCCGGGTGCTCGGGCCGAAGCTCGGCCCGGACGTCCAGACGGTGATCAAGGCGGCCAAGGCCGGCCAGTGGGAGCAGAACGACGACGGCTCGGTGATGGTTGCCGGCCACCGCCTCGAGGAAGGCGAGTACGACCTCGGTCTGCTCCCGCTCGACGGGGTGGCGGCCGCACCGCTCCCGGGCAACACGGCGGTCGTGGTCCTGGACACCGAACTCACGCCGGCACTCGAGGCCGAAGGCCAGGCCCGGGATCTGGTGCGCCTGGTCCAGCAGGAGCGAAAGGACCGAGATCTCGACGTCACCGACCGGATCGAACTCCGCCTGGCCCTGCCGGAGGAGCTGGCCGACACGCTGAGCTCCCACTTCGACTGGATCAAGGGCCAGGTCCTTGCCGTCGATCTGAGCGCCCCCGGTGGCGAGCTCCCGGTGGACGGCAAGGTCGGCGACCACAGGATCAGCTTCGACTTCTCCGTCGCCGGCGCCTGACGCCCGACGCCTCGGCAGAAAACGACGACGCCCGGCGGTGATCCGCCGGGCGTCCGTCGTTTTCGGTTCTCTGGCTCTCGGTGTGCTGGCGCTACTACTTGCGCCGACCGAACCAACCGCCGGTGTTGCCGCCCTGGCGGTCTCCCCGGGGCTTGTCGTCCAGGAACTCGGAGATGGCGTCCGCCTCACCCGGGTCCTCGGTCGTGACTCGTCGAAGCTCGTCTAGAAAGGGGTCCCCGGCCTCGGCTGCGGCCTGGTCACCCCCATGCGCGCCGTTGGGTCCGTCGAAATTGGGGGCAGCGACCACCTGGGTCTGAACTCCGACTTGCGGGTCGTCCGGTTCTTCGGCCGCCTCCGCCACCTCGTCTGCGTAGCTCTCGGGGTCCGGGGCCAGGTCATCGAGATCTGCGGCGTTGAGCACCTCGCCCGGCCGGGCGGTCGCCTCGGAAGCTGCCTCGGCCTCGGCCTCGAGCTCGTTCAGGGCGACGACCTCGACTGCGATCGGCGAGTAGTTGTCCGGCTCCAGGTCCTGGATGTCCGCCGGCTCGATCCCGTCCTTCGACCGGAGCCGCTCCGGGTCGTCGAGGACCGCCGTCATCTCCTCGAGCGCTGCCCGGACCTCGGAGGTGCGAGCCTGCAGGTGCTGCTCGAACCGGACGACGTCGTCCTGGAGCAACTTGTGGTTCTCCTGCAGCTCCCCGATCTGGTTGACCAGCCGGGTCCGCTCCCCCTCGTGGGCCTCGGCCAGCTCCTTCTCGACCGACTCGACCCGGGCCTGGGCCTCGTCCCTTGCCTCCTCGAGCATCTTGGCCCGCTCCGCTGCGGCCTCGGCCATCAGCCGCTCCCGGTAGGCCACGGCCTCTGTGGTCATCTCGGCCGATTGGTCACGGGCGTCAGCCAGCAGGGCGTTGGACTGGAACTCGGCCTCGGTCCGGAGCCGCTCCGCCTCTTCCCTGGCCTCACGAATCGTGGTGTCTGCCTGGCGCTGGGCCGAGACCAGCGTGTTGCGAAGCGTCTCGTCGAAGTCCGGTTGTGGCGCCGGCGGCATCCCTGGGGCTGCGCCCTGGGACGGGCTGCGGGCCTCGACCAGGCGAGCCTCGGCCGATGCGGCCCGGCTTTCGGCCTCGGATAGGCGGCCTTGCAGCCGCTCGATCTCGTCGGCCAGTGGGGCCAGATTGGCCAACACCCGATCAACCTGGTCCTTGCTGTAGCCCCGGGTCTCCTCCTCGAAACGGATGTCCGGGATCCTGCGGAGCAGGCGCAGCTTGTCGCTTTGCAATGGCATCCGGCCAGGGTAACCCATCGCACACTTGACGCCCACTGCTTCGGCGTCGTTCTACAGCGGTGTCAAGCCAGGCTGCAGATGATGCTGCCGACGATCTGCAGCCCGATCAGGACCAGCAGCTCGGCGATACCGAATCCGGCCATCACACCGGGCAGCGGCGGAAGCGCCCGCCGCAGCGGGAACACGATGGGCTCGGTCGCCGCCATCGACATCTCACGAACGGTTGAAGCCAAGGTTTGTTCCCGGATCGGGAAGAACGAGAGCACCATTCGGAGCAGGAAGACGAACTGGAAGGCGAGGATCAGAATGCAGAGGATGCGCATGGCGTCACCTAGCGTATCCCCTCTCCTCGATCCGCCGACGGTCCTCGTCTGAGACCTCGGCGCCGTCGGGGATCAGCAAAAACACCTGGGAGGCAATCTTCTCCATGCTGCCGTCGAGGGCATAGCAGATCCCGCTTGCGAAGTCGATGAGCCGGCGGGCGAGGTCCCGCTCCAGGCCCTGGAGGTTCAGCAGCACCGGGATGCCACGCTTGAACTCGTCGGCAACCAGCTTGGCGTCGGCGAACGACTCCGGGATCAGGGTCCGAGGCTTGGCCCGCATCCGGTCAAGCGATCGGACGACGTCGTCGTCCTCGACCGATGGTGTCGGGGGCGGCGGCTGCTCGGCGGCCGGTGCCGTGTCCTTCGGCGGTGGGGCGTCCACCGGCCCCTCGCCCTGCGGGGGGCGCTGCCGTCCCCGCCTCATCGCTGCGTCCTCATCACCGTTCCGTTCCACCGCATGCGCCACGTCGGAGCCCGCCCCGGCTCCACCTTGACCGATCCAATCATCGCCCCAGGGGTCGGTCTCGTCGAGACCCCGGGCTTCGGAGAACACCCCAGCGCCCAGCCCCTGATCGTCATCGCCGCCCAGGGCCAGCTCGGGATCGGCGTCGAACGGGGAGTCGCCACCCCAGTCCAGATCCAGCTCACGGCTGCGGGGCCACCCGTGCCCGTTGCGCTCGGTGCCACCGTTGGCGTCCGGGTCGTCGACCGCATCGCCGTCGACCAGGTCGATCGTGATACGGCCGCTCGGCCGCTGGTGCCGCGGCGCCCGAGCACCGGACCGAGCCCGGCCGGGGGTGACGATGACGACGTCGTCTGTGTCATCAACGTCGTCGTCATCGTCGAATGCGTCGTCCAGATCGTCCCGGAGATCGATCGATCGCCGATCCAGACGGTGCGACCGTTCGGGGTCGCCAACGTCTTCGATCTCATCCAGGGCCAACTGACGACGCCGTGAGTTCAATTCGTAGAGGTACCGGTCCTCGATCTCCTCATCGGGACCGAGTCCGATGTAGGCCCGAAGCGCACGCAGGAACGACATCCATCTCTCCTTGGGGCGCGAGCCTAGTTTCCACCGGCCCGACAGGGGCTGATACCGCCGGTGGGGTGCACGATCGGCGTCATCGTGGGGTCCGGGGGCCGAACAGGACCGATCCGACCCGGATCATGGTCGCCCCGGCCGCTACCGCCAGCTCGTAGTCCCCGCTCATGCCCATCGACAGCTCCGCCACCTCGCATCGGGCGCCGAGCTCCCTGAGCGCGTCGAAGGCCGGACGGGGATCGGCGCCACCGGTCGGGCCGACCGTCATCAGCCCGGCCACGTCCAGCCCCGCCGCCCGAGCCTGCTCCACCAGCTCGCGGGCGTCCCCCGGCGCGCAACCCGACTTCTGCTGCTCGCCGGTGGTGTTGACCTGGATCAGGATCCGGGCTCCGGGGTCCCGCTTGGCCAGCTCGGTCACCAGGACATCACGGTCGATCGTCTGCCACAGCGCCACCCGGCCGGCAAGCAGCTTGATCTTGTTCCGCTGCAACCCGCCGATGAAGTGCCATCGAGGGGTCAAGCCGATCGCTGCGGCCTCCTCGGCCCGGGCGGCGAGATCCTGGGCGTAGTTCTCGCCGAGATCGAGCAGTCCCGCATCGACCGCCGCCCTGGCGAACTCGACCGGGAACGTCTTGGTGACCGCAACGATGGTCACCCGATCCGGGTCGCCACCGGCGGATCCGATTCGTTCCCGGAGTTCCGCCACCCGAGCCGCGAGGACCTCCGACGGCGGCGGAGTCGGCACGGTCACGATGCGTCCCCGGCAGCGGTCAACCAGGCCACGGCGGTCTGGCGGCCGAGTTCGCCCCTCGTCCGGTGGCTGAACCACCGGGGGTCGCTGGTGCAGGGCGGGCGGGCCGGTCGGGGCCAGCCAGCGGCGGCGCAGGCCTCGGCCACTGCGGCCGGTACATCGAGGGCCGGGGTGCCGCCGTCGGTGACGCCCTCGACGACGGGCCCGAACCGGTCGATGAGCCGGTCGAGATCGGCCCGGCCGAACTCGTAGGCTTCCGGCCCGATCGACGGGCCGAGCAGCGAGGCAACCGGTTGGCCGGCGGCGGCACCGAGTCGCTCGGCCGCCAGGCCGATGATCCCGGCCTCGAGGCCCCGCCAGCCGGCGTGGACGACCGCAACACCCCGCCTGGCCACGAGGACGACCGGGGCGCAGTCGGCGGTCGTCACCGCGATCGGACAGCCGGGCTCGACGGTGAACAGGCCATCGGCCTCCTCCCCGGCCCGGTGGCCGGGCCGATCGACCTGCAGCACGGTCGAGCCGTGGACCTGGAGCACCCAGCTCCAGGGGACGGGAGCCAGCGCGGCACGAATGCTCGGCAGGCCGGGCTTCGGGTCGCGGACCCCGAAAGTCCCCGTCCGCCGCTTCGGTGAACCGGACCTCGGCTCGGAGGCCGCCGTCGAGCACGAAGGCGTGGGCGTCAGCCATGCCGATGCCGCCGCGGAGTTCCCGTGTTGCTACTTGAGGAACGACGGCACGTCGAAGTCGTCGTCCAGGTCATCGCCAGCGTCCCCGAACAGGTCGATCGTCTCCGACGCCGGCTCGTCCCGCGGTCGGTCCTTCGGCACGACATAGGCCGGCGGGTCCTCGGTCAGGTCGAGCCTGGTCTCCTCGTAGTGGTCGAAACCGGCGGCGATCACGGTGACCTGGATCTCGTCGTCCAGGTTCTCGTCGACCACGGTGCCGAAGATGATGTTTGCGTCCGGATGGGCGACGTCGTGGATGATCTCCGCCGCCTCGCTGACCTCGAACAGGCCGAGGTCGCTCGAGCCGGCGATCGTCAGCAGGATGCCCCGGGCGCCCTCGATCGAGGCCTCGAGCAGGGGGCTGGCGATGGCGGCCCGGGAGGCGGCGAGGGCCCGGTTCTCCCCACCGGCCCGGCCGATGCCCATCAGGGCGCTGCCGGCGTTGTGCATGATCATCTTGACGTCTGCGAAGTCGGTGTTGATCAGGCCCGGGGTGGTGATCAGGTCGGCGATGCCGCTGACACCCTGGAGCAGGATCTCGTCCGCCATCCGGAACGCCGAGACCATCGACGTCTTCTCATCGGCGATCGACAGCAGCCGGTCGTTCGGGATGACGATCTGGGTGTCGACCTTCTCCCGCAGCCGGTTGATACCGGCCTCGGCCTGGGCCGCACGGCGACGGCCCTCGAAGCCGAAGGGGCGGGTGATCACCGCAATGGTCAGCGCCCCCTGGCTCTTTGCGATCTCGGCGATCACCGGGGCGGCCCCGGTGCCGGTGCCACCGCCCTCACCGGCGGTGATGAAGACCATGTCGGCCCCGGTCAGGGCCTCGCTGATCTCGTCCCGGTGCTCCTCGGCCGCCTGCTGGCCGATGGCCGGGTCGCTCCCGGCGCCGAGGCCCCTGGTCAACTCCCGACCGATGTGGATCTTGGTCTCCGCATCGGACATCAACAGCGCCTGGGCGTCGGTGTTGACCGCGACGAACTCGACCCCGCGGAGGCCGGCATCGATCATCCGGTTGACCGCGTTGCAGCCACCGCCGCCGACACCGACGACTTTGACAACGGCCACATAGTTCTGGGTGTTCATTGGAATTCCACGCTAGCAGCCCCTCAGGTCGGAGTCGGGGTTCTCCCCGGGCTCGCTCTGGGTGGTTTCCCCACCACCGGATTCGGCATCCGGGGGCGGCGTGGTACGGGTCACCACGGGGGCCTCGGGCACCCGCACATCGATCGTGTCGAGACATCGCAGGTCGACCCGGGCCAGCAGCGTCTCCATGGCCTGGATCTTGGGCCCCAGGTCGACCCCGTCGCCAAGATCGACCCGGCCACCGACCACCAGCTCGAGGTAGAGGTGACCGTCTGCCACCTCGATCGCCAGGAACTGCTCTTGCAGCTCCGGTGGGAGCACACCGAGGACCGTCAGCACCGGCAGGGCACCCTCGGGGATCGGCTCGCCGGCCGTCCCGGACGCATCGACGCCCACGATGGGCAGGAAGCCGTCCGGGCGGCGGTCGACGATCTCCAGCTGCCGCCCGTGTTCGTCGACCAGGGCGAATCCGCCGCCGGCGGGCAACGCGGCGATCGGGGGTCGTTCCTCGATCGTGATCACGATCTCGCCGGTCCAGGCCCGCGTGACCTCGGCCGCACCGACCCACGGGACGAGCTCCACACTTCGCGCCGCCCCGTCCGGGTCGACGTCGAGCAGGCCCTGACCGGGCACGATCCCGGCCGCAGCAACGATCTCGGTCGGGTCGGCCCGGTCGACGCCGACGACGTCCACCCGATCGACGTCGAACCAGGAGCTGTTGACGAACCCGATCGTCAGAATGGCCAGTGACAGCGCTGCGGTCAGCCAGACGACGAGGCGGACCCGTCGACGACCGGCTCGGCGAGCGTCCTCCCTGCGCTTGGCGGCGAAGCGGTCGCCGCTGCGAGGCGATGCCGGTCGGCGGGCCGGTCGAGCATTCGCCCGTTCCCCGGTGCCGGCGCCATTGCCGGCCCTGGTCCTGGCTCTGGTCGAGGTCATCGATCGCTCCCCGACCCACCGTCGTCCCGGTCGCCGAACCCGATGAGGCGGTTCTCGACCTCCAACTCGATCCCGGTCGCGGCCGCGACCCGCAACCGGACCTCCCGGATCAGGGCGTGGACGTCGTCTGCCGAACCGCCGGGGTCGGCCTGGATGAAGTTGGCGTGTTTGGTCGAGACCTCGGCGGTCCCGACCCGGAGCCCCTTGAGCCCCAGCTCATCGATCAGTCGCCCGGCCGACTGCCCAGCGGGATTGGTGAACACGCTGCCGGCGTTCTGACCGCCCGGCTGGTTGGCTCGGCGCCACCGGACGATCTCGGAGATCTCCTCGGTGGCGGCGGTTGCGTCACCCGGTTCGAGCAGCAGCTCGGCATAGAGCACGACGTGGTGGGACCCGAGCGCAGACCGACGGTACCCAAGGTCGAGGCGCTCGGCGGGCCAGTCCTCCGGGCCGCCGGTCCGCAGATCGAACACGCTGACCCGGCGGAGCGAGGCCGCCATGTCCGACCCGTGTCCGCCGGCGTTCATCCGGACCGCCCCGCCGACCGATCCCGGCACACCGACCGCCCACTCGAACCAGGTCAGGCCGGCCGCGGCCGTCTTGCGGGCGGCAACCGGCAGCAGGGTCGAAGCCCCGACCGTGACCGGGACGACGGCACCGTTTCGGTCGTCCTCGTCACCCTCGGTGTCCTCGGGCGGGCCGATCATCACCTCGTTGAAGGCGTCGCCGAGGTGGACGACGATCCCCGGGAAGCCACGCTCGGCCACCAGCAGGTTCGAGCCCTTGCCGACGACCAGGGTCTGGCACCCGGACGCCTCGACTGCGTCACGGACCAGTTCGAGGTCGGCCACCGAGTCGGCCTCGACCAGGAGGCTGGCCGCCCCGCCGACCCGATAGGTGCAGAACGGGGCGAGCGGGGCGTCGCGGGTCGCGAGTTCACCGAGCAGATCGGCAGCGACCTCGACCGCATCGGCAGTGGCATCGACTGGCGCCATCACCGGGCCTCCAGTCCGTCGAGGATCCGATCCGGGACCTGGGTCAGGTCGCCGGCGCCGAGGGTGATGCACAGATCGCCGGACCGGAGCTCGTCAAGCATGGCGGCCGGGAGCTCGGACAGATCCGGCACATGGCGGACGTCGGCGTTCGGATGGGCCTCGGTCACCACCTGCACGATCAGGTCGCTGGTTATCCCCGGCCGGGGTGACTCTCCGGAGGAGTAGATCCCGGTCACGAACAGCACGTCCGCCTCCCGGAACGCATCACCGAAGGTCGACCACAGCTGCTCGGTCCGCGAGTAGCGATGGGGCTGGAACGCCGCGACCAACCGGGTCGGCGCCAGCGATCGAGCAGCAGCCAGGGCGGCTTCGACCTCGGTCGGCAGGTGGGCGTAGTCGTCGACGAGGGTCACGCCGGCGGCATCACCTCGCCGCTCGAACCGGCGCCCGACGCCACCGAATCGGGTCAGGGCCTCGGCCGCCCGGTCCGCATCGGCCCCGAGAGCGACGGCGGTGGCCAGCGCGGCGGTGGCGTTCCGGGCGTTGTGCATCCCCGGTTGGCCGAGGGCGATCGTGACCTCGGTGTCCTCGGGACCGATCACGTTGAACGTGACGCCGGTCGGGGTGGGGATCGGCTCGACGATCCGCCATCGGGCCGCCGGGTCGGTGCCGTAGGTGATCGGCCCGTAGTCTGCGGTCAGCGCCGCCAGCTCCGCCGACCCGGGGTCGTCGACGCACAAGACCCGGGGTCCGGGGGCCTGGGTCACGAACCGGACGAAGGCGTCCCGAAGCCCGTCGAAGCCGCCATAGTGCTCCAGATGGTCCGGCTCCACGTTGGTCACCACGACCGCCTCGGCGGCCAGGCGAACGAATGTGCCGTCGCTCTCATCTGCCTCGACCACCAGGAACTCGCCGGACCCGACCGCGGCACCCCGGTCGAGGTCTCGAAGGTCGCCGCCGACGATGTAGGCCGGGTCGAGGCCGGCACCGGCCAGGGCCATCGTCAACATCGCCGAGGTGGTCGTCTTGCCGTGGGTCCCGGCCACGGCGACCGTGCGCCACGCCCGGGTGATCTCGGCGAGCGTGTCCGCTCGCCGGAGCACCGGTAGCCCCCGCTCCCTGGCCACCACCAGCTCGGGATTGGTCTCGGGGATTGCGGTGGAATGGGTGACGAAGTCGACGTCGCCGACGTTGGCCCCGTCATGGCCGACCTCGACCTCGACGCCTCGGCTCCGCAGACGATCGACGACCGCTGAGTGGTGGAGGTCTGAGCCGGACACGGTGTGACCGGTCCCGATCAGGACCTCGGCGATGGCGCTCATCCCTGCACCCCCGACCCCGACGATGTGGACCCGGCTCGGGGTCCGCAGGTCGATCGTCTGCTCGGCGATCTGCTCGGTCATCGGCGGGGCCTCCCGCCGGCGCCGGCCGGCGTCCGCCTGGTCGAGGACTTTCGGGTCGATGACGCCCGTGTGGTCGAGCGGGTCGAGCCCCGACCGGACCGGCCGTTCCGGGACGACGCCTTGGTCGACGTCTTCGACTGGCTCGACCGTCGCCCGCCGTTGCTCTGGCGTTTTGCGGTCCGACGGGTCGGGGCGATCGTCGCCGGATCCTTGGCCCGCCTGGCCACCGAGGTCAACAGGCCGGCCGCGGTCAGGGTGGTCACCAGGTTCGACCCCCCGGCCGAGACGAACGGCAGCGCCTCCCCGGTGATCGGCAACACGCCGAGCACCATGCCGATGTTGAGGAAGGCCTGGAACACCAGCCAGCTGGTCACACCGGCGGCCAACAGCATCCCGAACCGGTCGGGCGCGGCCAGCGCCGCCCGGACCCCGAACCAGGCGATCAGGACGAACGCGGCGATCAGGGCGCTGGCCCCGATCAGGCCGACCTCCTCGGCCACGATGGCGAAGATGAAATCGGTGTGGGCGAACGGGAGGAACCCCCACTTGGCCCGACTGGCGCCGAGCCCCTGCCCGAACAGCCCGCCGGAGGCGATGCCGACCTGGCTCTGGATCGCCTGGAGACCGATGCCCTGGGGGCTCTCCCACGGATTGAGCCACCCGTCGATCCGGCTCCGCTGGTACCCGGTGGTCAGGGCCAGGGCGGCGACCGCACCGACGCTGAGCAGGGTCCAGGTCAACAGGCTCTTGATCCGGGCCCCGGCAACGAACAGCAGGATCAGGGCGATGGCCCCGAGGATGACCGGGGTCCCGAGCTTCGGCTGGAGGATGATCAGCCCGGAGCACACGTAGACCACGATCATGACCGGCCGGACGGTCAGCTCCGACCGGTCCATCCGTCGCTCCCGGCGGGCGAGCAGATCGGCAATGAACAGGATCAGGGCCAGCTTCGCCAGCTCGGAGGGCTGGATCACCAGCGGACCGGCGCCGAGCCACCGGGTCGAGGAGTTGCGGGTGATGCCGACGCCGGGGATCAGGAGCGCGACCAGCAGCCCGAGGCTCACCAGCATCCCGAAGCCGGCCAGTCGCTGCAGCAGGCGATAGTCGAGCCGGCTGGTGATCAGGAACGCGATGGCCCCGATCCCGGCCCAGGCCGCCTGCCGCTTGAACTGATAGAACGGTGACTCGTCGTACTGGTGGAGGCTGGACACCGACGATGCAGACAGCACCATGACCAGGCCGAACAGGGTCAGCCCGACGAAGGCCAACGTCAGGTAGGCGGCATAGCGTTCGCCGACATCGGTCACCTTGAGCGATGGCTTGCGCCGCTTGGTCCCGGACCGGCGGCTGCCAGACCGGCGATCGGCGGCCCTTGTGGTCCCAGACCGACCGCTGCCCCTCGACGTCCCGGTCCGTCGCCCGCCGCTGCCGCCCCGGGACGGCGCGGCCCGGTGGGAGGCGAACTCCCCCCGCTTCGAGCTGCTGCGGCCGCTCATCGGGTACCGACCTCCTCCCGGACGAGGGCGGAGAAGTCGAGGCCACGCTGGACGTAGTTCGGGTACCAGTCGAACGAGGCGCAGGCCGGGGACAGCAGCACTGCGTCGCCCGCTTCTGCGACCGAACGGGCGGTGGCGATGGCGGCCCGCATCGACTCGGCCCGGGTGACCGGGACCAGGTCGCCGAACACCGAGTCGATCTTCGGCGCAGCGTCACCGATGGCGACGACGGTCCGCACCGGCGGGACCGTGGCCCGGAGCGGCTCGAACGGGAGGCCCTTGTCGTAGCCCCCGGCGATCAGGACCACCGAGTCGAACCCGCCGACGGCGGCCACAGTGGCGTGGGGAACAGTGGCCTTGGAGTCGTTGTACCAGGCCACGTCTCCCCAGGACCCGAGGTACTCCAGCCGGTGGGGCAGGCCTTCGAAGCTGGTCAACGTGTCGACGATGCCGGCGGTGGTCGCCCCGCCGGCGGTTGCGATCGCTGCGGTCGCCAACGCGTTCGCCACGTCGTGGGGTTGGCTCCGGCGGAGCCGTTCGACCGCGACCAGCGGACCGTCCGGTCCGACCAGGGTTCGGACCCCGTCGACGACATCGACCCGCCAATCGGCGGGGGACGCCGAGGACGACGGGGTCCCAGTGGTTGGATCGGCAAGGGCGAAGCGCCGCACGGTCAGCTCCGGTCCGGCCGCCGGGACGTGCTCGGCCACGACCGGATCCTCGGCGTTGGCGACCACGGTGGCGCCGGCCGGTAGATCGGCCCAGATCGAGGCCTTCGCCGCCTCGTAGTCATCGAGGGTGGCATGGGCGTCGAGGTGATCGGGAGCGAAGTTGAGCCACGCCGCAACGTCTGGTCGGAAGCGGTGGCTGTGACCGAGACGGAACGAGGATGCCTCGACGACGAACACCCGGGTCTCCGGCCGGTCGATGGCCTCGACGAACGGAACATCGGTGTTGCCGACCGCTTCGGCCGGGACGCCGGATCGGTTGAGGGCGTCCGCCACCATCATCGTGACCGTTGTCTTGCCGTTGGTCCCGGTGAGGGCAACCACCGTCCGGTCGTCCCACCGCTGGGCCAGGTCGAACTCGCTGGCGGTCGGCAGACCGGCCTCGGCCGCGGCGGCGAAGATCGGGTGGTGGTCCGGGACCCCGGGGCTCGGCAACAGGACGGTCGCCTCCGCCGCCAGGCCGGCCAGATCGGCATCGTCCGGACCCTCGACCAGCCGCACACCGAGTCCGCTGGCCGCCTCGCGGTGGGCGTCGCCGGCCCGATCCTCGATCACGGTCGGTCGATGGCCGCGGGAGACCAGGGCCCGGGCGACGGCCCGGCCGGTCACCCCGAACCCGACCACCAGTGGGTGGCCGAGGTCCAGGTCCGGCCCCTGTCCGGCGGTCATCCGCTCACCGCATTGACGTAGTCGGCGTAGAACATGCCGAGCGCCAGCAGGGTCAGCCCGCCACCGATGAGCCAGAACCGGATGATCACCTTGGTCTCAGCCCACCCCTTCAGCTCGAAGTGGTGGTGGATCGGTGCCATCCGGAACAGCCGCTTGCCACCGGTGGCCTTGAACGTGCCAACCTGCAGCATCACCGACATGGTCTCGACCACGTAGATTCCGCCGATGATCGGGAGCAGCAGGTGGGTGTTGGTGATCAGCGACAGGGTGGCCAGCCCGGTCCCGATGGCCAGCGAGCCGGTGTCGCCCATGAAGATGTCTGCCGGGGCGGCATTGAACCACAGGAACCCGGCACAGGCCGCAAGCATGGCGACGGCAACGACCGCCAGATCCAGCGGATGGGCGACGGCGTAGATGTCGTTGAGTGCATCGTTGTCCGTCGCCTGGCGGAAGATCCAGAACCCGATCAGGGTGTAGGCGGCGTAGGAGAAGATCCCGGAGCCGGCGGCAAGCCCGTCGAGGCCATCGGTCAGGTTGACAGCGTTCGAGGTGGCATAGATGAGCAGCACGGCCCAGATCGACCAGCCGATCGGACCGAGATCGATACCGAGAAAACCGTGGCGGGCGAAGCCGAGCTCGGTCGGGACGCTGGTCACGTTGACCGTCAGCACGGCGAACAGGATCGCCACGCCGAGCAATCCGGCGGTCTTCAACCGGGCGTTGAGCCCGAGATTCCGCTCCCGGGAGACCTTGATCCAGTCATCGAGGAACCCGACGAAGCCGGCGGCGCAGATCGATCCCATGACCAGCAGGCCGCTGTTGGTGATGATGCCCTCTCGGTCGGTCGTCAGGGTCAGGATCAGGTCGCTCAGCAGGTAGCCGCCGAGTGCGCCGAGGACGATGCCGACGCCGCCCATCGTCGGGGTCCCGGCCTTGACCTGATGACCCTGCGGTCCATCCTCCCGGATCGGCTGGCCGATCTTGGACCGGGTCAGGAGATCGATCAGGAGCTGGGTCAGCAGAGCCGAGAGGGAGAAGGCGATACCGGCGGCGATCAGGAGTCGAATCACGCCACGACCCCCAGGGCGATGAGAGCCGCCTGCCGGTCGTCGAAGTCGATCGTCCGATCACCGATGATCTGGTAGGTCTCGTGCCCCTTGCCGGCGATCAGGACCAGGTCGCCGGCCTTGGCCGCTTCGACGGCGCGGCCGATGGCGGCCTGCCGGTCCGGCTCTACCACGACCCGGTCACGGGAGCCGATCCCGGAGAGGATGTCGTCGATGATGGCCTCGGGGTCCTCGGATCGGGGATTGTCCGAGGTCACCATGATGAGGTCAGCACCCTGTTCTGCGATCGTGCCCATGTCTGCTCGCTTGTCCGGGTCGCGGTCGCCGCCGCAACCGAAGACCACGATGACCCGGCGTTCGCCGGCGACCTGTCTGGCCGCGACGAGCGCCGCGCGCAACGCATCGGGGGTATGGGCGTAGTCGACCGCGATGTGGAACGGTTGTCCTGCGTCCACCGCCTCGAACCGCCCCCGTACCGGTGAGGTGGCACAGAGGGCGTCGGCGATGTCCGCCGCCTCCATTCCTAGCAGCTCGGCGCAGGCCGCTGCGGCCAGGGCGTTCAAAACGTTGTGGGATCCGGCCAGCTGGAGCACGACGTCCAGACCACGCCACCGGAAGCGGCTGATCGCGCCGTCGAACCGAAGGTCAACGGCATCGTCGAGCCCGTAGTCGACCACGGTCCCGACCGCACTGCCGGCAAGCAGCCGCCGGCCGTAGGGGTCGTCCCGGTTGATCACCGCCGCCTCGGTCATGGCCGGCTCGAACAGCGACGCCTTCGCCTCGAAGTAGCGCTCCATCGTCCCGTGGAAGTCGAGGTGATCCTGGGTCAGGTTGGTGAACACGGCGCATCGGAACCGGGTGCCGGCGACCCGACCGAGGGACAGGGCATGGGACGACACCTCGATCGCCATCGCCTCGACACCCCGATCGACGGCCAGGCGGAAGCCCCGTTGGAGGTCGGTTCCCTCCGGAGTTGTCCGGGCCCCGACCAGGGTGCCGACGATCTCGTTGCGGACACCGACCTGCCGCCAGGTGTCGGACAGCAACTGGACGATCGAACTCTTGCCGTTCGTTCCGGTCACGCCGACGACCCGAAGCTCGCCGGACGGATCGCCGTGGACCGCCGCCGCGGCCGAGCCCATGACGGCCCGGACGCTCGGCACGAGAAGCTGGGGCCGATCGAGCGGCAACACCCGTTCGACGAGCAGCGCCGCGGCGCCGGCGTCGACCGCGGCCGGGGCGAACCGGTGGCCATCGACGTTGTCGCCGGGCACACAGCAGAACAGCCACCCCGGCTCGACCTGGCGGGAGTCGTGGGTGGCATCGACCAGCTCACCCGCCCGCTGGGGGCCGGCCAGCGTTGCGCCGATCCGCTCGGCAACGGTGGTCACCGACGCCGTCACGGGTCGGACCCTAGACCCTGGTCGCGCCCGTCTGCGGTCGGCCCGGCCACCTCGTCGCTCTCGTCACCGCTCTCGGGCGCCGGTTCCTGGTCATCGGCCTCGGCACCGGCGACGCCACCGGGCTCGTCTTGATCGTCGGGATCGTCCTGGGCGACCGCCGGGGCCGGGGTGGCCCGGACCCTGGTGCCGGCCACGACCGTCGGCTGATCGGGGGTGACGTCGAGGATCCGGAGGGCGTACTCCCCGACCTCGGCAAACACCGGTGCGGCCACGGCGGACGCGGTGAACCGGGTCTCGGGCTCGTCGACCACGACGATCAGGGAGATCGCCGGGTCGTCGGCCGGAGCGAAGCCGGCGAAGGTGGCGACGTAGCGACGCTCGTCCTCGCTGCCGTAGCCGCTGACCCCGTTCTCGTCCTCGAAGACCTTCCATGCCGTGCCGGTCTTGCCGGCCACCTGGTAGCCGGGGATGGCGGCCGACCGGCCGGTGCCGTCATCGACGACGCCGACGAGCAGTCTGGTCAGCTCCGCAGCCGTGGCCTCGCTGACCACCGGCTTCGACGGCCCGGCGTCGACCGGGTGCTCGGTCCCGTCTGGAGCCACGAGCGACCGGACCAGGATCGGCCGTCGATAGTGCCCGCCGTTTGCCACCGCGTTGTAGGCCGCGGCCAGCTGGGTGGCGTTGACGGTCACGCCCTGGCCGATCGGGATCGAGCCGACGTCTGCCCCATACCAGTCGTCCGGGTGGCGGATGCTGCCGCTTGTCTCGCCGTCGAAGCCGATACCGGTCTGGGACCCGAAGCCGAAGCGGGTCAGATAGGCATGGACCTGGGACGGACCGAGGGTCCGGGCGACCTGGATCGTGCCGACGTTCATCGAGTCGGCCAGAATCTGACTGATCGGGTACGGGGCGCCGGGGTGGGGCGGCCGGTCGATGAACGACACGCCGCCGATCTCGACCCGTGACGGGACCTCGACCAGCGTGTTCCCGTCGTAGCCGAGCTCCTCGATGGCCGCCGCCATCGTGATCGTCTTCATGACCGAACCCGGCTCGAAACCCCAGACCAGGGCGGCGTTGTGGCGGGGCACCACACAGGTTCCGGCTTCGTCGTCTCTGGACACGCCGGCCATGGCCAGGATCTCGCCGGTCGCCGGATCGGACAGCACGGCGGTCGCCCCCTTTGCCCCGGTCTCCTCGCACTGGCGTCTGAGGGCGTCCTCGGTGATGAACTGGAGCCGGTGGTCGATCGAGAGGATCACGTCGTAGCCGGCGGTGGCCGGGCTGACGCTCCAGTCGGCCACGCTGATGCTGCCGAACCGGCTCGACTCGAACTCCTCCTCGCCCGGCACGCCGGTCATGACCTCGTCGTAGAGCGCCTCCACACCGAAGATGCCCCGCTCGTCCGGATCGACCCGACCGACGATCGGGGTGGCCAACGATCCCGCGGGGTAGACCCGATCCTCCTCCGGCCGGATGAACAGCCCGCCCATCAGGGCCGTCGTCCCCTCGGTGTCCCGGAGGTCCCGGATCCCCAACACCGCATCCTCACCGACGTTGCGGGAGATCAGGGCGTAGCGGTCATCCTCGCTCTCCGGCGTCAGCGCCTCGGTCAGCTCGGCCGCCTCGATGCCGAGCAGCGGGGCCAGGACCGCCGCCGTCCCGGCCGGGTCGTCGACCATCGACGGATCGGCGATCAACTGGTGACTCGGCGTCGACGCCGCGAGCACGAACCCGCCGCGATCGACGATGCGTCCCCGGTAGGCGGCGAGGGGCCGGGTCTCGGTCCGCTGGCTCTCCCCGATCGACCGGAGCCGCTCCGACCGATCGGACTGGACCGCCTGGAGGTCGACCAGCAACGCGACGAAGCCGGCACCGACCATCGAGAACACGATCAGCAACACCACGAGCCGGTTCCGGGGATCGCGAGGTTTGGTGGTCCGCCGAAATACTGTCCGCCGTACCGCCCGTCGCCGCGCGTCTCTCGACCGGGCTCGCCCGTCGCTCATCCGCTACCCGCGCCTCCCGTCACCGCCCGCGACCCGGCCAAGCTGCCGGCTGGGGCCGGCAACACCTCTGAGGTGGCCGGGGCCGGTGCTGCGGCCGACCCGCCGTCGGTCGTCGCCCCACCGCTGGAGGCTGCCGTCGCACCGCCGAGCGGCGCGTCGGTGGAGGCAGCCGGCGCCGGAACGACCGGCGCCGGCGCCGCCTGGACAACCACGGCGGAGGGTCCGATCTCGACGGCGGTCACCGGCGGGACGTCCTGG
>JBCCFN010000084.1:0-18274 GCA_039029715.1 Actinomycetota bacterium | reverse complement strand
GCGACGTTGATGGTCACGTTCACGGTGGCCGTTGCGTACCCGCCATGGCCGTCGGTGATCGTGTAGGTGAACGATTCGGTTGCGGTCTGGCCGGCAGCCAACGCCTCGAACTGCCCGGCCGGGTCATAGGTCACGACACCGCCGGACAACGCTGCGGTCCCGGTCGCGGCGGCGCCGACCGAATCCACCCGGAGCACGTCACCCGCATCCGGATCGGTGTCGTTGTCCAGCACCGCAACCGCGGTCGGACCATCGTCCTCACCGACCGTGAGGACATCGTCCACGGCAACCGGCTCCTGGTTCGGAGTGAGGAGGCGCACGTCCAGGCCGTCGATCTGCTGGTCGAATCCGGCTGCGTCGCCGTCGAAGAACAGGGTGAACGTGCCGGCGGTCGCGGCGCCGGTGGTCCCGGTGAACCGGAACACGTCGTCGCTGTCTCCGGTGACCCCGATCACCCCGAAGCCGCCGAGCGAGGCCCCGAACAGGTCCCCGGAGGCCGGGTCGATCGACAGGCCGACCAGATCCTCCACGCCACCGAACTCGACGTCCGAACCGTCGAAGAGGAACTCCCAGGCCGATCCGTTCAGCAGGATCGCATCATCGTCGAGGGCGGCGAGACTGCCGGATGAGGCCGGCACGTTCGCGTTGCCGAAGGTGCTGACCACGGTCTCGCCACCGAGCCCGCGACCGATGGCGTCGATGTCCTCGTTGTTGGTCGCCAAGCCGACGGTCGATCCGTCGAGCACCGTGGTGAAGGTCCCGGACGTCGTGTCTCCGAGGCTGGTGGCGCTGAACCGGACGATGTCCGAGTCGTCGACCGAACCGAGTCCGGGCACGGTGACCGGCGCAAGGAACGAGAGGTCGATCGTCGTGTCATCCACGATCGAGAACCCGTCGACATCGGCACTGCCGGGAAGGACGTCCGATCCGTCGAACACCATGGTCCAGAGGCCGCTGACCGAGTCCCAGGCGATGATGTCCTCGTCGGCATAGACGATGCTGCCAACCCCACCACTGATCGTGGAGCTGAGATAGATCAGGTTGTCCGGCACGACCGGTTCGTCTGCGCCGTCGATGGTCACGTTCACGGTCGCGGTTGCGGTCCCGCCACGGCCGTCGCTGATGGTGTACGTGAACGAGTCGGCTGCGGACTGGCCAGCCTCCAACGCCTCGAACTGGCCAGCCGGGTCATAGGTCACCACCCCGCCAGACAGCCCGGACGTGCCCGTCGTGGCCGCCCCGACCGAATCGACCGCCAACACATCACCAACGTCCGGATCCGAATCGTTGTCCAACACCGCAATCACGGTCGGACCATCATCCTCACCAACCGCCAGGACATCGTCGACCGCGACCGGCTGCTGGTTCGGCACCTCGTCTGCCCCGTTGATCGTGACGTTGACGGTCGCGGTGGCGAACCCACCGTTGCCATCGGCGACGGTGTAGGTGAACGAATCGGTCGCAGACTGACCGGCAGCCAACGCCTCGAACTGCCCAGCCGGGTCATAGGTCACCACGCCACCGGACAACGCCGCGGTCCCCGTGGTCGCCACGCCGACCGAATCGACCGTCAACACGTCGCCGACGTCCGGATCCGAATCGTTGTCCAACACCGCGACCGCCGTCGGACCGTCATCCTCACCGACCGTCAGGACATCGTCGACGGCAACCGGGAGCTCGTTGTCCTCGAAGGCGACGTACAGGCCGTCGATCTGCTGCTCGAACCCGACGAGATCCCCATCGAAGAACAAGGTGTAGGTTCCACTGGTCGACGCACCGGTGGTGCCGGTGAACCGGAAGATGTCGTCCTCGTCTCCAGCGACACCGGGTACCAGGAACGAGGTCCGGGCCGCGCCGAAGAGGTCACCGGAGGCGGGATCGAACGACATTGCGGTCAGCTCTTCCTGGCTCAGCCCGACGTCGGAACCGTCGAACCACAACTCCCAGGCCGCGCCATCGAACGCCAGCAGGTCCTCGTCACGACCGCTGAGCGTTCCCCCGCCGATGGCGGGCACGTTGTAGGTCCCGAGGGTGCTGACGGCCAGCCGGTCGGTGCCGTCACGGGTCACGCTGAGGACGTCCTCCCCGGACACCGTCAATCCGTTTGCCGAGCCGTCGAGCACCAGGGACCAGGTGCCGGCGGTGGTCGACCCGAGGCTGGTCGGGGTGAAGAGGAGCACATCGGAGTCGTCGACCGAACCGAGACCAGTGACCGTGGCCGGCGCCTGTAGCGAAACCTCGATCGTGCCGTTCTGGTTGATATGGAGGCCGTCGACGTCTGCGCTGGTCGGCAAAACGTCCGAACCGTCAAAGAACAAAGACCAGGTGTCGCTGGCCTGGCTATAGAGGAGAATGTCCTCGTCGTCGTAGGTGACGCCGCCGATGACCCCGGCGACGGTCGAGCTGAGGTAGATCACCGGCGCAGTTGCGGCCGAAGCGGGGCTCGGGAGCGCGGCGAGGAGGCTTGCCACAACGGCCAGTACGCCGAGTACCGATACCGTCGACTTTCGGACGCGCTCGCTTGCCATCGGAACTCCTGCCCCTCGCCAGCCTGCCAGGCAGGTTCACGGTAACAGATCGCTCAGACGCCGGATCCATTTGGGTAATTTTCCCACGGCAGCCCGAAACGCCACTAATTCAGATGGATCAGAGTTTCGTTGGGCGAGTTCGATCCTTGCCGCTCACCGCGGGTCTCCGTACACTTCGGCCCGTGGTTACGCCCGCTCGGGGGCGCAGTCATGCCGTCGAGGTCAGACCCTGCGGGTCGACGGCCGGAGGAGACGACGAGGAGACTCAACCATGCAGATCAGATTCAGGCGAGCCTTGGCGCTCGGGGCCACGATGTTGATGTTGCTGGTCACCGTTGTGGTGACCACGACGGGCCAGCTGGATGCTGCAGCCAACGATCGCCAGCTCTTCGAGCACACCGGCGAACAGAAGAGCCGCACGTACTTTCAGCCGAATGTCAACCAGCCAAACAGCTATGTCTCCCCGGTCAACTACCGTGACGGCAACATCTATATTCGGATGGACCTCACCGACAAGCCGTCCGACATCCTGACCTACGCCCAGTTGTGCTTCTGGCGCCATGCCGACGGGGTCAACTTCAAGTACGAGACCTGCTCCGGCACCTCCGGGATCACGTTCCGTGACGGCGGGGTGATCTACATCGACGCCGGCTCGCCGAAGAACTGGTGGAAGAAGAAGGTCGACGGGGTCCCGACGTACGACTGGCGGGAGCAGGCGTCGATCATCCGGATCATGTTCTTCGACAAGGCCAGCCGGAAGCTGCTGATGCCTGACCGCTGCGGAAGTCACTGCTTCCCCGGGGATGTCACCCCCCACATCCCGATCAAGCTGAACGCCGAGGTCATCATGGTGGCCAAGGGCAACACGCTGACTCCGCCCAGCGATTGGCGCAGCGACTGCCCGAGCTCCTGGAGCAACCTGTGCCAGGGCGGCAACGGTGGGGGCGGTGGTGGCGGCACGACCACCACGACCCAGCAGCAGACCACCACCACGCAGCAGCAGACCACGACGACCCAGCAGCAGACCACGACGACCCAGCAGCAGACCACGACCACCCAGCAGCAGACCACGACGACCCAGCAGCAGACGACCACCACCCAGCAGCAGACCACGACCACGCAGCAGCAGGGCAACGGTGACACCGTGCTGCTGGTCACCAACAGCGGTCGGATCCTGGGCAAGGATCGTCCTTATGCGGATGCCATCGAGAAGCTGGGGTACACGGTGCAGGCCATTGCGGACAGCGACGTGACGGTGTCGCAGGCCAACGCCGCAGCCGGGGTGGTCATCTCGTCGAGCGTCGTGCCGTCCCAGATGACCGATCTGACCGGTACGACCACCGGCATGGTCGTGTCCGAGCCGTTCATCATGGACGACTTCGACATGGCGACCAAGCCTCGCCAGATCGGCAATCAGCGTGATCTGGACATCGTGGACAGCTCCCATCCGTTGGCTGCCGGCCTCGATGGTCGGGAGCGGGTCTCCAACCGGAAGACCAGCTTCAACGGCGCAACCCCGGCCCCGTCGGCCGACATCATCGCCGAGACCACCGGTTCCGGCGATCGGGCCACGATCTACGCCTACGACACCGGTGATGCAATGGTCGGCGGCACCGTCGCCGCCGGTCCACGGGTCGGGTTCTACTTCTCCTACCCTGCGGCGAGCCTGGCGAACAACAGCGGCGATGCACTGCTGGAGGCCGCCATCGCATGGGCCATAGCCGGCTGAATCACATCTCAGCCCGCCGAACGCTGAAGATCTCCCGGTGACCTCGTCACCGGGAGATCGTTCGGCCGCCGGCGATGTGCAGGAACCGGTCAGGGTCGCCATCTGCGCCCTGACCTTTCTGCGTCCGCTTGGTCTTCGTCACCTGGTCGACGGGTTGGCGATGCTCAAGGTCCCGGATGCGGTCGACGTTCGGATCTTCATCGTCGACAACGACCCGGAAGCCTCGGCGGCCCCGATCGTCGAGGACCTGGCGACCACGCTGCCGGATCACCTGGCGATCGACTATCGCCACGAACCGACCAGGGGCATCTCCCACGCCCGTAATGCTGCGGTCCGGGCCGCCACCGAGTGGGGCGCGTACTGGCTGTGCTTCATCGACGACGACGAACGACCGGACCCGGCGTGGCTGGTCGAGTTCCTCGGCACTGCGGAACGGACCGGGGCAGACATCGTCAGCGGACCGGTCCTCCCCGAGTTCGAGATCGATCCACCGGCGTGGGTGATCGACGGCGGGTTCTTCGCTTCGCCCCGCTATCCCCAGGACAGCCCCATGGTCTACGCCACCACCTCCTCGGTGCTGATCCGGCGGGCGATCCTGGACCCGGTGGACGGGCCCTTCGATCTGGCCTTCAGCCGATCCGGTGGCGAGGACACCCACCTGTTCGCCCAACTCCGGGAGGCCGGTCATCGACTCGCCTGGAGTGACACCGCCCTGGTGCGGGAGACCGTCCCCCCGTCACGAGTGAACGTGCGCTGGATGCTGATGCGGGAGTATCGCCGAGGGCAGACCCTCAGCCTGTCGCTCCGTCGTCGAGGTGGCTCCCGGTTCCTGCTCGCCCGCCGTGGGGGCAAGGGCGGCTACGAGATCCTCGCCGGGATCGCCGCCGCCATCATCGGGATCTTCCGTGGTCGGGACCGGGTGATGAAGGGGGCGCGTCGAGTGGTGTTCGGGGCCGGCATCCTCACCGGCCTCGTCGGCTACCAACACGACGAATATGCGACGACCCATGGCCGCTGAACCGCCGGATCCGTCCCGACTCGATGGGCTGGGCGACCCATGGTCAGCCTCCATCCACACTGCGAAAATGGCAGTACTCGCCGCGCTCCGGCCGGTGGCCACAGAACCGCTGCTGCACACTGGGAGGGTGTCGTGCTGATGGCACCGAATGACCAGGGCGGCAAGCGCTGGGACCGCGACCCGGCAGAGGTGCTCGATGTCCATGACGCCGAGGCCGATCGTGGCCGGGTCAAGGCTCGCCTCGGTACGGGGGTCCGCTGGACCGGTCTGAGTCAGATCCTGATGCAGGTGGTGCGGGTCGGCAGCCTCCTGGTCCTGACCCGGCTCCTCGAGCCGCGGGAGTTCGGCCTCGTCGCCCTGGCAACGATCGTCATCGGGCTGTTCGAACGGGTCCTCGGAGACACCGGCACCACCGCTGCGGTCATCCGCCACCGACGGTTGACCCAGGGCCTGGCCAGCAGCGTGCTGTGGTGGAACCTCTGCGTCGGGGCGGTGACGTCGCTCGTGTTCCTGGCCGGCGGTGAGGTGATCGCCGTGATCCTCGGAGACCGTGCGGTCACCGACATCGTCCGGGTCCTCGGCCTGTTGGCCATCATCAATGCCACCGGCTACGTGCAGATCGCCTACCTCCGGCGGTCGCTGGCCTTCGGACGGGTGGCGACCGCCCATCTGACCAATGCGATCATGACCGCGGTCGGCACCATCTTCTTCGCCCTGCTCGACTACCGGGAATGGTCGCTGGTCCTCGGCAACCTGCTCGGAAGCGCAACGGCCGCCCTGTTGGTCTGGCTCCTCTCTCCATGGCGGCCATCCCGCTACTTCTCGTGGGAGGAGGTGAAGGAGATTCGGGAGTTCAGCATCTACATGAGCGCCAAGAGCTTCTTCGGTCACCTGTCCCTGGTCGGTGACCGCTTCGTGGTCGGCCGCTTCATCGGCATCACCGAGCTCGGGTTCTATGGGTTGGCCAACCGGCTGATCCGGTACCCGATCCAGACCTCGGCCCAGACCTACCGTGAGGTCGTCTCCCCCGGCCTGGCCCGGCTGCAGGACGATCACGAGGCCGTGCTCGCCACCTACCGCCGCACCGTCGGCGGCATCGCCTTCCTCATCGTGCCGCTCTGCCTGCTGATCGCCGTGTTGGCCGACCCGCTGGTCCCGGTCGCCCTCGGCGGCAAGTGGATCGACGCCATCGACCTGATCCCACCGGTTGCCCTGGCCGGAGCGGTCCAGGCCATCGCAACCACCACCGGGTCGGTGTACGTGTCCCAGGGGCGAGCCGACCTGCTGTTCCGGTGGAGCGTGGCCAGCAGCCTGATCATGTTGGCGTTCTACGCCGTCGGCGCCATCTGGGGAGCCGAGGGGGTCGCCTGGGGGTTCTTCGCCGGTTCGGCCGCGCTGACCTACCCGGCGTTCTACATCCCGCTCCGACTCCTCGGGGCTCGACCCGGCGCCGTCCTCGGCCCGGTGCTGCCGACCGTCGTGGCCGCCCTGGTCTCGGCCGGTGCCGCTGCCGGCACATCGACACTGCTGGACGGGTCGGTCCCCGAGCTGGTCCAGCTGGCGGTGGCCGCCATCGTCGGCGCAGCGGTCTATCTCCTGTATGCGGTGGTTCGCCGGCCGGTCGAGTTCAACGACCTGCTGTCGATCGTTGCCCGCCGCAGTGGCGGACGTGGAGCCGCCACCGCGACCTCGTCAACCGATCGGAGAGGAGCATCCGGTGACAACGCACCTCGAACCGACAACGACGTCGACTGAGAGCATCGCCACGCCCCGGCCGCTGTTCCCCCATCCGGTCGAGTGGTCCCACCGACCGGCCCTGGACGGCACCAGGGCCCTTGCGGTCTACCTGGTGCTGGCCTTCCACGCCGGCGTCACCGCATTCGAGGGTGGCTTCATCGGCGTCGACGTGTTCTTCGTGCTGTCCGGGTACCTGATGACCAACGTCCTGCTGGCCGAGGCCGACCGGACCGGGACCATCCGGCTTCGTCGGTTCTACGCACGCCGGGCCCGGCGGCTCCTGCCGGCCGCGGTCGTCACCATCATCGCCACTGCGGCGCTGCTGCTGCTGGTCGTGCCGCTGGCAGAGCGGCTCCGGCTGATCGATGACGCCCAGGCTTCCCTGCTGTACGTGGCCAACTGGGAGTACGTGCTGTCGGCCACCGACTACTTCGCCTCCGAGGACGCAGCGAGCCCGTTCCTCCACTTCTGGTCGCTGTCGCTTGAGGAGCAGTACTACGTCTTCTTCCCCCTCCTGCTGATCGGGATGCTGGCCGTCGCCCGGCGGCTCGGCCGGGTCACCATCCTCCCGATCGTCCTGGGTGGCCTGGCCCTGGCCTCGGTCGGCGCGCAGCTGTACTGGCAGAGTCGAGATCCGATTCGGGCCTACTACGGCACCGATGCCCGGCTCTATCAGATCCTGGCCGGAGCCGTGCTGGCCACCGTCTTCGTGCTCCGTCCCCACCTGAGGCGGGACCGGGGCTTCCACGGTCTGATGGCCGCCGCCTCGGTGGTCGGCCTGGTGTTCCTGTCGACCAGCATCGTCGGCCTCGATCCATCGGGCCGGGGGTTCCTGGCCACCGCCGGGTCCCTGCTGCTGATCGCCGGGCTCGAGGGTGACGATCGGTCGCCGGCCGGCTCGGTCCTGCAGCTACCGAGCCTGACCTACCTCGGTGCCATCTCCTATGGCACCTACCTGTGGCACTGGCCGGTCATCGTCGTGCTGCGGCGACTGTTGGAACTCGAGCCGTGGGTGTTGCTTGCCCTGGTCGTCCCCCTGTCGACCGGGCTGGCGGCGCTGAGCTATCAGCTGCTCGAAACCCCGATCCGTCGTTCCCGCCGGCTCGACCCGCGGCCGCTGCTGATGGCGCTCGGCGGCCTTGCCATCTCGGTGATCGCGGCGTTCGTGATCGTCCCGCCGATCCTCCAGTCCGAGGCAAGGCCCCAGACCACCTCCGAGGCCGCGACCTTCGCCGGCGTCGGCGACCTCGGCAGTGAGCCGGTGCCGACCGGTATCGACTACCGGGCGCTGGCCGGCGACCGGCCACCGTTCCCGACCTGTGGGGTGGACGACCCCGAGCAGTGCACGATCGTCGACGGCGCCGGTGCCCACGTCCTGCTGGTCGGCGACAGCCACGCCCGGATGATGATCCCCACCTTCCAGCGGGCGGCCGAGGACAACGGCCTGACCTTCTCGGTCAACGTGACGCCGTCCTGCACCTGGCAGATCGGGCTGCAGAACACCCTCCGACCGATCGAGGAGCGGGCTCGGTGCGAGGCGAGCCGAGCGGCCTGGTACCGCGACACGCTCCCCCAGCTGGATCCGGACGTCGTGGTGTTCGTCTCGCTGGCCCGAGACGGTGAGGGGGCGACCCCGGGGCAGATGGTGCCGGACGACGAGACCCTCCAGGATCTGACCCTGCCGGAGATGATCGAGGTGCTCTCGGCCCGGACGGTGGAGCTGGTCGCCGCCGAGGGTCGACGAATCGTGATCGTCGAGCCGGTTCCCCGTGCCTCGTTCAACGTGCTGGACTGCCTGTCGGGAGCCCGGGTGGTGATCGACTGCGCCTTCGCCGTCGACCCGGGACCACCGAGCGAACAGATCTACCGGGACCTGGCGGCGGCCGAGCAGACGGTCACGACCGTCGACCTCGATCGGCTGCTCTGCCCAGACCATCCGATCTGTCTGCCCATCATCGATGACATCGTGGTGCGGCGGGACGGCAGCCACATCACCAGCGCCTTCGCCGAGAGCCTGGCCGACCCGGTCTGGGCCGCCATCGACCAGAGCCAGTAGCCGGGACACCGACGTTCGCCAGCGGGGCTGGCGCGTCGTGTCTAGGCTGGTGTCGGGGAACAACGCGAGCTCACCCACCACCGGCTCGCACCAGGGGCCAATCGATTGCAAGCGATGCGTCAGCTCTTTGCGGCGGCGCCTCGACGAGGGGCGCCGGTCCTGGCGACCATGATCCTGTCGGTCGCGCTCCTGGCCACGGCGTCCGGCGCCCAGGACGACGACCTCATCGTCAGCGAGGTCGGCATCGGTCTACGCCCGATCGTCAACGACGCCTGCCTCGCTCCCCGCGATGGGCAGGCGAGAGCGTTTCGCGGTGACCTCGGCCTACTGTGCATTTTGCGTTCACCGCCGGCGGAGGCCGCTGCCATCGAAAGCGGGGTCGCCGGCGCCAGGGAGGACGGCGGACTACCGTTTCCGGTTGCCGACATCGAGCCGTCCATGGGCCAGATCCTGGACGCTGACACCCCAAATCCGATCGTGAACGTCGAGTTCGGTGCCGGCGAGTATCGGTACTCCATCCTCTTCATCCAGTCCGTTGTGGCACCGGACGTCGACCTCGTGACCTTCGTGGTCGACCTGGCGCAGCAACACGTCCGGCTGGTGGCCGACCGGACCGCCGCGGCCGCCACGACCACGGTTGCCGAGGATGGGGCCGGCCCTGCGGCGCCACTGGGCCCCACGGCCGACGAGTGTGACGAGGTCTGCCAGGAACTCCTGGGCTTGCTGGTCGAGGTCGACGGCTGGACCAAGCTCGGCGATCCGACGATGGATCTCCATCTCGACCCCGACCTCGCTCAGGCCGGGGAGGTCGCAGAGGCGCTGAACACCGGCACCAGATCGATCTTCCAGTTCTACCAGACCGCAGATGAGCAGGTGGCGGGGGTGCTGATCAGTCGCATGCGCTTCCCGCTCTTCGCCGCCGCGGCCGTCGGGGACGCCAAGCAGACTGGACTCGACACCGAATCCTCGCTCGGCTCCGCAAACGACCGGCCAGACCTCTGGATCCGTCAGCAGTCCGAGGACCGGGGCGGCCCCGCCGCCGCCTTCCGCCACGAGCGATATCTCTACACGATTGCCACCGGGTCCAGCGGCACGCTGCCGTCGGTGGACGACCTCGGCCGCCTCGCCGCCGGACTCTACGATGCGGCCCCGGAGGGTGCGACCGATGCATTCTTCCCGGCGACCGTCCTGTGGGCCGTCATCCGATCATCGCTGCTGGTGCTCGGGCTGGGACTACTGTTGGTCGGGGTCCGAGCGCTCCACGGCGGGCGGGCGGCGGCCGTTCCCGGCCGAGCCGCCGTGGGTCGGCCGATCATCGATGCCGAGCCACAGGCACGGCAGATTCGACGGCGAAGCCGGATCCTGATCATCGTCCAGCTGCTGGCGATCGGCGGCTTGATCGTCGGACCGGCGGTCTTCGGACTCTCGGTTGCCGTGGTGATCGCGGCAATCGCACTGGTCGTCGGCGTGGGAACCGCCGGTGTGATCAGACGCCGGGACCGTCCTCGGGGGGTCGGTCGCTTCGTCCTTCCGACGGCGAGCGGACTGATCGTGGGGTCGGTTGCCACGCTGGCGGTGCTACTCGGGGTTGCGGCGATGATTCGGGGTGTCGGCAACTGGTTGTTCACCCCGTGGTTCGACCACCTCGAGTTGTCGGACTACCTGGCGATCGCTCCCGAACGGTTGGGACAACTCATGGTGCTCGGTGGCGCTACGGTCACGATTTGCGGTGCCGTGGTCTACCGGCTGGCCCGTCGGGTCGGCAAGGCATCGGCCAAGCGGGTAACCGAGACCGACGTCCGACCGCCCGTGCTCTATCTTCGATCGTTCGAGGACGACCGCCTCCCGATCCCGACCGCCGCCACATCGAGGCGGCCGTTCTTCGAAGCGTTCTCGATCCTCGGTCGAGAGCCGTTCGAGGAGACCGTGGCCTGGCAACTCGAGCAGTTCGGTCCGGTGATCGGTGTGCTGCCGCCCGGGAGCGATCGAGCGACCCTCGGCTCGGCGAAGGAGAGCCTGCCCCAGGCCGAGTGGCAGCCGCTGGTACTCGAACGGATGGCCGAGGCGTCCACGATCGTCGTGGTGCTGGCGGAGACCGAGGGACTGGCCTGGGAGATGGAGCAGATTCTCGGGCAACGATTCGCAAGCAAGACCCTGTTCGTCGTGCCCCCGGTCGGCCCCGAGGAGAATCGCAACCGCTGGCAGAGCTTCTGCACCATCGCCACGGGCGCCGGGCTGGTGATCGACCAGTCGATCGACCCGGGCATCGCGCTGGTCGTGGCAATCGTCGGCGACACCCAGACCGGGGTCACCGCAGCGAGGAGGGACGAGGCCGGCTACCGGGCCGCCCTGGACCGGGCGATGGCCGTCATCGACGATCGATAGCGGACGTCGACGTTCGGACGCAGGTCGTCGAAGACGTCGTCAGTCCGCAGGCGCAAGGATCGGCGTGACGTCGATCCCGAGCCGTTCCAGGAGCTGGAGGGCCCGGCGCTCGGCGTCGGCGTCTATGTCCGATCGCCACCGCTCCAGTGCGGCCTCGGCATTGCCGGAGCGGATCGCCGCCACCGTGTCTGCGGTCGCCAGATGGGAGGAGCCGCTCGGTCGGTCGACGACGGCGGCCATTTCGGCCCGATCGGTCAGACCCAACCGGGACGCCATCCGCTCCAGCACCTCCTGGGGCTTGGCCACGCAGGCCTCGTAGCGGACGTGGAGCCAGTCCGGCCGGTCCGGCAACAGGCGGAGCGGCGCCAGGTTCTCCAGGCCCCAGTTGAGGACGAACTTCTGGAGCTCGTCGTCCCCGTTCATCACGTCATGGGCCGCAGCCTCCGCCGCCCCGTCCAGGTTGGCGGCAACGAAGCCGGGGTCCCGGAGGTGGGAGTCGACGGTGAGGGTCCAGCCGTTGCGGATACAGGACAGCGCCTGGGGTATCGGATGCCGGGTCAGCAGCACGATGTCGACGTCGAAGGTGGTGTCGAACCAGTCGATCACCGGCTTGGCGTCGGTGATCTTGAGCACCAACCGGTCGGAGACCCGGACGAAGTCCCGGCTCCAGAATTTAGTCGGGCCATTGATGATGATCTCCCCGTCCAGGACCCGGCGGACCAGGCGCTCGAGCCGCGGCCCAGTCGACGGATCGATCGAGGTGATCTGGCCCTCGTGGAACCGGGGGATCTCAAGCATCTGGGCATAGGTCACGTTGCGGCTGAGGGTGGCGAACGGCTGGTTCAGCGGCCGGACCCCTCGGTTGGCCCCGATGAGCTCCATGGCCCAGGTGCTACCGCCCCGGCGGGTGGCGAACAGCAGGATGTTCGGTCTGTCGCCCTGCTCGTGGCGGCAACCGACGTACCAGATCGCCTCCCGGGCGGTCGCCCGCAGCGACCGGAGCACGTAGGTGGCGTCGGTTCTGGTCACGGCTGCCTCACGGACGGTCGGCGCCCTCGGACGGGGAGCCCGCCGGCTGGAGCCAGTGTGACAGATCCCGACCGAGGATCTGCCCGATGTCCTCGATCTCGTCTGCGTACAACTCGACCAGCCGAGCCCGGTCCTGGTCGCTCAGCATCGGGCGATCCAGCTGACCGCTGAGGAACCGCTCCCACACCGGCCGCACCCGCTCGATCATGGACCGGTTCACGTAGGGCCGGAGGTGGTTCCGGGCCTTGAGCAGGCTGGCGACCGCAGGGTTCCGGGGCACCCCGGACGCGTTGACCGGGGGCTCCGGGTCGATCTCGACGTCGGTGGCCACGCCGATGTGGCCGAAGATCTGGCCCATCGTGCCCACCGGATCAGCGGTCAGGTCCTCGAACGTATGGACCTGGAGCTGGGACGGGTCGAAGTGGTCGTGGTACCGCCGCAGCTGGTCGGCGTAGCGGCCGGTGTCGATGTAGTGACCGGCCCGGTGGTCGCCATCGCGGGTCCGGGCCTCCTGCTGGTCGAGAGCGTCTGCGAACCGCTCACACGGTTCGTTGCCGTCCCGCCGGTGGAGCAGGAAATCGGACCAGGCCCGGTCGATCGGGTTGCGGAGCACGGCGACCAGCCGGGCATCCGGCACCGTCGCCGCCAGATGGGGGGCCACGTAGGGGCTTGCCAGGTACTCCGGCGAGACGTCCCCGGCCACCTGATCCGGTCCACAGTCCCGGTACAGGGCCTCGTAGCTCGGCCGGTCGAGGACCGCCCACTCCCGGAGCACGTCCGAGGCGTCCGGGTTGCCGTCGACGGCGAAGAAGTTCGGCTCCTTCTTCAGCGGCAGGAACACCCCGGGGTGCTGCCGAAGCAGCCGGTAGAGGGTGGTGGTGCCGGATCGGTAGGCCCCGATCACGAAGAACGACGGGTTCACGACGCTCATGACACCGACCCGCCCCTCAGTCCCACAACGCCGTGACCTCGGCCTCGACGCCGAGGCCGGCCAGGCTCTGGCGGATCTCGTCTGCGTAGACCGGGTTGGCGATCAGGACGGTCGTCGGCTGGACCTCGGTCAGGGCCTCGGGACCGGTGATGGTCCCGGCGACGCCTGGCACGCCGTACCCGGCCTTTCGGGGGTTGACGTCGACGATGGCATCGATGCCGCCGTCCGAAGCCACCAGGTTGAGGTAGGTCATGCCCTTGGAGCCGGCGCCCCACAGCGCGACCGGGCCCCGCGCCGCGTAGGCGTCGAGCTCGGTCCGTGCCCCTTCGATCCGCTTGCGGGCCAACTCGCCGAAGGCGACCGCCCGCTCGACCAACTCCCCAACGACGGCCCGGTCCGGGAGCTCGTCGGACGAGGCGGTCGGCGCCGATTCCAGCGACAGGAACTGGTCGTCGAACGCTGTGAGCGTCCGCTCGGCGGTCAGCCCGGCCCGGGCCGCAGCGAGGCGGAGCGAGACCGGGGTGAAGTAGCTGTAGTGCTCGTAGATCAGATCCCAGAGCGCACACCGGTCGATCATGACCTCGCCGTTCGGGACCTCCGAGTAGACCGCGCCGCCCTCGGTGGTTGCCACCGCATCCCGGAGGGTGGCCAGCAGCTCGACCGGAGCCATCAGGTGCTCGAGCACGTGCTGGCTGAACGCCAGCTTCGGGGCGAGCGAGCCGTCGGTCGGGAACAGCTCGGACGACAGCGTGACCGCCGCATGCTCCGGAGCCCCGAGACGATCGGGGTCGTAGCTCGGGTCGAACCCGTAGGCGGCCCCGACGCCGGCCTCGCACAGCATGGCCAGGAAGTGCCCGGGGCCGGAGCCCGCCTCGGCCACGGTTGCCCCGGCCAGGCCGTGGTCGGTGATCAAGCGATCGGCAAGCGCCCGAGCATGGGTCTGGAAGTGGTTCGAGAAGTGCAGCGAGTTCTCGTAGCTTGCGTCGTACTCGGACAGGGCCGGGTCGAACGCGGCGTTGTAGAGGTGACTGCAGTCGGTGCAGACCACCAGCTCCATGTCACCGACCGGGACCGACGTCGCCTCCTCGGCCGTGGTCTGGGCGTTGATGGCGACCGGTAGGGAGTCGAGCGAAAGCACCGGCTCGAAGTCGATGCTGCCGCACACCGGGCAGCACGGTACGGGAATGGCCATCGGCTCAGAGGCCAAGCAGGGGCGCGTCGACGCCCAGCTTGTCCAGGTCCTGGCCGATCTCCTCCAGGTAGATCGGGTTCATGGCGACCACGAGGGCCGGATCGATCTGCTGCAGGGTCTCGGGCGAGACGACCTCGTGATCGGAGCCGACCATGTACTTGCCCCACTTGTGGGGGTTGATGTCGACGACGGCCGCCACCTCGTCTGAGATGTCGAGGTTGCTGATGAACGAGACCCCCTTGGAACCACCGCCCCACATGACGGCCTTCTCACCCTGGTCCCGGAGGTCGGTGAGCCGCTTGCGCCACTCCTCGGTGAGGTTCTCGTAGCCAGCCCGGAAGTGGGCAACGCCGGCCCGCAGCTCCTCCATGTCGTCCTCTTGGGGGAGCGGCTCGCCGGCGGCCGGGACGGTCGACGGGCGAGCGGCGATCAGCAGGTACTGGTCGTCGTACTCCTTGGACAGCTCGACCACCTCGAACCCGGTCTTGCGGAACAACCGGGCCAGCGAGCCGAGGCTGAAGTACGAGCAGTGCTCGTAGTAGATGTCCCAGAACGCCACCTCGGTCAGGACCCGGGACACGTCTGGCAGCTCGAACAGGACCACGGTGTCCGGCCGATCGCCGATCGACCGACGGATCGTCGACATGAACTCGGCCACGTTCGGGATGTGCTCCAGGGTGTGGCGGCAGATCACGACATCTGCGTCGAGGTGGCTGTAGCGCTCGTCGTAGAAGTCGACGATCCACTCGATGTCCTTGGCCTCGGGATCGTCGAGGCGCTCCGGGTGGACGCCGGGGTCGATCCCGATGCAGTGCCCGGCACCGGCCTTTGCCATCTCGACCAGGAACTCACCCTTGCCGCAGCCGATCTCCAACACGGTCCGGTTCGCCAGGTCGTAGTCGGCGACCCACCGCTCGGCCAGCTCCTTGGCGAAGGCCATGAACAGCCCGGAGTAGCCCTGGGTCTCCTCGTAGCGCTGGGAGTACTCGGCGCTGCCCGGCTGGAACGACGTGTTGGTGATGAACCCGCAGGTGTTGCAGAACCCGATGTCCAGCTTTCCTCGGGGGAAGCTGGCCGCTTCGCCCGGGCTGTCCATCAGCAGGCAGCTGTTCTGGGGGACGGAGTCTTCGCCGAAGAAGAGGCGAATGTCGAGCGCCCCACAGGCGGGGCATGGCACGTTGATGGCCTTGTCAGCGGTGAATCCAGACATCTCGGGTCCTCAGATCAGCTCGGGGGTTGGGACGGGAATCAGGAAGCGGCCGCCGGCATCGGCGTAGGCCTGCTGTTGGGCCATGATCTCCTCGGCGAAGTTCCAGGCCAGGATCAACAGGATGTCCGGCGGATCGGTGACCAGCACCTCCGGGTCCTTGATCAGCTGGTGGGTGCCTGGCATGTAGCGGCCCTGCTTGTAGGTGTTGCGGTCGACCACGTACGGCACCAGCTCGCTGGTGATGCCCATGACGTTCAGCATCGTTGCGCCCTTGGCCGCCGCACCGTAGGCGGCGATGGTCTTCCCATCAGCCAGCGCCCCGTTGACGATCTTCATCAGGTCGTCCCGGAGCTGCTCGACCCGCTGGCCGAAGTCGGCATAGTAGGCATGGCGATCGAGCCCGGCCTCCCGCTCGGCGGCCAGGGCCTCGGCCAACCGCTCGGTCGGAGCCTCGTGCTTGCCGATCCACCACCGGTTGGTCCCGCCGTGGAGGTCCGGGAACATCTCGACGTCGTTGAGGAACAGCCCGTGGCGCCGCATCAGCGTGTCAACCGACAGGCACGAGTGGTAGAAGTAGTGCTCGTGGTAGATCGTGTCGAACGCGCATCGTGAGATCAGCTCGCCAACGCTCGGGTTCTCGACCGTGATGACGCCGTCGTCTGCGATCAGGTGGGCCATGCCGGCCACGAAGTCGTTGAGATCCGGGATGTGGGCCATCACGTTGTTTGCGATGATCACGTCGGCGGGACCGTGCTGCTCACGAACCTGGCGAGCCTTGGCCAGGGTGAAGAAGTCGGCCTCGGTCCGGACGCCGATCTCGTTGGCCTTCGCCGCCTGATCCGGCGCAGGGTCCAGGCCGAGCACCGGCACGTCCTGTTCGACGAAGTTCTTCAGCAGATACCCGTCGTTGCTCGCGATCTCGACCACGAAGCTGTCTGCGCCCAGATCCTGCTGCTCGATAAGGCCGAGCGCATGGTCCCGACTGTGCCGCAGCAGGTGATCGGAGAACGATGAGAAGTAGAGGTAGTTGTCGACGAACAGCTTCTCGGGCTCGACGTCCTCGGTGATCTGGACCAGGCTGCACTCCTCGCAGAATGCGACCTGGAGCGGGAACCGCTCTTCGGGTGCGTCCGGGTCGGTGACCAGGGCGTCGGCCAGCGGCGTCTCCCCCAGGTCGAGGAAGACCTCGAAGTTCGGGCTGCCGCATCCACGGCAGACGGCAATTCGTGTCATTGGTCTGGGTCCCTCCCGGTCGACCTAGAGCGAGTCCGGTTCGGCGAGCAGGCGCAGGTCACCGGTGACCGCACCGGCGTCCATGCCCTGGCGGAGATGGTGGAGCCGCATGAACCGGCCGCCCTCCAGCTGCTCCAGGGTCAGCCCGTTGGCCACCATGGCGTCCCGCAGGGTCTCGACGCCCCGCCTGACCGTCCACTGGGGCCTGGCCTCGGGGAACCGGTGCTCGAACTTGTCGCAGTTGACCTTGTAGTTCCGGATGTCGTTGAACGCTTCGTCCGAGAACGTGACCGGGCAGTCGACCACGTCGGCGACGATCTCGGCCACGTCACGGATCAGGTAGTTCTCGGCGCTGGCGCCGATGTTGAACGCCTCGTTGTGGACCAGCTCCCGGTCCGCCTCGAGCGTGGCGCAGAACGCCCGGGAGATGTCCTCGATGTGGACCAGCGGCCGCCACGAGCTGCCGTCGCTCTTGAGGAAGACCTTGTTGGTCGTCACTGCGAAGCCGGTCAGGTTGTTGACCACCAGGTCGCCCCGGAGCCGCTCGGACACGCCGTAGGCGGTGGCGTTCCGGAGATAGACCGGAGTGAACGAGTCGTCTGCCAGCTCGGCAACGTCCCGCTCGACGAACACCTTGGACTCGCCGTAGGGCGTGACCGGATAGAACTCGGCCGACTCATCGAGCGGCTCGTCGCCGTGGGCCCCGTAGACCGAGCAGGACGAGGAGAACACGAAGCGTTCGATCCCGGCCTCCTTGGCCATCTCGGCCAGCCGGACCGACGCCTTCCAGTTGACCTCGTAGGTGGCGTCCGGGCTGAGGTCACCGGCCGGATCGTTGCTCATCCCGGCCAGGTGGAGGATCGCGTCGATCCCCTCGAGGTGCTCGGGCATGATGTCCCTGGCATCGAGGGCCAGCTCCCGGTCGGCGTGGGACTTGTTGGCCCCGAACCGGCAGCCCCGGAACAGCATGTTGTCGTAACCGACCACGGTGTGGCCCCGGCCCTGGAGCATCGGGACCAGCACGGTGCCGATGTAGCCGTCGTGGCCGGTGACCAGAACGGTCTGGCCCTCGGCCTGGCGGCTGGTTGCGTCCGTCATTCCCAGATCCTCCACGGTGCCTTCTCCGACTCCCACAGGCTCTCGAGCATGACCTTGTCCCGGAGGGTGTCCATGCAGGCCCAGAAGTCGTCGTGGTGATAGGCCATCAGCTGGCCCTCGGCGGCCAG
>JBCCFN010000083.1:0-18364 GCA_039029715.1 Actinomycetota bacterium | reverse complement strand
GGATCGGGCATGACCGCTATCGCAACCACCGTGGACGAGACCGGCGAGGCGGTGGTTCGCGGCCCGTTCGACCTCGACTGGCCGACCATCGGGCGTCGGGGCGGCATCCTGGCCCTCGGGTCGGTCTTCATCGCCCTGGCCGGCATGCCGGTCGGCCTGAACGGCCGGATGATCATCGACGGGGTGCTGTCGCTTGGCTACCTGTCGCTGCTGTGGCTCCCGTTCATCCTCGGGTGGCTCGTCGGCCGGGAGGTCGTCCTGGAGGGCATGGCGGCCACCGCAAAGGGGGCCAGGGACGTGGTCGCCGGCGCAGCCGTCGGCGCCATCGGTGGCCTCGGCCTGTCGGTGCTGGTGCTGCTGATCAACCAGTTCGACCTGCGAGATCCGCTGGTCAACTGGTCGCCCCAGACCCTCGACTTCCTGTCGTTCAACCGGGGGATCGGGTTCGGCCTGGTCGCCTGGATCGTCATCTTCGCCGCCGCCGGTGCGCTCGGCGGGTCCCTCCATGTGCTGCCGGGCAAGATGCCGTCTGCCCTGGTTGCCGCCATCCTGACCGTCGTCTCGGTGTCGATCTTCGAGAGCTTCATCATCGACGTACTCGACCCGCTCGAGTTCCTCTACGCCCCGACCGGTGGCCTGGAGATCATCTCGGCCATCGTGCTGTTCGCCATCGCCTTCGGCGTGGCGATGGCCGGCGGCGGTGAGCGGATCAGTGCCGCCCGGGCCGACTACCGGGCCCAGACCGGGGCGGCCAAGACCCGCAGCACGTCCATCCTGATCGCGGTGACCGCTGTGCTGTTGATCATCATCCCGATCTTCACCGGCAAGATCACCCAGGAACTGTTGGCCAACGTCGGCATCTTCCTGCTGCTTGCCCTCGGTCTGAACATCGTGGTCGGCCTGGCCGGCATCCTCGACCTCGGCTACGTGGCGTTCTTCGCCGTCGGCGGCTACACCACCGCCGTCCTGACCTCGCCGAACCGCGGTGACGACTGGCCGGAGTGGCTGCCGGTGCTGGACGGGCCGGGCGGCTGGCTGATCGCCCTGGTGGTCACCATCCTGTTCGCCGGCCTGACCGGTCTGTTCATCGGCGCACCGGTCATCCGGATGCGGGGCGACTACCTGGCCATCGTCACCCTCGGCTTCGGTGAGATCATCCGGCTGCTGTTCCTGTCCGACTGGCTCAACGGCTACTTCAACGGCGCCCAGGGCATCACCAACATCCCGCCGGCGGACTTCGGCGCCTTCGACGTGAAGGGCACGGACCCCCGGTCGGTGTTCTACCTGGTCCTGGTGTTCGCCGCCATCTCGATCTACGTCTCGTGGCGGCTGGAACGCAGCCGCCTCGGCCGGGCCTGGATGGCGGTCCGGGAGGACGAGAGTGTCGCCGAGGCGATGGGGATCAACACGGTCAGCGTGAAGCTCATGGCGTTCGTTGTCGGCGCGGTGCTGGCCTCGTTCTCCGGTGCGATCTTCTCGGCCAAGGTCGGTTCGATCTTCCCGACGTCGTTCCTGATCCTGGTGTCGATCATCATCCTGGTGATCGTCATCGTCGGCGGCATGGGCAACATCGTCGGTGTCATCGTCGGCTCGATCGTGCTGGTCGGCGTGCTCGGCGGGCCGAAGCAGCCCGGCCTGCTCCAGGAGTTCTCCGAGTACAAGCTGCTGATCTACGGGGCCCTCCTGATCTGGATGATGCTGCAGCGGCCAGAGGGCCTGGTCCCGAACGCCAGGCGCAGCCGGGAGCTGCACCAGGACGAGTTCCTCCAGGACGCCTGGCTCCGGGGCGAGGTCGATGCCCAGGACGATGAGAACGGCAACGGTCAGGCCGAACCGGCCGATGGCGTCGCCCCGGCGGGAGGTACCGCATGACCCGGCTGCTCGACATCAAGGAGCTGAGCGTCACCTTCGGTGGCCTCCGGGCCCTCAACGCCCTCGACTTCCACGTCGACGAGGGGGAGATCGTGGGGGTCATCGGCCCGAACGGCGCCGGAAAGACCACCTTCTTCAACATGATCTCCGGCATGGTCACCCCGACCAGCGGTGAGATCCTGTTCGAGGGGGAGTCACTGCTCGGGCTGGACCCCAACCAGGTGACCCAGCGGGGCATCGCCCGCACGTTCCAGAACGTCCGGCTGTTCGCAAACATGACCATCCTCGAGAACGTCATGGTCAGCCAGCACTGCCGGACCAAGGGTGGGGTGTTCGGTGCGCTGTTCAACACCAAGGGGTTCCAGGCCGAGGAGGCGGACATCCGGGCCCGGGCCGAGGAGATCCTCGGATTCTTCGGTACCCGGCTGGTCGGCTATCGGCTGGAACAGCCGGCCTCGGTCCTCAGCTACGCCAACCGGCGGCGGCTGGAGATCGCCCGGGCCATGGCCACCCGGCCAAAGCTGATCCTGCTCGACGAGCCGGTTGCCGGTATGAACCCCAAGGAGTCGGCGGAGCTGACCGGTCTGATCGGCAAGCTCCGTAGCGAATGGGGCTTCACGATCGTGATGATCGAGCACGACATGAACGTGGTCCGCGACGTGTCGGACCGGGTCGTGGTGCTCGACCATGGTGAGACCCTGGCCCAGGGGTCCTTCGACGAGGTCTCGAACGACCCCGATGTGATCGAGGCCTACCTCGGCCGCCCGGTGGAGAAGCAGGCATGACAGACACGACGACCGCCCCCTCGACCGATGCCGGGCAGCAGACGGCGCTGCTCGAGTTCCGCGACATCAACACCCACTACGGGGCGGTGCACATCCTCAAGGACGTGAACCTCGCCATCTATCCCGGGGAGCTCGTCTGCCTGCTTGGTGGCAACGCCTCCGGCAAGTCGACCACCCTCAAGACGCTGCTCGGCATGGTCTCGCCGACCACCGGTGAGGTGGTCCTCGACGGCGAGGTGGTCAACGACAAGCCGATCTCCTACCGGGTCGAGCGCGGGGTCACGATGGTGCCGGAGAACCGGCGGCTGTTCAAGCGGCTGACGGTCAAGGAGAGCCTCCAGCTGGGGGCCTATCTCCGAAACGACAAGGACGGCATCGCCGGGGACCTGGAGCGGATCTACGACCTGTTCCCCCGGGTCAAGGAACGGCTGAACCAACGGTCGGGAACGCTGTCCGGTGGCGAGCAGCAGATGGTGGCCATGGGCCGAGCCCTGATGGCCAACCCCCGGGTCCTGCTGATGGACGAGCCGTCGATGGGCCTCGCTCCGGCGCTGGTCCAGACCAACTTCGAGCTGATCCAGCAGATCCATGAGGAGGGCATCGCCATCTTCATGGTCGAGCAGAACGCCAATATGGCCCTGTCGATCGCCGACCGGGGCTGGGTGCTGCAGACCGGCCGGGTCGTCCTCGACTCGACGGCCGAGGAGCTGTTGGCCAACCCGGATCTGCGGAAGTCCTACCTCGGGGAGATCGACGGCTAGTGCCCTAGGGCGGTCCGATCCGGGCCATCGGGACCGAATGATCGAGCCGGACGGACTATTCCGCCCCGAACCGATCGCTGGTACCCGTTGGCACTATGCGTCACCGCCACCTCTGCCCGCCCCTGCCCGGGGACGGGTTCAGCCCCGGGTTCCGCCGCCTGGCCGCACTGCTCCTGGTCCTCTGCCTGACCGGGGCGGCCTGCAGTGCCTCGTCCGAGCCGGAAGGTCTGGCCTCGGTGCCGACCGATGATGCGGCGACGGCAGTCGCCGATGGGTCGACCTCGGCCGACGGTACAGCCGTCGACGAGGACGGCGACGGGCCCCGACCCGAGGACTACGGCTTCGAGCCGGTCGAGGCCGACGATGTCCAGCCTGAGGACGTGTCACCAACCGACTTCCCGGACCTGCCGAGCCCCGAGGAGGCGACACCGGTCGACGTCGACGAGGTCGACGAACTGGCGGCCGGCGAAGAGGTCCTGGATTCGGTTGAGCCGGTCGACACCGATGGCGATGTCGCCGTCGACCGGGATGGCAGGGTCCGCAACAGCTCCGGCGAGCTGATCGGACTGGACGAGCCGGCCAGCCTGGCCTGTGCAAACGTCGAGCTGGCGCTCACCGCCATCGACGAGGGCGACCTCGAGGGAGCGGCCGGCGGTGTGGCCACCGCTGCCGACTGGGCCGGGCAATCCGAGATGCCGTCGGTCCAGGACTGGCAGTCGACGCTGGCTGCCGTCGCCGAGAGCGGCGCCGTGACCGAGGTCGGCTCGCTCGTCGGCTTCCTGACCGCTTGCGCCCAAGGAGGCTACGAGCTGTGAGCCCATCGCATCGATCCTCGTACCCACAGACGGCCGCAGTCACGCTGGCCGTGACCCTGATCTTGGCGGTGATCGCCGTCATCGCACCAACCGCTCCTCCTGCGGCAGCGGCCGGCAACGGCTTCGGGGCCACCGTCGATGTCCGAAACCTGGACCCGGTCCCGGTTCGGATGTGGGGTGTCTCTGGCCAGAACCCGGCTGAGACCCAGACGGCGTCGCTCGACGTGCTGGTGTGGGACTTCGCCCAGTCCGGGAACCGGATGTTCGTCGGCGGGGCGTTCCTCAACGTCCAGGAGTCGAAGAACGCCACCCCGATCCCGCAGCCGTATGTGGCCGCGTTCGATGTCGACACCGGCGAGTGGATCGACAGCTGGACCCCCCAGATCGACCGGGCGGTCTACAGCCTCGATGTGCTGCCGAACGGGTCGCTCCTGGTCGGCGGAGAGTTCGAGACGGTCAACGGCCAGCCCCGACAGGGCGTCGTGGCGCTCGACCCGGTGACCGGGGCCATCGACCCGTCGTTCCCCGTTGCGGTCGAGCGGCCGTGGTCGACCCTGCGGGCCGTCGTCCGTGAGGTGTCGGTGTTCGGCAGCGACATCTACCTCGTCGGCAACTTCTCCCACGTGAACAACGGTGCGCTCGGGACCCGGACCCGGGTCTACAAGGCGGCGAGGGTCGGGACCGACGCCTCGATCGACACCGCCTGGAAGCCCCAGGTCACCGGCTCGGGGGTGTGGGGCGTCGATGCCGACCCGGGCCGGAACGAGGTCCACCTGGCCGGGTTCTTCTCCGCCGTCAACGGCGAGGCCGGGACCGGCCACTTCCACACGGTCGACGGGACCACCGGGGCCACGGTCCCGGGCAAGATCGAGCTGCCGCGCAACTATCCGCAGAGCCAGCCCGAGATGTTCGACGTGGTCTACGGTGACGACCGGCTGTTCGTGATCGGCGAGCAGCACATCGTCCAGGTCCTCGACCCGGCAGACCACGCCATGCTCGGGTTCCACACCACCGGGATGCAGGGGACGCAGTTCGCAGCCTCCGGATTCTTCGCCGGCGGTGCGTTCCAGGTCGGTGAGCACATCGGAGACGTCGTCATCGCCGGCTGTCACTGCACCTACTCCGAGCGAAACGGCTGGATCAACCACTTCTCCTCGTTCGACCAGGAGCGGACGAGACACCGACTGGTGATGGCCTACGATGCCTCGACCGGCGAGCTGGTCGACGAGTTCATGCCGGACATCCACTCGCCCCGGGACGGGACCTTCGCCGTCGGGTCGGACAGCAACGGCTGCCTGTACATCGGCGGCGACTTCCACGTCGGTGGGGTCGATGCCGGTCTGTCCCGGTGGCTCGGCGGGTTCGCCAAGCTGTGTGGCGGCGAGCCGCCGGTGGCCGGTGAACTGCTCGCCCCGGGCTCTACCTGGCGCTACGAGGACTCCGGCACCGATCTGGGGACCGCCTGGCGGGACCCGGCCTTCGACGACGCAGCCTGGGCCTCCGGCCCCGGCGAGCTCGGCTTCGGCGACGGTGACGAGGGCACCGTGCTGACGGCCGGATCACCGACCTACTACGCCCGAACCTCGTTCGACTTCACCGGTCCGGCGCCGAGCAGCCTCGACCTCCGGCTCAAGGCCGACGACGGAGCCATCGTCTATCTCAACGGGGTCGAGGTGCTTCGGGACAACCTGCCGGACGGCACCGTCACCCACGGGATGACGGCCATCGACTGGCGAGGTGGCGCCGATGAGGATTTCCGGCCGTTCACCGTGTCGGCCTCGGCCCTGGTCGAGGGGACGAACGTCCTGGCGGTCGAGGTCCACAACGTGTGGGCCGGCAACGCCGATCTCAGCCTCGATGTCGCCCTCGGCGTCTCCGACGCCCCGCCGCCGGCCGTCGACGAGCCGCTGATCGCCCTCGGCTCGACCTGGCGCCACACCGACTCGAGCGCCGGTGCCGAACCGGCGGGCTGGCCGCTGGCCGTGCCGGCCGCCGCAGCCGAGGGCCCGGCTCAGTTCGGCTTCGGGGAGGGCGACGAGGCCACCGCCCTGGTCGCTGGCCAGGAGACCTACTACTTCTCCCACGACTTCACGGTCGTCGACGCCCGCGCCATCCCGGCGCTCGAGTTGACGACCCTGATCGACGATGGCGCCGTGGTCTACCTCAATGGGACCGAGATCCACCGGTACAACATGCCGGACGGCCCGATCGCCTGGAACACCCGGCCGTCGCAGTGGGTCGGCAACAGCGAGGAGATCGCCCGGGCCGTGACCGTCCCGGCTGCGGCCCTGGTCGACGGGGCAAACACGATTGCGGTCGAGGTCCACAACTTCTGGCCAGGCAACCCCGATCTCAGCTTCGATCTACGCCTCGACGAGGCCGCAGACGGCGGCGCAGAGGCTGGCAACCTGTAGACCTGGCGCCTCGACGAGGCCGCCGATCAGAGCAGCTTCACCGCGCCCCGGACCCGGTCCATCACCGACACGGCGACCTCCCGGGCCTTGTCCGCACCGTCGGACAGGAGCTTACGGGTGGTCTCGTCGTCGAGTGCGGCCCGGCGCTCCTGGATCGGGCGGATCAGCTCGAACAGTGCGGCCGCAGCGTCGGTCTTGAGCGGACCGTACTGGGTGTACTGCTCGGCCAACGCCACCGGGTCCCCGTCGGTGGCGACCGCCAGGACGGCGAGCAGGTTTGACACCCCGGGCTTGGCCTCGGGGTCGAACCGGACCTCGCCGTCGTTGTCGGTCACCGCCCGCTTGAACTTCTTGGCCACCTCGGCCTCGGTGTCGGTCAACAGGACGGTTCCCATCGGCGAGTCGACCGACTTGGACATCTTGTTCTCCGGATGCTGGAGGTCCATGATCCGGGCCCCGGCCTCCGGGATCCGGTGCTCGGGGATGACCAGCACCTCGCCGAAGCGATGGTTGAACCTGGTGGCGATGTCCCGGGTGAACTCGACGTGCTGCCGCTGGTCGTCGCCGACGGGCACGATGTCCGTGTCATAGAGCAGGATGTCTGCCGCCTGGAGCGTCGGGTAGGTGAACAGCCCGGTCGAGACGAACTCGTTGGTCTCGCTCTTGTCCTTGAACTGGGTCATCCGGCGGAGCTCGCCGAAGGAGGCAACGCACTGCAGGTGCCAGGCCAACTCGGTGTGCTCCCGGACGTGGGACTGGACGAACAGGGTGGATTGCTCCGGGTCAATCCCGATGGCGATCAGGTCCTTTGCCGCCTCGAGCGACGCCCGGCCGATCTCGCCCGGCTCCCGGGGAATCGACAGGGCGTGGAGGTCGACGATGCAGTACACACCGTCTGTCGTTTCCTGGAGGCGAGCCCAGTTCCGCAGCGCTCCGAGATAGTTGCCGAGGTGGATCACCCCGGTGGGTTGGATGCCCGAAAACGCCCGTGGGCGCTGGTCGTCGGTGGTCGTTTGACCGGTCACGGTGCCTCCAAGGTCGAGCCGTCTTCCCCTAGACTAGGAGGGTCCATCGGAGCTGCCGCCCGATTTTCGGTTAGAATCACAGCGATGTCATTCCAGGTCCAGACTGCGAACTTCGAGGGTCCGTTCGACCTGCTGCTCCACCTCATCCTGAAGGACGACGTGGACCTGTACGAGGTTCAGCTGTGCGAGATCGTCGATGCCTACCTGGCCGAGGTCTCCCGGCTGGAGGCCTGCGATCTTGAGGTCTCCACCGAGTTCTTGTTGATCGCCGCCACCCTGGTGGAGCTGAAGTGTCGGCGGCTGCTGCCGACGGACGCAGACATCGATCTGGACGAGGAGCTCGGACTGTGGGAGGAGCGGGACATGCTCCTCGCCCGCCTGCTCGAGTGCAAGACGTTCAAGGACGCGGCGACGGTCCTGAGCGGCCTGATGGCCGAGGCCGGCCGTTCGGTGTCCCGCCAGGTCGGGCTGGAGGACCAGTTCCTGGAGCTGACCCCTGACCCGCTCGCCGGTATGACACCGGCCAAGCTGCGCCGGGCCTTCCTCCGGGTCATGGCCGAGAAGCCGAAGCCCGAGGTCTCCCTGGCCCACGTCACCACGGTCCGGGCGTCGGTCACCGACGCCATCGAGGAGTTCATCGAGATCCTGCCCGGGTCCGGTCCCCGTACCTTCCGGGACCTGACCGACGGCATCACCGAGCGGCTGGAGGTCGTCGTCCGGTTCCTCGCCGTCCTGGAGCTGTTCAAGCAGGGCCTGATCGAGATCGAACAGGCCCGCTCGTTCGGTGACCTCACCGTCGCCTGGGTTGCCGATGAGAGCGATCGGGAGCTGGCGCTCTCCGGGATCGATCGGTACGAGGGATGAGCGTCGATCGGGTCGAGCCGCCGTCGACCGAGACCCTCGACGAGGCCCGGCGGGCCGTCGAGGCCATGCTCCTGGTCGCCACCGATCCCACGCCGTCCGGGCTCCTGGCCCAGCTGGTCGAGCTGCCGATCGATCTGGTCGACGGCATGTGCCGGGAGCTGGCGGCCGAGTACGAGACCCAGGGTCGGGGCTTCCAGCTGGTCGAGATCGCCGGCGGGTGGCGGTACCAGACCCACCCGGACGTCCACCCGTACGTCGAGCGCTACGCCCTGGAGGGCATCCCCAATCGGCTGTCGAACGCGGCGCTGGAGACGCTGGCCATCGTGGCCTACAAGCAGCCGATCTCCAGGGGTCAGATCAGCGCCATCCGGGGCGTGAACGTTGACGCGGTGCTCCGGACCCTGCTCCAGCGGGGCTACGTTGCCGAGAACGGCAAGGACGATGGACCGGGGCAGGCCTCGTTGTTCGGCACCACCGACTTCTTCCTGGAACAGCTTGGCCTGATGTCGCTCGATGACCTGCCGGCCCTCGGCGAGTTCGTCCCGTCCGCCGAGGTTCTCGAGGCGCTCGAGCAGACCCTGAAGATCGACGGCGAAGAGCCGGCGATCGACCTGACCACCGAGGGCAACGACTCGAACGGCCGCAAGGATTCCAACGGCAGCAACGACGCCAACGGCCACGGCCAGAACGGTCACGTGGCGGCCAACGGGAACGGGAACGGCGCCGCACCGACCGGCAACGATTCCTGACCGGCGAGCGGGACGCGGCGGCGATGGACGACGGGGAGCGGGCGCAGAAGGTCCTGGCCCGGATCGGGCTCGGGAGCCGGCGGGCGTCAGAGATCCTGATCGCCGAGGGTCGGGTCACCGTGAACGGGACGGTGATCGAGCTCGGGGCCCGGGTCCGGCCCGAGGACGAGCTGGCCGTCGACGGCGTGATCTACTCGGCCATTCCGGACGCCGTGACCTACCTGCTGAACAAGCCGGCCGGGGTGGTCACCACCGCAGACGATCCCCAGGGCCGCCCGACGGTGGTCGAGCTGGTCCCGGACGAGCCCCGGGTCTTCCCGGTCGGGCGGCTCGACCTCGACACCGAGGGCCTGCTGTTGCTGACCAACGACGGTGGGCTGGCTCATCGGCTCACCCATCCGAGCTTCGGCATCGAGAAGGAGTACCTGGCCGAGGTCCGCGGTTCGCCCTCCCGGTCGGCCATCCGCCGGCTTCGGGAGGGGGTCGACCTCGAGGACGGGAGGACGGCGCCGGCCAAGGCGTCGCTCGTCGATGCCTCGCTGATCCGGCTGACCATCCACGAGGGGCGGAATCGCCAGGTCCGGCGGATGTGTGAGGCGGTCGGGCACCCGGTGATCCGCCTGGTCCGCTCCCGGATCGGGCCGTTGACCGATGCCAGGCTCAAGCCCGGATTCTCCCGCCCGGTGACGGGGGATGAACTGCTCGATTTGCAACGGGCCGTCGGAACTCGGCGGTAACCTCCGGGCCATGGCCGTGCGAGCGCTTCGGGGGGCGATCACCGTCGACGTTGATGAACCGGAGGAGATCCGTCGGCGGACCGTCGACCTCCTGACCACCCTGTTCGACCGCAATGGCCTCGTGATCGACGACGTGATCAGCATCCTGTTCACCGCCACCGGCGACCTGACCAGCCTGCCGCCGGCCGCCGGGGCCCGCGGTTTTGGCCTGGTCGACGTGCCGTTGCTGTGCGCCACGGAGATGCCGACCGAGGGCGGGCTGGAGCGGTGTATCCGGCTGATGCTCCACGTGGAGTCTGAGCGGTCGAAAGCCGAGCTGCGCCACGTCTTCCTCCGGGAGGCCACCACCCTCCGCCCGGACCTGGCCGAGCCTGGTGACGAGGCCACAGACGCCGGCGAGGACGGGACGTGACCGCCGAGTCGAAGACGGTGAACCTGGTCGGCTGTGGCCTGGTCGGTGGGTCCCTTGGCCTGGCAATGCGGCGTGAGGGCTGGCGGGTCCTGGCCAGAGACCGGGAGGCCGAAGTCGAGGCCCAAGCGGTCCAGATCGGTGCCGCCGATGCGGTCGGGCAGGACCCGGCGGCCGACCTGACGGTGATCGCGGCCCCGGTCGGCGCAATACCGGAGCTGGTCGAGGCCGCACTGGCCACCACCTCGGGGATCGTGACCGACGTCGGATCGACCAAGGCCGAGATCTGTGCCGCCATCGACGACCCCCGGTTCCTCGGCGGCCATCCGATGGCCGGCTCGGAGCAGGACGGGATCTCCGGTGCGCGGGAGGACCTGTTCGTCGGTGCCATGTGGGTGGTCACCCCGGGGTCGACCACCTCCGACGCTGCGTTCGGGGCGGTCCGGCGGATGATCCGGGCCGCCGGGGCGGAATCGATCGCCCTCAGCCCAACGGTCCACGATGAGCTGGTGGCCCAGGTCAGTCACGTCCCACACCTGACCTCGGCATCGCTGATGAACCTGGCGGACAGTACCGCCATCGAGCATCGGGCGTTGCTCCGGCTGGCCGCCGGCGGGTTCCGGGACATGACCAGGATCTCGGCCGGCCGTCCCGCCATCTGGCCGGACATCTGCGTCGCAAACCGGGAGGCGATCGTGGTCGGCCTCGATCGGCTGATCGACGCCCTGGCCCGAACCCGTGACCTGGTCGACGAGGGGGATCGGGTCGGCCTCTACCGGCTCCTCGACCAGGCCAGGACGGCACGGCTCAACCTGCCGGTCGGCTATGGCCAGGTCGAGAAGGTGGCCCAGGTCGCGGTTCCGATCCCTGACCGGCCGGGCGAGATCGCCGCTATCGCCACGCTGGCCTCGGAACTCGATGTCAACATCCTCGACTTGGAGATCAGCCACTCCGGCGAGGGCCGAGAGGGTGTCATGGCCCTCCTGGTCGACGCCGCCATGGCCGAGCGCCTGCTCGGTGGATTGATCGCCCGCGGCTACCGACCGACCATCCGGGAGCTCGAATGACCGACCAGACCCCTGATCGGTCGGACGCCGCAAACGGCGCCCGACCGATGACCGTGATCGCCATCGACGGGCCGGCCGGTTCCGGCAAGTCGACCGTCGGTCGTCGCCTGGCCGAGGCCCTCGGCTTGGAGTATCTGGACACCGGGGCGATGTACCGTTCGGTCGCCTTTGCGGTGCTGGCCCACGGGATGGAGCCTGACGAGGCCGATGCGGTTGCGGCGCTCGCCGGCTCGGTGGAGATCGACCTGCAGCCGGACGGGACGGTCGTGGTCGACGGGGTGGACGCCACCACCCAGATCCGGGGCCCCGAGGTGTCGCGCTCGGTGTCTGTCGTCGCCGCCAACCAGGCGGTCCGGGCCGAGCTGGTGTCCCGACAGCGTGAGTGGGCCCGTCGCCGGGGCGGTGGTGTGCTCGAGGGCCGCGACATCGGGACCGTCGTCTTCCCAGACGCAGTGCTCAAGGTGTATCTCACCGCCGATCCTGCGGTTCGGGCCGCCAGGAGGGCCCGGGAGGTCACCGACCTGGACTACGACCGGGTCGCAGCCGACATCGCCCGCCGGGACGAGATCGATACCGGTCGCGCCCATGACCCGCTCCGCCAGGCCGATGACGCGGTGATGCTGGACACCACCGGCTTGTCGATCGACCAGGTCGTCGCCGATCTGGTCGAGCGAGTCGAGGCCGCCCCGACCGCCACGGACGATGACCGCTGAGCGGGCACCGGTCCCGGGGCCTGCGGACGCCACACCGGCGGCCGCCGCAATGGGCCCGGGAGCCCGAATCATCTACCGGGTGATCCGGTCCTGGATCTGGGTGGCGTTGAAGCTGGTGGTCCGGGTCGACATCAGCGGCCGAGACCGGGTACCGACCACCGGCGGGTTCATCCTCGCCCCGGGCGGCCACCGCTCGATCCTCGACACGCCGTTGGCCTCCCTGGCCAGCCCCAGGGTCCTCCGCTACATGGGGGCGGAGACGTACTTCAACATCCCCGGTCTCGGGTTCTTCCTCCGCTCGATGGGCGGGTTCCCGGTCGAACGCTCCATGACCGACCGCCTGGCCCTCCGGCTGTCCGAGGAGGTGCTGCGCAACGGCGAGCCGTTGGTGGTCTTTCCGGAGGGCACCCGGCAGGAGGGACCGATCGTCCAACCGTTGAAGGAGGGGGCGGCGTTCCTGGCCTGCCGGGCGGGGGTACCGATCGTGCCGGTCGGTCTCGGCGGGACCCAGCGGGCGATGCCGAAGGGGGCCCGGTACATCCGGCCTCGCCGGGTGACGATCATCGTCGGTGAGCCGATTCACCCGCCGGCCCGGCCGGACGGCGCCCGGGTGAAGCGATCGGCGGTGACCGCGCTGTCCGATGAGTTGCGGGACACCCTGCAGGACCTGTTCGACCAGGCCCAGATCAAGGCCGGGGCGTAGCCCTCGCCGCCGACAACGGGACCGGGATCGCCTCCGGGTCGGTGAGGGTCAGAGCGTGACCAGGACGTCCGACGCCCCGATCTGGCGATCGTTGAGGGCGGGACGATCCTCGGTCGAGCCACCGACGGCCAACGTCGCGACGACGTCGAGGGCACTGAGCAGCTCCCGGAGGTTGCGAGGGGGCGGGAAGTACTCGTCCTCCTCGGTGATCCGGACCTCCTCGACCCCATCGGTCGGGGCCAGGAAGTCGATCACCGACTGGACCACGTCCTCGGGGGCCGAGGCCCCGGCGGTGACGCCGACGGTGCCGGACAGGTCGGCCGGGAGCTCGTCGGGGCCATTGACCCGGAAGACCCGCTCGCAGCCGGCCTCGGTCGCCAGCTTGGCCAGTGCGTTGGTGTTGGACGAGTTTGCCGAGCCGATCACCACAAAGGCATCGCACCGGTCGGCAACCGCCATCAGGGCCGACTGCCGGTTGGTGGTTGCGAAGCAGAGGTCGGATCGGCTCGGGGTGAATAGATCCGGGTAGCGGGCGGTCGCCGCCTCGGCGACGTCTGCCCAGTCCCGGTGGCTGAGGGTGGTCTGGGCCAGCAGGGCGGTGGGCTGATCGAAGTCCGGCAGCGCTGCGACCTCCTCGACGCTCTCGACCCGGTGGATGGCGTCCGGGGCCACCGCCATGGTGCCGACGGCCTCCTCGTGGCCCTCATGGCCGATGTAGACGATCTGGTAGCCCTTGCCGGCCCGGACCTTGACCTCGTGGTGGACCTTGGTCACCAGCGGGCAGACGGCGTCGACCACGTAGCTGCCACGCTCCCTGGCTGCGGTGACGACCTCGGGGGCCGAGCCGTGGGCCGACAGCATGATCGGCCGCCCGACCGGCACCTCGGCGATGTCGTCGACGAAGATCACCCCCCGGTCCCGGAAGCGATCGACCACCAACTTGTTGTGGACGATCTCGTGGTAGCAGTAGACCGGCGGCTCGAAGGCCCGGACCAGCCAGGCCAGGGCCTTGATCGCCATCTCGACCCCGGCGCAGAAGCCGCGCGGGGCGCACAGCAGGACGGAGTCAACTGCGCTGTCAGGGGAGGTCAGGGGGGTGTCGTCGACAGTGGAGGGGGCCACGACTCCAGCCTACGAGCCCGAGCACCTCGGGATTACACCGGGCGGAGGTCCAGACCGGTCGGCCGCCAGTCCGGCCCGACCAGGATGATCTGGTTGACCGTGCAGTGCCGCTCGAGGAAGCCGGCCTCGCAGTAGGCCAGGTAGAACCGCCAAAGCCGGCAGAACCGGTCATCGAGGCCGAGGGCCATGACCTCGTCGATTCGCTCCTCGAACCGGGTCCGCCACAGCCGCAGCGTCTCGGCGTAGTGGGCCGAGAAGTCCTCGACGTCGAGGATCTGGAGCCGGGTCGCCCGACCGATCGATCGGGCCATCGCCCCCAGGGAGGGGAGGAAGCCGCCGGGGAAGACGAAGCGACGGATGAAGTCCTCGGTGTTCTTGACCCGCTCGTAGCGTCCGTCAGGGACGCAGATCGCCTGGAGCCCGACCATCCCGTCCGGAGCGAGGCAGCGGGCGATCGTGCCGAAGAACCGGTCGTAGTCTCGCCAATCGACCGCCTCGATCATCTCGATCGACACCACCCGATCGAACCGCCCGTCGAGCTCCCGCCAGTCCCGGTTGAGCAGCCGGACCTTGTCGCCGGCCGGCGAGGCGGTGAGCCTGGCGGTCGCCTCCTCGTACTGCTGCTGGGAGACGGTCGTTGTGGTGACCGTTGCGCCCCGCCCCTCGGCGGCCCGGATGGCCAGTCCACCCCACCCGGTCCCGATCTCGAGCAGCTGATGATCGGCATGGACCCCCAGTTTCGAAAGCAACCGGTCGTACTTGGCCAGGCTCCCCGCAAGCAGGTCCCGCCGGATCGTGCCTGACGGGCCGCCGCTCCCGGCGTCGGCGAACACCGCCGAGGAGTAGGTCATCGAATCGTCGAGGAACAGCCGGAAGAACTCATTGCCAAGGTCGTAGTGGGTGCCGATGTCCTCCCGGTTCCTGGTCGGTGAGGTCCGGGGTAGGGCCCGCCGAGCGGTATCGCCGAACCGGCCGGTGACCCGGTTGATCCGGTTCCGGACCTCATCGACGGTGTGGAGGTTGCGGATCAGGACCCGGACGACATCGGTCGGACGGTCGGACCGCCACCAACCTTCGATGAAGCCTCGCCCGAGCCCGATCGAGCCCTCCCGGACCACGGCGGTCCAGGCCCGGGGGTCGAGGATCTCGATCGTCGCCTCGATGGTGCCGAGCGGATCGTCTGCCCGGTGGGGCGGCCCGAAGTGATGGTCGGTTCCGTCCGGCTCGGTCACGATCAGCCGATCCCGGGCCATCCGCCCGAGGAGCCGGAGCAACACGGTGCGGGACGCGGCGGCGGTTCGGGGCCCGGCGAAGGTCCGGCCGGGACCGAAACCGGCCGCCCGCGCTCTGGCCAGCAGCCGCTCGGGGTTGATCGCTGCGTCGTCGTTTCGGTTGGTGGTTGTCATGATCGCCTCGAGGGGTGGGGGACGAAGGGAACCCGCTTGGTCGCCAGGCGGAGGGCCTGGAGGTGGATGCCGGCGCTGACTCGATGGGTCGACAGGGGAGCGTTGGTCAGCGCGGCGGTCATGGTCCGCCGGTCCGGCGGCCGGAGGTGGACGGCCAGTGCGGTCTCGACGACGGGTGCATCCGGACGGTCGGGCCGGGCAACGTCGATCGTGATCGTCAGTCGCCGGTCGCCGGCCGATCGGTCCGGCAGCCGTTCGCCGATGCGGAAGTGGTAGCGGAGGTCCCGGTCGAGGAACGGCGAGACATGGAGCGTCTTGTCGAAGCCGGCCGCCAGCTCGATCGATCCGGGGCCGGGCCCAGTGCCGGGCGCCGGGTCCCGGGCCAGGGCGAGCGGGTAGAGGGTCCGCTCCTTCCACGGCGTGTTCGTCACCTCGAGGACCACGCCGACCGGGGGCTCGGCGGGAAGGTCCCAGGCCAGGTGCACGGCGATCGGGTTGAACAACCAGCCCCAGATCCGGGGCTGGGCCAGCAGCCGGACCGGCCCGGTCGGCTCCCGGCCGAGCACGGGTTCCAGCGCGGCCCGGATCCGCGGCCCGATCGGGGTGTCCGAGCCATCGAGGTGGTCCCGAGGCCGGAACCGGATCGGTCTGCGGGCCCGGGTCGACCAGAGCGGGTGCCGGTCGAACAACTCGCCCGGTCGGTCGGGATCGAGCCAGATCTGGGTCACCGGGTACCGGAACTCGTGGATGGCCGGTCGATTTCGGCGGTGCCAGACCGAGCCGAAGGCCACCGCCGGCCCGCCGGCGGCGAGGGCCGGAACTGCGGTGGCCCCACGCTCGCTCACCACCGGGCCCCCAGCTTGCGACAGACCCGAAGGGCCGAGACCAGGCCGTCCTCGTGGAACCCGTACCGCCAGTACGCACCACAGAAGTACAGCCCGTCGACACCGTCGATCTCCTCGACCCGGTCCTGGGCCCGAATCGCTGCGGTGTCGAACTGCGGGTGGGCGTACCGGAACCGTGCGATCTGGCCAGACGGAGGCCGGGCCGGGTCCGGGTTGAGGGTGACGAGGTACCGGTGCCGGCCGGGGAGCCGCTGCAGGGTCGTAAGGTCGTAGGTGAGGCTCGGCTCGGACCGATTCGGTCCGGCGTGGTAGTTCCAGGCCGCCCACGCCCGGCGGGCGGGGGAGAGCACCGTGGTGTCTGTGTGGAGGACCGCATCGTTCTCCCGGTAGCGGATCGCCCCCAGGATCTCCTCCTCCGGTCCAGACCGATCGGCGATGAGGGCGCGGGCCTGGTCGCTGTGGCAGGCCAGGACCACTGCGTCGAACCGGTCGGTCCCGGTCGCGGTCGTCACCTCGACCGCCGTCGCAGCTCCGGACCGCCGCCGGGCGACTCGTAGCACCGGCGTGTCGGCCCGTACCGTCCCGCTGAACCGGTCGGCGATGGCCTCGACGTAGGTCCGGGATCCGCCGGTCACGGTCCGCCACTGCGGCCGGTCGCCGATGCTGAGCAGGCCGTGGTTGCGCAGGAAGGTCAGCAACGCCTGGGCCGGGAAGTCCTCGAAGTCGGCCGGAGACGTGGACCACACCGCCGCCCCCATCGGGAGCAGGTGGAGGTCGACGAACGACGCCGAGTAGCGCCCGTCGGCCAGGAACTGACCGATCGTGAGCGTCGGGTCCGGTCGGTCGAGGAACCGGTTGCCGGCCCGGTAGAACCGGACGATGTCTGCCATCATCCGCCACCAACGTCGGTCGACGACGTTGGCCGGCCGGGCAAGCAGCGTGGCCACGTTCGTGGCCCGATAGGTGAACCCGCCGGCGTCGGTGACCGAGAAGCTCATCTCCGACTCCTGGGTCGCAACCCCGAGTCGGTCGAAGAGCCGGATCAGGTTGGGGTAGTTGCGGTCGTTGTGGACGATGAACCCGGTGTCGACACCGAGCGGCCCGGCATCCGGGTCGTCGACCGTGACGGTGTTGGTGTGGCCGCCGAGGCGGGCGTCGGCCTCGAACAGGGTCACCTCGTGCAGTTCGTCGAGCAGATGGGCACAGGTCAGGCCGGCGATACCGGAGCCGACGATGGCGATCCGCCGGCGCGGCCCGATGCCAGACCCGTCTTCGGTGTGGTGCCCGTCGGGCTCCGCCATGGACGCGAGCATGACAGCCCGATGATCGGCGCGAGCAACCGGGCGGTCGACCGGCCCCTCGCCCGTATCCTGGGTCGGTGGTGGTTCCCCAGGTCGTTGCCGTACAACCGGACTCCCCGGCCGATCGGGCCGGGGTCGTCGTCGGCGACGCCCTCCGGCTGATCAATGGCGAGCAGCCCCGGGACGTGATCCAATACCAGCTCCTGGTCGACGAGCAGACCGTGGCCCTCGACATCGAGCGGGGCGGGATCAACCGCAGCGTCGAGATCGTCAAGGCCGACGGCGAGCCGCTCGGGATCGAGGTCCAGTCCGCCGTCTTCGACCAGGTCCGGACCTGCGACAACCACTGCAGCTTCTGCTTCATCTACCAGCTGCCACCGGGCATGCGCCGAAGCCTCTACCTCAAGGACGACGACTACCGCCTGTCGTTCCTGTACGGCAACTTCACCACCCTCACCCGGTTCACCGAGGCCGACCTGGAGCGGGTGATCACCGAGGGCTTGTCGCCGCTCTACGTCAGCATTCATGCCACCGATCGGGCCCACCGGTCCGAGCTCCTCCGCAACCGGCGTGGCGCCACCAGCCTCCGGTGGCTTCGGGCGCTGCTCGATGCCGGGGTCGAGGTCCACGGGCAGGTCGTCGTCTGTCCCGGCGTCAACGACGGTGAGGTCCTGGCCGACACGATGCTCGGTATCTTCGACCGCTACCCGGAACTGCGGTCGGTGGCCGTGGTGCCCCTCGGGGTCAGCGACCACTCGGACGAGCCGGAGATGCGG
>JBCCFN010000082.1:0-18373 GCA_039029715.1 Actinomycetota bacterium | reverse complement strand
GTTTCGGTGGGTATCTATTGGGTTGGTGGGGAGCAAAGCGCAGTTCGCGTTAGCCGACGCTGCCTTCCATTTGCAATTCAATGAGGCGGTTCATTTCGACTGCGTATTCCATCGGCAGCTCTTTGATCAACGGCTCAATAAAGCCGCTAACAATCATCGAGCTCGCTTCGGCTTCGGTCAGGCCGCGGCTCATCAGGTAGAACAGCTGCTCGTCTGCGACCTTCGACACCGTGGCCTCGTGACCGATCTGGGCGTCGAGAGAGCCGATCTCCATGTAGGGGTAGGTGTCGGAGATCGAGTCCTCGTCAAGGATCAGCGCATCGCACTGGACGAAGCTCTTGCTGCCGTACGCACCGTCCTCGACCCGGACCAGGCCTCGGTAGCTCGACCGACCGCCGTCCTTCGAGATCGACTTGGAGACGATCTTGGACGAGGTCTCCGGGGCGGCGTGAACCATCTTGGCCCCGGTGTCCTGATGCTGGTCCTTGCCGGCGTAGGCCACGGACAGCACCTCGCCGGTTGCCTTGGGGCCGGCAAGCCAGATGGCCGGGTACTTCATGGTCAGGCGGGAACCGATGTTGCCGTCGATCCACTCCATGTGGCCCTCGGCCTCGACGTAGGCCCGCTTGGTCACCAGGTTGAAGACGTTCGAGGACCAGTTCTGGATGGTGGTGTAAGTCACGTGGGCGTTCGGCTTGACCACGATCTCCACGACGGCCGAGTGCAGCGAGTCCGAGGTGTAGACCGGCGCCGAGCAGCCTTCGATGTAGTGGACCTTCGAGCCCTCGTCGGCGATGATCAGCGTCCGCTCGAACTGGCCCATGTTCTCGGCATTGATCCGGAAGTAGGCCTGGAGCGGCATCTCGACCTCGACGCCGGGCGGGACGTAGATGAACGAACCACCGGACCACACCGAGGTGTTGAGGGCCGAGAACTTGTTGTCGTTCATCGGGATGACCTTGCCGAAGTACGGCTTGACCAGCTCCGGGTACTCACGGAGGGCGGTGTCCATGTCGCAGAACACGACGCCCTGGCGCTCCAGGTCCTCACGATTGCGGTGGAAGACCACCTCGGACTCGTACTGGGCGGTCACACCGGCCAGGTACTTGCGCTCCGCCTCGGGGATGCCGAGCTTCTCGTAGGTGTCCTTGATGGCGTCCGGGAGGTCCTCCCAGTCGTCGACCTGCCCCTCGGTCGGCTTGATGTAGTAGTAGATGTCATCGAAGAAGATCTCGGACATGTCGCCGCCCCAGTTGGGCATCGGTCGACGGTCGAAGTGACGCAGCGACTTCAGCCGGAGGTTGAGCATCCAGTCCGGCTCGCCCTTCATCCACGACATCTCCCGGACGATGTCCTCGTTCAGACCCTTCTTCGGTTTGAACACGTAGTCCTCGACGTCGCTCCAGCCGAGCTTGTAGCGATCGAGATCCAGATTGTCGGGTGTCACCGTCATTGGCAGAACTCCGTGGGGTCAGGGGTTCGGGTAGCGGGAATTAACACTACGCCCATAGTACAAAAGATTCGGGCGCTTGGGGCGAGTCGAGCCGGCGATTCGTACGGTAACCGAGGGCCGGCCGTGCGGGTCCAATCGACCGTGGAACTCTTCGGCCCGACCATCGTGCCCATGCCCCCCGCCCTCGTCCACTACTGGACGATGTGGAACGAGCCGGACCCGACCAGGATTCGCCACCATCTCGACCGGGCGGTGGCCGAGCGCGTCGTCTGGGTCGACCCTCGCGACACCTTCGTCGGTCGGGATGCGCTCGAGGCCAACGTGGTTGCCCTCAGGACGAACAGGCCCGGCTACCGCTTCGTCATCGCCTCGGCCGTTGACGGGCACCACGACCGGCTCCGGTATCGGTGGGACATGATGCGGGGCCGTCGGGTCCTGCTCCGCGGCCTGGACATCGTCACCATCGACCGGAACGGCCTGGTCGCCAGGGTCGATGGGTTCTTCGGCGACCCGCCCCCGATCGACGGCCACGGCCACGGAATTCCGGCCGCCCTGCTCGGCGAGTAGCGTCGCGCCAATGGGCATCGGACAACACGTGACCATGGCCGATCTGGAGGCCGACCCGGACCCGATCCTGGCCCGGATGCGGGCCGAGGAGCCGGTCTGCTGGGTGCCAGCCCTCGACATGTGGCTTGTCACCCGCTGGGACGACGTGGCCGAGCTCGAGGCCGACCCGGATCGATTCACCGCAGCCACGTCACCGTCGTTCCTGGCCAGGGCCCTCGGGCCGAACATGCTGGTGATGGATCCGCCGGCCCACACCAGGCTCCAGTCGATCCTGCGACCACCGTTCCTGTCCGGTGGCCGGAGCGGAGACTTCGTTCGCGACGAACTGGCCCCGCTGGCCGCCGACCTGGCGGCCGGCATCGTGGGTGACCGGTTCGATGTGATGGACGTCTACGCCCAACCGTTGGCCGCCGGTGCGCTCGCCGTCGTCCTCGGTCTCGACCATCACGGGTTCGACCGTATGTGGTCGTGGTGCGAGGGTCTGTGCGGCGACATCGCCAACTTCGAGAACGACCCTGCGCTGACCGAGATCGGGGACCGAACCAAGGCCGATCTCGGCGCAGCCATCGCCGAGCGGATCGAACACGCCGGGCCCGAGGACCGGTCGGCGATCCGATGGTTCGTCGACAACGGGGCGACCCCGGACGAGGTGGTCAACAACGTCCGGCTCATGATCTCCGGAGGGATCAACGAACCACGGGACGGGATCGGCCTCGTGACCTGGATCCTGCTCGACCGACCGGATCTCCGGGCCCGGATCGAGGCCGAGCCGGCCCGGCTGCGACGCCTCATAGAAGAAGCGTTCCGGGTGCACAGCCCGGTCGGGACCGTGACACGCCAGGCCACCGTCGACACCGAACTCGGCGGCGCCTCGATCCGGGCCGGCCAACTGGTGTCCGGTGTGCTCCGGTCGATCAACCTCGACGAGAGCCACTGGTCGAACCCGACCGAGATCGACCTGGACCGCAGGGAGGGCCCCCATGCCGCCTTCGCGCTCGGGATCCACCGTTGCCTCGGCGAGTGGCTCGGTCGCCAGGTGGTCAAGGTCGGCGTCGAGCAACTCCTGCGCGTCGCACCGGACCTCCGCCTCGATCCCGACCAGCCGGTGTCGTTGACCGGCTTCGAGTTCCGGGGGCCCCACGCCCTCCACGTCGTCCGCTGAACCCCCGGCGGTTCGCCAGGCCAGCTCAGTCCAGGCGGCGGAGCTGGGATCGGTACTGGACCGCCCGCGCCACGTAGGACGCAGCGGCGTGGGCGATCAGCTCCGGGTCGGCGGCGCCGGGCCGGATCTTGGCCGGGACCCCGAGTGCCAGCGCGCCGGCCGGGACCTCGGTGTCATTGGTGACCACGGCGTTCGAACCGACGACGGCCCCGGTCCGGATCACGGCCCGGTGGAGGACGACCGAGGCGTTGCCGACCAGGGCACCGTCCTCGACGACACAGCCCTCCAGGTGGACCAGGTGGCCGATGACGGCGTCGTCGCCGACGATCGTGTCGTGCTCGGCGGTGACGTGGAGGACGCTGCCGTCCTGGACCGACGTCCTCGCTCCGATCCGGATCAGGCCGTGGTCGCCTCGCAGGACCGCCGCCGGCCACACCGATGAGCCAGGCCCGATCTCGACCCGGCCGATGATCGTCGCGTCGGGATGGACGAAGGCGGTCGGGTCGATCCGGGGCTCGTCGCCCCCCAGTGCGTAGATGCCCATGGCCACACCGTAACCGCACCGGTAGGCGCCGGAAGAGGCCGGCTTGGTAGTTTTGGCGGATGGTCCACCGAAACGCATTCATGACCGATGAGCTCCAGGCGATCTACGACCAGACCGTCGAGTTCGTCACCAATGAGGTCGCCCCGAAGGGTGAGCAGTGGGAGGAGGACGGCAAGGTCCCTCGGGAGATCCTCCGCCAGATGGGTGAGCTCGGCATGCTCGGCCTCCGGGTCCCGGAGCAGCACGGCGGCCTCGGCCTCGGTCCGCTGGCCTCCGCGGTGTTCTCCGAGGCACTCGGGGCCTCGACCTTCGCCGGCTTCGACGTGACCGTGCTCGTCCACACCGACATGGCCGGACCCCACCTGGTCAACTCCGGGACCGATGAGCAACTGGCCCGGTGGATGCCAGGCGTGCTGAGCGGCGAAACCGTCCTGTCGATCGGGGTCAGCGAGCCGGACGCCGGCTCGGACGTGGCCGGCATCCGGACCCGGGCGGTCAAGGACGGCGATGGCTGGCGGATCAACGGGACCAAGACCTTCATCACCAATGCGGTCTACGGCGACATGACGATCCTGGCGGCCAAGACCGACGAGGACAACAAGTACGGGATCTCGATGTTCCTCATCCCGGCCGGGACCGAGGGTTTCAGCGTTGCCAAGAAGCTCGACAAGCACGGGTGGCGCTGTTCTGACACTGCGGAGTTGTCCCTGGTCGACGTGTGGGTGCCGGACGACCAGTTGCTCGGCACGCCCCACCGGGGCTTCTACGAGACGATGAAGAACTTCCAGAACGAGCGCATGGTGCTTGTCGGGATGGGTGTCGGCGCGGCCCAGGCCGCCATCGACCTGACCAACGAGTACACCCAGAATCGCAAGGCGTTCGGTGGGCACCTCTTCGACCTCGGAGCCATCCGGCAACGGATGGCCATGAACCAGGCCAAGGTCGATGCGGTCCGGGCATCGATGTACCACGCGGCCTGGCTCGGTGAGCAGGGCCTCGACAACGTCAAGGAGATGTCCGGGGCGAAGGCGTTCGGGTGCGAGGTCGTCAATCAGGTCATGTACGACTGCGTGCAGTTCCACGGCGGGATGGGCTACATGCGGGAGTCCGCCATCGAGCGGATGTACCGGGACGCCCGGATCCTCCCGATCGGCGGTGGCGCGACCGAGGTCATGCTGGAAGAGGTGGCGAAGCGCTCGATGGTCGGCTGACCGGCTGGTCCGATCGGCCCGGTGATCAGGCCAGGTCTCGGAGGTCGAGCACAAGCGCACTCACCGAGAGGGCGACCAGGATCCCGACGGTCAGGTAGGCCAGCGGTACGAGCCGGGTCACATCGAGGCGGACGTTCCGTCCGGTCAGTCGCCGGATCGTCCCCTCCCCCGCCGCCGCTGCGGCGTGGGACCCATCGAGGGGTGGCAACGGCAACAGGTTGATCGCCCCGATCGCAGACGACAGGATGCCGAACCACTGGAGACTGGAGGCCAGGCCCTGCCCGACCGCCTGGCGGCTGACGTCGGCCTGGGCCACCGGGGAAAGGAACCGGACCGGTGGCTCGGTCCGGCCGGACGTGTCAGCCAACGCCATCAGGTAGCCGCCGAGGTTGTCGACCCACAGCCACAGCGCCTCGGCGGTTGCGGCAAGCACGAACCAGACATCTCCGAGCCCATCGACCGGCGCGGTCAGGACCGATCCGCCACCGATGACGACCGCGGCGGTGAATGCCAGCCACGCCATGACCAGGTTGACGGCCGGCCCGGCCAGGATCGTCGACAGCCGACCGCCGACGGTGGCGGCTCGGAACGTCCCGCTCTCCGGGAACCCGTCCGGCAGCTCGGACCGAGGGGTCATCCCCTCGAGCCGGACGTACCCGCCGAGGAACAGGACCCGCACACCGAAGCGACAGTCGTCGACCCGAATCGAGCAGATCTCCGGCCCGAACCCCCAGTAGAACTCGGTCGGGCGCATCCCGGCCCGGCGGGCCAGGACGTAGTGGCCGCCCTCGTGGGCGACGATGATCAGACCGAGGAACCCGATGAGATACAGCCCGGATGGGGCAAACGCCGCCAGGGCGATCAGGGAACCGATCGCCGCGATGGCCCAACCGGGGCCGACCCGGGGGTCTCGACCTCGGGGCACGTGGCGCCCGGAGGAGGCGGCGTCCTCGATGCCCCGTTCCAGTTGAACCGCCACGCCGCCTGCTCCTTCGGCGGGGAGAGGTTCACCGCCGTCGGTTCAAGGTAATCACACAGACGACGCAGTTCGATTGGGCGAACCCTCGGCCCGGTCAGCCCGAAAATGAGCCGTACGACCCCTTGTAGAACACCATCGGAGGTGCATCCCGGCGGGTCTCGAGCGCCAAGACCCGACCGATGATCAGGTTGTGGTCCCCGGCCGGCACCACCTGGTCGATGGCACAGTCGATCATGGCGTGGATGTCGGGCAGCACCGGGGCGCCGCTGCCCGGGGCCGGGTGGTGATCGACACCGTCGAACTTGTCGTCGGCCTTCGACGCCATCACCCCGCACAGCTCGATCTGGTCCTGGCACAGGACGTTGACGCAGAAGTGGCCGGCGGCCTGGAGTGGAGGCCAACTCCCGGACTCGGTGCCGAGGAAGAAGCCGACCAGGGGCGGGTCGAGCGAGATCGAGACGAACGAACCGATGGCGACGCCGACCGGGCGGTCCGGCCCGGCGGCGGTGACGACCGTGACCCCGGTCGGGAAGTGGCCGAGGACCTGCCGGAAGTCCGCCGAGTCGATCTGGGGTCCGTCATCAGCCATTGGCACACCTTTCGGGAGTCGGAGCGCCGAGCCTACCGGAGCTCAGCTTCCGGAGCGCAGAACCAGCCCCTCGCTGGCGGCGATGACCTCGAAGGCGTCGCCGGCCTCCGCCGCCGCCTCCTCGGCCGCTCGATCGACCCAGGCGTCGTCGTGGGCCGGGTCATGATGGAACAGCAGCAGCCGCCGGACCTCGGCCGCCTTGGCCACCGCAACCGCGTAGGCGACCGTGCAATGCCCCCAGGTGGACTTCATGGCGAACTCATCCGGGTCGTACTGGGCGTCATGGATCAAGACATCGACCCCTCGGCAGGCATCGACAACCGTCGGCGAGACGGTGAGCGACCCGTCGTGCGGCTGCTGGAAGTCGCTGACGTAGGCCACGGACGCATCGCCCCGGTCGAGGCGGTACCCGTTTGTCGGGCCGACGTGGGTCACCGGAAAGACGGTGACCGTCACCGATCCGATCTCGACCGTCCCGTCCGAGATCTCCTCGAACGTGAACGCGCCCGGCAGGTCGGTCAGTCTGACCGGGAACAGCGGCGGCGCCAGGCCGTCGTCGAGGGCGGCGGCCAACGTGGTGCCGTCCTGTACCGGCGCAACCAGATGCAGTCTGGCCCCGGGGCGGAGGATCGGGGGGAAGAACGGCAGCCCCTGGATGTGGTCCCAGTGCAGATGGCTGAGCAGTGCGGTCCCGACGAACGGTTCGTCCGGCGGCATCGATGCACCGAGGTACCGGACCCCGGTACCGAAGTCACAGATGATGGGTGCCTCGTCCGGGGCCTGCACGACCACACAGGACGTGTTTCCTCCGTACCGGGCGGTCTCGGGTCCGCTGCACGGCGTCGATCCCCGAACGCCGAAGAATGTCACGTCGAGCATGGTCCGGTGTCGCTCGCTCCCCTGTTCCCCGAAACTGCTAGGAGGGTAGTGCATAGACAAGGGCGACCGCCCCGACGTGTGAACAACGTCTCACCGCCGATGGTGGCGCCACCGAATCGACCGGGGGCACCAACCCGACATAGCGTTGGGCCATGGCAGACACCGCAGCCGCCCCGACCCTCGACAGACCGCCGCTGCCCGATGGCCTGGTTGCGGTGGTGAAGCAGGACTGCCCGACCTGCGTCCTCGTCGTCCCGGTGCTCGACCAGTTGGCGTCGACCGGCGCCCCCCTGACCGTCTACACCCAGGACGATCCGGCGTTCCCGGCCACCGAGGCCCCGGTGGTCGACGACACCGAGCTGGCGGTGTCTTGGCATCACGACATCGAGACCGTCCCCACCCTGCTCCGGGTCGAGGACGGGGCCGAGGTCGGCCGAATCGTCGGATGGTCTCGCGAGGAGTGGGAGTCGTTCACGTCAACCACCGCGCTCGGTCCGGACCTGCCCCCGCAGCGGCCGGGTTGCGGCTCGCTGTCTGTCGACCCGTCGATGACCGATGCGCTCCAGGTCCGGTTCGAGGGCTCGGCGCTGTCCGGTCGCCGCATTGCGTTCGCTGCGCTCGAGGATGAGTTCGAGGCGGCGTTCGACCGCGGGTGGACCGACGGTCTGCCGGTGGTGCCGCCGACCGAGGCCAGGGTCCTGCGGATGCTCGAGGGCACCGATCGGGACCCGGGGTCGATCGTCTGTGCGGTACCACCGGACCTCCCGGAGGTCACCGTCGAACAGGTGGCGGTCAATGCGGTGATGGCCGGCTGCAAACCGGAGTACCTCCCGGTGGTCCTGGCCGCGGTCGAGGCGGCGTGCTCCGACACCTTCAACATGCACGGGCTGCTGGCCACCACCTACTTCTCCGGGCCGGTGCTCGTCGTCAACGGACCGATCGCCGAGCGGATCGGGATGAACAGCGGTCACAACGTGCTCGGCCAGGGCAATCGGGCCAACATGACGATCGGCCGGGCCCTCCAGCTCGTCGTCCGAAACCTCGGCGGCGGACGGCCGGGCGGAGTCGACATGGCCTGCATCGGCTCGCCGGGCAAGCTCGGTCTGTGCTTCGCCGAGCGGGAGCACGATTCGCCATTCGAGCCGCTGTCGGTCGAGCGGGGGCTGGCACCGGGGGCCGATGCCCTGACCGTGTTCGCCGGTCACGGACCGACCGCCATCGTCGACCAGCTGTCCCGGGATCCGGCCTCGCTCGCTCGGTCGATGGCCTCGATACTCCGGACCGTCGGCAACCCGAAGCTGGCGGTGGCGTTCGACGCCATGCTGGTCGTCAGCCCGGAGCACGGGCGTATCTTCGCCGAGGCCGGCTGGGACCGGGCCAGGCTCCGCAACGAGCTCGACGAGCTGCTGCAGCTGTCGACAGACGACATGGTCCGGGGCGCCGGCGGCATCGCCGAGGGCCTGCCGGAGGCGATGGCGGGAGCCACCGTACCGAAGTTCCGGCCCGGCGGGTTGCAGCTCGTCCACGCCGGCGGCGACGCCGGGCTGTTCTCGGCCGTCATCGGCGGGTGGGTGGCCGGGGCAAAGGGGAGCGAACCGATCACCGTCCCCATCGGCGCCTGAGCCGGCGACGATCGACGAGAATCGAACCAGACCAGACAACCAGACCAACGACCGGGAGCGACCATGGCACAGACAATCGACACGACCGCCTCGCTGGTGGTCATCGATCCAACGGCAGGCAAGGCGGCGGCGACGCTGTCCGCTGCGCCACCGATCTCGGCCCTCGACGGGATCACCGTCGGGCTACTCGACATCTCCAAGCCCAGGGGGGACGTCTTCCTCGACCGGCTGGAGGAGTTGCTGACCGAGCGGGGCGCCACGGTTGCCCGCTATGTGAAGCCGACGTTCTCCAAGCCGGCCCCGGTCGACCTCCGCCACGAGATCGCAACCAACTGCGATGCGGTGATCGAGGCCCTGGCCGATTGAGGCAGCTGCACGTCGTGCAGTGTGCACGACATCACAGACATCGAGCGCCGGGGCGTGCCCGGGGTGTTCGTTGCCAGCAGTGTGTTCGTCGATGCGGCAAAGACCCAGGGCGAGGCGCTCGGGTTCCAGCCGGAGCGGGTGTTCGTCGAGCACCCGATCCAGGACCGGACCGATGATGAGATGCGGACGATCGCCGAGAAGGCGGTTGAGGCGCTCGTCGAGCGGCTGACGATCAGGAACTGACGGCTCGACCGGCGACCGTCGTCAGCTCGGCAGGCGGTATCGCCCGTCGGTGATGACGGCGAGCCCATCGGCGACCACGCTTTCCGCCACCCGCTCGGCCCGATCCGGATCGTCTGGCCAACCCATGACGGCGGCCAGATCGGCCCGGTTCACCGGGCCGGCCCGGAGGGCGTCGATCAGCCGGCCCCGCCCCTGCCGATCGCTGCCCTCGAACCGGGACTGTCGTCCGGAGACACCGGCCGAACCGGTTGCCGGATCCGGTTTGGGGTTGCCTTCGGCGTGCCATCGGCAGTGCAGACGCAACGGGCAGCTGTCGCACCGGGGGGATCGGGCCGTGCACCATCCGGCGCCGACATCGAGCAGGGCCTGGTTCCAGGCCCAGGGGTCCCGCCCTGGCCGATCGAGGGCGGCGTCCGCTGCGGCCTGGGCCGCCTTCGGCTTGAGCCGACCGCCACCGGTCCGAGCCAGGATCCGGGCCACGTTGGTGTCGACAACGGCGTCGGGGCGCTCGAAGGCGAAGACCCGGATGGCCCGGGCGGTGTATGGCCCGACGCCCGGCAGGGCCAGCAGCGCCTTGCGATGGGCTGGGAATCGGCCACCGTGCTCGTCGGTGATGACGCCGGCCATCCGGTGGAGGTAGAGGGCCCGCCGGTTGTAGCCGAGGCCGGCCCACTCGTCGATCACGTCACCGGCCGGGGCCACAGCGCAGGCGGCCGGCGTCGGGAACCGGTCGAGGAAACGGTGCCACCGGTCGACGACCCTGGCGACCTGGGTCTGCTGCAGCATCAGCTCGGCGACCACGATGGCCCACGGGTCCCGGGTCCGTCGCCATGGCAGGTCACGACCGTTCTCGGCGAACCAGGCCTCGAGGTCGACGTCAACGAGGCGGGAGGCGGTGACGCTACTCGTCGTCGCTCCAGACCTCGTCGCCGTATGGCCGCTGACGGGCCGGCGCCGCGTCCCGCTTCCAGACCAGGACCTTGCGGGTGAAATAGCACACCTCTTCACCCCGCTGGTTCAGCCCCTTGGTCTCGACCGCCACGATCCCCCGGTCCCCCTTGGACGACTCCCGCTTGGACAGGACCCTGGTCTCGGCATAAATGGTGTCGCCGTGGAACGTCGGCTTGGAGTGCCGGAGCGTCTCGATCTCGAGGTTGGCGATCGCCGCCCCTGAGACGTCCGGGACGCTCATGCCGAGCACCAGCGAATACACCAGATTCCCGACGACCACGTTGCGGCCGTGCACCGTCTCGTTCTCGGCGAACCACTGGTTGGTGTGCAACGGGTGATGGTTCATCGTGATCATGCAGAACAGGTGATCGTCGGCCTCGGTGATCGTCTTGCCCGGCCAGTGGCGGTAGACGTCTCCGGGCTCGAAGTCTTCCAGGTAGCGGCCGAACGGGCGCTCGTGAACGGTCATGTGGAACCTCCGGGGGCGAGGCTAGTCATGGCTCGCCAACGATGTCGTGTCCCGGCCGAAGCAGGTCCCGGTGTCCCCGCTGGGGCGGGACCGGATGCCCCGCCGGAGGCGGGACCGGATGCCCCGCCGGAGGCGGGACCGGATGAGGGCCCGTCGCAGGCCCGGCTCTATTGTCTGGCTCCATGAACGAACCGGATCTCCAGGAAGCGGCGGCGGCGATCGAGGCCGGCGCCACCGTGGTGCGGGCGGCCACCCGGCGGCTGGCCGAGACCAGCTCGATCGATGCCGAACAGGTCCTGGCCTACGACGTGGCCCACGCTGCGGCCGCCATCGAGACCGCCCGGTCGATGATGGACTACGGAGCGAAAGGCGACGTCGAGGCCCGGTTGACCTGCGTCTTCGTCGCTGACGTCATCGCCGAACTCGCTACCAAACTGTGGGGCCGGGAGGCGCTGTGGGCGGTGGAGCCGGGGGCGCTCGACGGCTCCTCGGACTTCGTCGGCCGATGGCGGGACCCGGCGACCATGGCCGACCTGGCGTTCCAGGACGGGCCCCGGCACCTCGACCAGGAGTTCGAGCTGGTCGAGGACACGTTCCGACGCTTCGCCGAGGACCAGGTCGCCCCCCGGGCCGAGCACATCCATCGCCACAACACAGACATCCCCGAGGAGCTGATCGCCGGCCTGGCCGAGATGGGCCTGTTCGGCCTGTCGATCCCCGAGGAGTATGGCGGCTTCGCCACCGGAGGCGAGTCGGACTTCTACGGCATGGTGATCGCCACCGAGGAGTTGAGCCGGGCCTCGCTCGGCGCCGCCGGCTCACTGATCACCAGGCCCGAGATCCTGGCTCGGGCCCTGGAGGCCGGGGGGACCGAGGAACAGAAGCAGGCCTGGCTGCCCCGGCTGGCGGCCGGCGAGATCATGAACGCGGTGGCCGTCACCGAGCCGGACTACGGCTCGGACGTGGCCGGGGTCAAGGTCGCAGCCACCCCGACCGACGGTGGCTGGCTGCTCAACGGGGTCAAGACCTGGTGCACCTTCGCGGCCAGAGCAGACATCCTCATGGTGATCGCCAGGACCGACCCGGACCGCTCGAAGGGCCACCGGGGCCTGTCGATCCTGATCGTCCCGAAGGAGCGGGGCGACGGCGAGGGGTTCAAGCTGACCCAGCCGGCCCGGGACGGCGGCTCCGCCGGAACGATGGAGGGTCGCCCGATCGACACGCTCGGCTATCGCGGCATGCACTCCTACGAGCTGGCGTTCGACGACTGGTTCGTCCCGGCCGAGAACCTGATCGGGATGGCGGACGGTGAGGGCCGAGGCTTCTACTACCAGATGGCCGGGTTCGAGAACGGCCGGCTCCAGACCGCGGCCCGGGCGGTCGGGGTGATGCAGGCCGCGTACGAGGCGGCGAAGGCCTACGCCGAGGATCGGGTGGTGTTCGGCAACCCGATCGCCGACTACCAGCTGACCCGGGCCAAGCTGACCCGGATGGCCGCCATCATCCAGGCCTCCCGCCAGTTCTCCTACTCGGTCGGTCGGATGATGGCCAAGGGCGAGGGAAAGATGGAGGCCTCGATGATCAAGGCCTACGTCTGCAAGGCGGCCGAGTGGGTCAGCCGGGAGGCGATGCAGATCCACGGCGGGATGGGGTACGCCGAGGAGTACGCGGTCAGCCGCTACTTCGTCGACGCCCGGGTCCTGTCGATCTTCGAGGGCGCGGACGAGACGCTGTGCCTGAAGGTGATCGCCAGGACGCTGGTCAACTCCGTCGACGGCTGAGCTCGCTCGGCGGGCGGGTCAGGCCCGGCCCGTTCAGATCCCGGCCAGGGCCTCCAGGGTCCGACCCCAGGCCGTGGCCGAATGCTCGGCGTGGTAGACCTCGGGCCGGGTGTCGTTGAAGAACGCGTGCTCGGCACCCTCGTACACGTGGAAGGTGGCGTCCTTGCCCAGTCCGGACAGGGTGGCGTCGAGTTGGGCCGCCGCCTCGGGGCCGAAGAACCCGTCGTTCTCGGCGATGTGGGCCACGATCCGGCCCTCGACCGCCGACCAGTCCGGCTGGGCGTTCTCCCACGGGATCACCCCGTAGAACGGAACCGCAACCGACACCGCATCCGGCCGCTGGGCCGCCAGGGTCAGGGTCAACCCCCCGCCCATGCAGAAGCCGGTCACCCCGACCTTGTCGCCACCGGACCGCTCGCGGACCAGATCGATGGCGCCCGACAGATCCTTGGCTGCCTGGCCGAGGTTGAGGGCCATCATCTCCTTGCCGGCCTCGTCCGGCTCCTCGGTCACCCGGCCGTGGTAGAGGTCGGGGGCGAGGGCCACGAATCCCTCGGCCGCGAACCGATCCACCACCTCCTTGATGTGATCGTTCAGGCCCCACCACTCCTGGATCACCACCAGGCCTGGTCCGGTCCCGGCCTCCGGCGTGGCCAGGTACCCGGGGGCGGTACTACCGTTGCTTGGAAAATCGACCATCTGTCCCATGGCCAAGGATCCTAGACCGCTGAACCATCCTCGGCCGCCAACCGGCCGGGGCTGGACGTCGGTCGTTCGGGAGCGAGGCCGGGACCAAACAGAAACGACCCGTGATGAGCCAATCCGCCCCGGACCGCCTGCCCGCCATCTCGTTGGCCGCCGTCCCCGGCCGGCGCGTCGCCACCGTTCAGTTGGCGACCGAGATCGAGCGCCGGGGCTTCAGCGGCATCTTCTGCCCGAGCTTCGGGGACGCCATGGGGCTGTGCCTGTCGATCGCCAACGCAACCGAGCGGATCGAGTTCGGCACTGCGATCCAACCGATCTACTTCCAGCACCCGACCGTGCTGGCCACCAGCGCCGGCTATCTCAACGAGATCTCCGGCGGTCGGTTCCGGATGGGGCTCGGCGTGACCCACGGTCCGGTCCACGAGCGGATGAGCTTCAGCGTCGGGAAGCCGCTGGCCGACATGCGGTCCTATGTCGGGACGATGCGGGAGGCTGCCGACCAGGTCGGCGGCCTGCCACCGATCACCCTGGCGACACTTCGGGACAAGATGGTCGGCCTGTCGGTCGAGATCGCGGACGGTGCCGTCTGGGCCAACGCCTCCCGGTCCCGGATGGGCCACTCGCTGGCCTTGATCCCCGAGGAACGCAAGGCGGACGGCTTCTACGTCGGCAACATGATCCCGACCGTGATCGACGACGACCGGGAGGCGGCGGCCAACCGTAATCGGGCCACGCTGGCCGGCTACGTGGCGCTCCCCAACTACCGCAACTACTGGAAGGACGCAGGCTACGAGGAGGAGATGGCTGCGGTCGAGGTCGCCCTGGCGGCCAAGGACAAGGCGGGTGTCATGGCGGCGCTGTCGGAGCGCTGGCTGTCGGACTGCACCCTCTACGGCTCGGCCGGTGAGGTCCGCGACGGCGTGGAGGCGTGGTTCGACGCCGGGGTCCACAGCCCGATCCTGGTGCCGTCATCGGCCTCCGGCGGGCAGATGAGGGCGTTCCAGGAGCTGTTCGAGGCGTTCGAGTGAGTCGGTTGGCGGCGGCCGCAGGCGAGAGCGTCTAGCCCGGCACCTCGGACAGCACCGTGTCCGAGCGATGCTCGGTCCAGGCCGTGCCGTCCCAGTAGCGGTAGATCGCCTCATCGTCCGGGTCGTAGTACCAGCCAGGCCCGGCGTTGCGCATGTGGTCCACCGCGCGCTGGTGGATCGCGAACCGATCCGTCCGCGCCGTAGATGCGTTACCCATGAGCACGAAGGCTAGCCGTCGGCGGTGACAGCGGGTGGCAATCGACGGCCACCCCGCTGGGCTCCGGGGCCCCCGATCTCGTTCCGGCCGCCTGGGTACACCGGTTTCACACTCAGATTGCTGTTTTGCGACAACCGGTCCGAGCCGTCAGTCCAGGGCGACCAGCAGCTCCGGGGCGAAGGGCATCTCCGGCCCATCCATCTCGGCGGTGAGCAGCGGACCGTCTGCGGTCACCAATCGGTCGACGAGCCCGAGGGACAGGACCTCCCACGGGGCCAGGAACGCCGGCCGGTCCGGGTCCGCGGTCCGCTCGACCACGGCCTGCCAGTAGGGCTCGAGCAGGTGGCGGCCGGCGCCGGCAACCAGCCAGGTCTGCCGGCCGAGCGCCCTGGCGGTTGCGGCCAGTGGCACCGCGCAGACGTCGACGAGGGCCGCAGCCTCACCGACTGCGGCGGCCTCGACGATGACCAGGTCCGACTCCTCGACGACACCGGCCAGCTTGGCCGGGTCCACGTCCTCGACGTCCATCTCGTGGCGCTCGAGCCGGCGGACGACCGAGTGGCCCTGCCCCTCGACGTCGACCACGAGGACCCGGATGTCGCCCCGGCGGGGCAGGGCCTCGACCGTGAGGTCCGGCCAACCGGCGATGGCCACCGTTGCCCCGTCCGGGAGGGCAGCGGCCAGTTCCCGGCCGGTCCGGTCGCTGCGGAGGTCCTCGATCACGGCCCTGGCCTCGGTCCGGGCGTCGGCGGCGGTGACCATCCGAGCGCACATCCACCACAGCGGGCCGATCCCCGGTTGCCTGGTCAGTAGCCGTCGGCAGGCGGTCAACATGGCCCCCGGGTCGTTGCCGAACACCGACAGCGCGGAGGCCGCCTCCTGAACGAGGAGCCCGGCGTCCGCACCGCTGGCCCGGGCCACGTAACGGAGCTGTTCGATGGGGTGCATATCGAGTTCCGGTATAGCACCGCAGGCCGAGTTCCGGCCGATCCGAAACGCCCGTTCTGGCCCCATCGGAGACTACGATCGCTTCGATGACAAATTCGGTCGATCTCCCTGCCCAAGTTCGGAGTCAGGGCCGATCTGCGCTAGTCTCGCCGCCCGTGGCCGTAGCTCCAGCCGACCTGGTTCTCGATTCGCTCCGAGGCGATGGATACCCGCTTCGGGACTGGCTTACCTCGTACTCGATGTGCCTCGTCGCCATCGATCCGTACACCCACGAGAGCGCCTGGATCCTGGAGACGGCCGGTCGAATCCTGGAGCACTACTCCCCCGCCGACATCCGCGTCGGCTGGCTCGCCACCACCGACGAGGACGGCTGTCGGCAGTTCCTCGGTCCCTGGGCCGAGCGCTTCCTGACCTTCCCGGACGCCGAGCGGGAGGCGGTCACGGCGCTCGGGGTCGAGCGTCTGCCGGCCCTGGTCCACATCCGCTCGGACGGTGCGCTGACCGTGGTCAACGGCTGGGACCCGGCCGGGTGGCGAGCGGTGGCCGAGGTCCTGTCGAAGAACCTGGCCTGGACCCGGCCAAACATTCCCCAGCCCGGCGACCCGACGCCATACGTCGGCACAGACGTCAAGGGCGAGTAGCCGGCCCCTCACGGTCCGGCCCGCCGCCCCCACCAGGCACTGGCGCCGATGGTCTTCTCCTCCGGCATCACCCGGGTCCTCGACGGGGTCCGCCGGCGCCGCGGCCTGGTCACCGACACCCCGATCCCGGTGCCGCCAGACCTGCCGGACGGAGGATGGAAACGACTGCGGACCGAGATCGACGCAACGGTCGAGACCAAGGGCGGCCCGGTCGCCGCTCGCCGCCGGGCCCGCAAGATCGGGCTGACCTACGACGGGCTGAGCGACACCGGGCGCCGGCGGTTCCTGACCCGGCTCGGCGAGGAGTACGGGACCGATGACGCCGAGGTCGACCGGGCGATGGCCGCGGTCGGCGACGCCATGGCCGGTGACGAGCGTCGGCGGGCCGAGGCCGAGCTCCGGGCCCGGCTCCGCCCGCCAAGGGAGACCCTGCTCCGCCGCTTCGCCGGGCTGGACGGCGGCCTCCCCTTCCTGATCCGGATGCGAGCGGACGCCCTCCCCCACCGCCGGGAGTCGCCGGCGATGGCCGCGGTCGAACAGGACCTGCGGATGCTGCTCGAGGGCTGGTTCGACGTCGGCCTGCTCCGCCTGGAGCGGCTGACCTGGGACACCCCGGCGGCGTTCCTGGAGAAGCTGATCGAGTACGAGGCGGTGCACGCCATCGAGTCGTGGGCCGATCTCAAGCATCGGCTCGGACCTGGCCGCCGCTGCTACGCCTTCGTCCACCCGGCGATGCCGGACGATCCGCTGATCTTCGTCGAGGTCGCCCTGACCAAGGACATCGCCCGCGAGCTGTCGCCGCTGCTACTGGGGGACGAGCAGACCGAACCGGTCGACGAGGCCGACGCCGACACCGCCATCTTCTACTCGATCTCCAACTGCCACGCCGGTCTGGCCGGTGTGTCCCTCGGCGACTTCCTCATCAAGTCGGTGGTCGAGGAGTTGAGCGACGAGCTGCGGGGACTGCGGGCCTTCGCCACCCTGTCACCGATCCCCGGCTTCCGCCGGTGGTTGGAGCAGGGGCTCGAGGATGGCTCGATCGCCCTCGACCAACCAGACGACGACGGGCCCGCTGACCAGAGCGTGGCAACGGCCGATACGGCTGCGCTCCGGGCGCTGGCCGGTGGACCGCTTCCACCGGGCGACGATCCCCAGCTGGCGGTCTGGCGGGAGCCGCTGCTGCGGTTGATGGCCCGCTACCTGCTCGAGGCCCGTCACCCCGGCGGGAACCGGGCCGCCGATCCCGTCGCCCACTTCCACCTCTCGAACGGCGCCCGGGTCGAGTACCTCAACTGGCGGGCCAACCCCGGCCCCGTCGGCTGGGAGCGGGGCCTCGGGATGATGGTCAATTATCGATACAGCCTCCGCGACATCGAACGCAACCACGACCGGTACCTGGAGACCGGCGAGGTCGCGGCAAACGACGCGGTACGAAAACTGCTCGACCGCTGAGGGCCGATGATCGGGCCGCCGGTCGGGATCAGGCCGCCGGGTCGGTCGGCTCGTCTGAACCAACCGCCGCCACGTCACCGGACACGTCCGGGTTGTTGCCGACGCCCATCGGCATCCGGGCCGTCGGGGCAACAGACAGCGCCGCCGCGGCCCGGTCGTTCTCCATGATCTTGGTCACGACCGCCTCCCGGGCCCGCTCGAACGACTCCCGGTTCTCGATCACATAGCGCTGGGACGCCCGCATCGGGGCGAGCATTCCCTTGACCTCCGGTACCACGTGGCGGGCGATCAGATCCCAGCTCCGGAAGGTGTGCTCCGGGTTGGCCCAGTCGTGGGCGAACCCGATCACGGCCCCGAACCCGCCGGTCAACTCGTACAGGTCCCGGATTCGGGAGACCAGATCGTCCGGGGTCCCGATCACGGCGGTTGCGTCTTCGGCGAACGCCATCCTGTCGACGGCATCGTCGGGCGAGTCGTACGGCTCGTTTCCCGGGCGTTTCAGGGTCTCGACGTTGTACTCGTTGTGCCACCGGTAGAGACCGTTCCGGGCCTGGGCCCTGGCCTCG
>JBCCFN010000081.1:0-18483 GCA_039029715.1 Actinomycetota bacterium | reverse complement strand
CCGGGTCATCGCCGGAGCCGGTCACTACATCCATTGGGACCAGCCAGCCGAGGTCGTGGACGTCATCAACGATGCGATCATCCGCTGGCGGCAGGACGACCCGGTCGAGTCCACGACCGACGACGAGTGACGGAGGTCTCGGGATGTCCACATCCGACGTGGCCTCGACCGGGTCGTCCTGCCGCCAGCGGATGATCGCATCGTTGATGACGTCCACGACCTCGGCTGGCTGGTCCCAATGGATGTAGTGACCGGCTCCGGCGATGACCCGGTGTGTACTCTCGGTGGACAGCTCCGCCAGTTCAGCCTGGAGCTCCGCTGCGATCCGGGTGGCGTCGTCGAGGTCCTCCTCGGTGACACCATCGACAGGTTCCTGTTCGGCGAATGGGTCGCGTCCGCTGGTGAGCACGGTCAGTGGCAGATCGCCGAGGCCGGGCGGTGGCGTTGCCCGGCTCGTCTCGGCCCGGGCCGCCACGAACTCGTCGCGGACCGTGGCACAGAACCGCGTCTGGTTCAGGCGGCTCACCCACGCGGCTCGGGTCTCGGCGGAGATTGGCAGGGTGCTCGGTACTGCGCCGTCGTTGAGGTCAAGGAGGCGAGGGAGCCCGAGCGGAGCCAGGCGGCGACACATCGAGAGCCCGTCGAGCTGGGCGTCCTCCAGTGGGGTGAGCATGGCCAGGCGGGTGGTCTGCTGTTCGTGTGATGAGTCGAGGAGCACCAAGCCGGCGGCGTCGTCGGGGTAGCGCAGGGCGAAGGTGCGGACGTGGAGGCCGCCGAGCGAGTGACCGACCAGAAGGAACGGACCCGTTTCGCCGCCGTTGGCCAGCAGCGTATGGAGGTCGTCCGCATTCTCGACCGAGGTCTTCGGCTCGTCGACGCTGTCACTCCAGCCATAGCCGGCCCGGTCGTAGGCGCAGACCCGGGTGGTTGTGGCGATGTCTGGCTGGAGGTGGCTCCACTCCTGGCTGAACCCGCCAAGCCCCGACTCGAGCACGACCGTCGGCGAACCGCTGCCCTGGCAGAGCAGGTGGAGCCGGTGGTCGCCGACCTCGATTCGCTCGCCGGGTGGTGGGTGGTTGCTGTCGTCGACCGCCGACGCTGCGTGTTGGTAGACGAACCCGGCCAGTGCCGCGGCGACGGCGAAGGCGGCGGCGCCCCAAGCGACGCGGAGCGCTCGGCTCCTACGGTGGAGGGGCGGGACGTCGATCTCATCGCCTGGTTGGTGGATGCGGGTCGGTGCGTCGGTTGCGGTCATGGGTCTCCTCCTTGGCCTTGGCGCCCGAGGCCTACGGGCCGGGGCCCCTGTCCAGGCGTCTCCTCTCAATCCGTCTCGGTCGCAGTCACCAGGGCGGCCGCTGCGGTCAGGGCGAAGGCACCGGCATTGGCTGTGGTGCGGAGGTAGTGCCAGCGGTTCCACGGCGTCTCGTAGGTGTGACGGCGTGCGCTGAGCGCCCGGTCATCCGAGCCGGCCAGGTTGAAGCTGTCGAGGGCGTCGTTCAGTGGGACGTTCCCGCCGATGGTCACGCCGAGCACGCCGAGGAGGTAGGCGCCGGCGGCGCCGGCGAGGAGCCAGCCTCGGCGGGCGTCGCCCGAGCGGAACTGCACAACGGCAGCCGCACCGACGAGAATCGGTATACCGAGGAACGGGATGACGAAGGCCGGATTGATGATCGCCCGGTTGATGTGCTGCATCGTGTCGACATAGCTCGCATCGGCCACTCGGCGAGTGCCGGGGATGACGGACACGGTCCAGCCGTACCAGAGGCCCGACATGAGCCCGGTGGCGACGATGCTGGTACCGAGAAGGGCATTTTGGAGGTTCATGGACGACACCTTTCGTGTGGGATTCGACGGGTTCTTCGATCAGCCCGAGACCGAGACGGTCTCGTAGCTCAGGGTCGGGGCGCCGACAGCGTGTTCGATGGCCCGCCCAACGGCAACGCGCGAGACCTTCATCGCCCCGGTCTCGCCGGTCGTGGAGAGGACGGCGGCGGCGTGCGGAGTGGCGTCGGTCAGGTGGACCGGCTGCATCAGCGTCCAGTCGAGGCCGCTCGATCGCACGACCTGCTCCTGGAGCTCGGTGTCGGCCATCTGGTTCTTGACCAGGACAGCGAAGAAGAGGCGATCCCGGAGACCGAGGTGTCGCCGGGTCGGGCCGATCCCGTACGAAGACTGGACGACGAGGCGGTCGACGCCGTGCGCATGCATGGCGTCGGTCACATTGCCGGTCCCCGTGGAGCGGACGTCGAGGGGTGTGCGCGCCGGTCCGAGGAGCCGGACCCGGATCGGGTTCTCCGTGATACCGAGCGTCACGACGACCGCGTCGTGGCCGGCAACGGCACGATCGACGTCGGCCGGGTTCATCACGTCGCCGTCGATGGCGGTGACCTCGGGATGATCGCCGAAGACGGCCTCGGCGCTGCGGGAGAATGCGGTGACGTGATGGCCGGCTTCGGTCAGCGCATCGACTGCTGCTCGGCCCGATCCGCCGGTAGCGCCGACGACGAGGATCTTGCGAGAGGTGTTGGTTGGCATGTCCGAGCTCCATTCGTGGTGTGATGCGGGCACACCACGAACCTACGAAGTCGATGCCATCTGGATCTTGACCTCGGCCGCCGGATCATTGACCGACACCGCCACCCGGCGGCCGGCTGTGGTTCAGCTGCGGCGGACTTGGAGCGGGGTGCGGCCGGTCCACCGCTTGAAGGCCCGCTGGAACGCGCTCTGCTCGGAGAATCCGGTCAGGAAGGCGATGTCGACCAGGGTGTGATCGGTCGTCGTCAACAACGCAGTGGCGACGGTCTGGCGGACGTCGACCAACAGATCCTGATAGCGGGTACCTCCCTCACCGAGGCGGCGATGCAGGGTTCGTTCGCTCATCCCGAGCCGGTTGGCGACGGTCCGCATCGGTGGCACCCCGTCGGCCAGGTCGTTGGCGATCACGTGTCGCACCCGGGCCTCGAGACCCCGCTCGGCGAGGGCGGCCCGCAGCTCATCGTCGAGCCGGCCAACCAGGTACTCGGAGATCGCAGCGTCGGCCAGCCGCGTCGGCGTGCCCAGGACGTCGGCACTCAGGTGGAGGGCATCGTGCTCGGCCCCGTACACCACCGGGCAGCCGAAGAACGCCTCCTGAGCGTCCAGCGACGACGGAGCACGGTGGGCGAACGTCACCGACGTCGGCACCAACGGCGTCTCAGACGGCACCGCCTGGCGACACATCGACAGCACTGCAGCAATCGCCCCCTCGTTCGCAACGGCGATACCGGGTCGGCTGGCCGGCCGCCCACCGATGATGAACGTCGCACCCCGGTCACCGTCGAGGCGCAGCTCGTAGGTCACCGCATCGCCGAGCAGCGCGACATACCGCTCCCCGCGAGCCAACGCACTGCGCACGTCGGCGGCGGTCTTGATCGCCATCCCCAGGACTCCAAGCCGGTCGATGTCGACCGCAGCGCCGTACCGGTAAGCCAGATCGTCGACGCCATCGGCGATGATCGTCTCAACCACCGAGTAGAACGGTGCAGCATCGACCAGGCTCTCTGCGCCGGGCTGCCCCTCGAGCCCGACACGCGCCAGCAAGACCGGCACATCGTCGCGCCCCGACGCCATGATCATCGCTCGCACGGGAACCGAGGACATCACCGCCACGAGCACCGATCGTAGTGTCCGCCACGCAACGCCGACGGAGCGGGCCAGACGAGCGGGGGAGTGGGGAGGAGGCTGGGCCCGACCCCCACCACCGGGCCGCCGGCGATCGATCGGATCCGCCACGTCGAGGCGGTGGCGGCCACGGTCAACTGGCTGACCGCCATGGTCAAGACCCGATCCCCGCAAGCTCCTTACCGTTCGAGGTGTCGACCTACGACAGCACGACCAAGGAGCCTCACCATGACCACGACCACCAACGCATCCTCCAGCCGCAGCCTCACGATGGCCGCCGCCCTTGCCATCGGCACCGGCATCGGCGCATCGCTCGGCATCGCCATCGAGCAGGCCGCCGTCGGCATCGGCCTCGGAGCGGCCGTCGGTGTACTCCTCGGCGTCGCCGCCCGCGCCCGGCGCAGCATGGGGCGGACCGACTGACACACCGCTGACGCTCTCGCCTCGGGTTCGTCGGCGTCAGAGACGACCGCCAGACCCGAGGCGCAGCAACACAACCAATGGGACTGTCAGATCCGCGGTGTAACTGGTCTGGCCTGAAACGCTGAACCGTTGGTTCGGCCGGAAGGACAGGCAGTGACAGAGCATGATGGTGTCGACGTGGCACCGAAGAAGAACAAGCGTGAGTTGGAGCTCCCCTCGTCGATCGATCCCGCGATCGCTGAGCAGTTGGTTGAACAGGCCCGGACCGATGGTGTCGAGCTGGTCGGTCCTGGTGGGTTGCTGAGCGAGCTAACCAAGCAGGTCCTCGAGACCGGTCTTGAGGTCGAGATGGAAGAACATCTCGGCTACGACAAGCACGCTCCCGAGGGCCGCAACGGTGGCAACAGTCGCAACGGCACGAGATCCAAGACAGTGATCACCGAGGTCGGCCCGGTCGAGGTCGACACTCCTCGGGACCGGGACGGAACGTTCGAACCCAGGACGGTGCGGAAACGGCAACGTCGTCTCGGTGGGGTCGACTCGATGGTCATCTCCCTCGTTGCGAAGGGGTTGACCACCGGTGAAGTGCAAGCCCATCTGGCCGAAACCTACGGGACTGACGTCAGTCGGGAGACGATCTCCAAGATCACCGACCGGGTCCTCGACGATCTGGCGGAGTGGGTCAACCGGCCACTCGATCGGGTCTACCCGGTGGTGTTCATCGACGCCATCGTGGTCAAGATCCGCGACGGCCAAGTCGCCAACCGGCCTGTCTACGCAGCCATTGGGGTCAGTATCGACGGCAAACGAGACATCCTTGGGCTCTGGGTCGGGACCGGGGGCGAGGGCGCCAAGTACTGGCTCCAAGTGCTGACTGAGATCAAGAACCGAGGCACCGACGATGTGTGCATCGTCGTTTGTGACGGCCTCAAGGGCCTCCCGGATGCCATCGAGACGACCTGGCCCCAGGCCGTGATCCAGACGTGCGTGCTGCACCTCATCCGCAACACGTTCCGGCTCGCCAGCCGGCGGGACTGGGACGCCATGGCCAAAGACCTCCGCCCGGTCTACACCGCCATCAACGAAGCCGACGCTAAGGAACGGCTCGCCGAGTTCGACGCCACCTGGGGCCAGTCGTATCCGGCAATCAAGGGACTGTGGGACAACGCCTGGTCGGAGTTCGTTCCGTTCCTGGACTACTCACCCGAGATCCGCCGAGTGATCTACTCCACCAACGCCATCGAGTCGTTGAACGCCCGGTTCCGGCGGGCGACCCGAGCCAGAGGCCACTTCCCCAACGAGCAAGCCGCGATGAAGTGTCTCTAGATCGCCACGGCAACGGCTCACCCGGTCGACCATCTGGGTCGCCCACCAATCAGCAGCCCAGGTCCACGGCTTCGGCGTCTTCGCTGATCACAACCACCACTTCATCTCGACCCGTCGGCTGCAACCCGGGGCCGGTAACACCGTGTGTCGTCGTAGTCGCGGGCTCCATCGACAGGACTGGGAGGCGAAGGACGGCTTCGCCGTCACCACCGTCAGCCGCACCGCCGCCGATCTCGTAGCTGCGCACACCGACGGGGGGCATCTTGGCCGATTCCTCAACGACGCTCTCTACGCCGGAGCCGTCACGACCGACGAGCTCACCGAACGAACGAAGCTGACACCAGACACCCTCGAGGCGCTCCTACGCCAAGGCGAACCGCTTCCTCGTCGGACCAGGCGTTGATCAACCCCCAGCCGGCGATTCAGCTCCGAAAGCCGTGTCGACCAGTGAGTTGACCGCAGTTGCTCGAGCGGTGTGGTGCAGGCCCTCGGCGGCAACCCGCAAGTAGGTGCCCGTCGTGGCGATGTTCTCGTGGCCCATGAGCAGCTGCAGTTCCGGGAGCGAGGTTCCACGGTCGACCTGGCCGATTCCGTAGGTGTGGCGGAACAGATGTGCTTTCTCGCCTGGGGGAGCGGCGACGCCAGCGGCCGCCAGCCAGTTCGCCACGAGGCGCTGCAAGCCCCGATTGTTCAACGGCTCTCCATCTGGTCGAACGAACACCGGGCTATCGGAACCCACCGCTGCACCCGTCCGATCAGATCGACCGGCGAGGTAGTGATCGACCGCTCGCAGCACCTCGGGGGAGAGGGGAACTATCCGTTCTTTGGCTCCCTTGCCAAGCACCCGGATCCGGTGCGGTTCAGCCCGCTGGATGTCCTTGATCCGCAGTTCAGTGAGTTCCCCGGAGCGGATCCCACAACCCGCCAACACACCGATCATCGCTACGTCGCGCAGCGCCCAATGCGACCGGAGCCCAGGCCGAGGGCGAGCGGCTGCACGTACGACGGCGGCCAGTTGATCGTCGGTCAAGGCGACTGGCAGCTTCTTGTCGGGCTGGGGCGTTTCGAATCCGAGCGTCGGGTCGAGCTCGAGGCGGCCGGACCTGACCATCCATTGACAGAATCCTCTGATCGCGGACAGCATGCGGGCCCTTGAAGCAGTAGCGGCCCCGTCGGCCACCATCTGACCGAAGACGAACGCAAGGTTCTCGTCGGTGAACGCACGGTGATCGATCCGGGCCAGCTGCTGGTTCAGCCGACCCCAAGGATCGTCCGCAGATAGCTCTGGCTTGTCGATGCCCTTGGCGTCGGCGAGGCGACGGACGAACCCAGCGAGGTCATTGCGGTAGGCCCGTTCGGAGTTGCTCGACAACCCCCGGCGAGACCGCACGCGACGATCCGCGATCCAGCGATCAACTAGCTCGGGTAGTGGCTCTGACACTCCTCCAATCTACCGCTGATAATGTGGATTATCAGCGAAATAGGCGAGAAGCCGGCCCAACGGCACCCCTAGACCGACCTACTCGGGCTCCCCGAACTGCTCCAGCCAACGACGGTGCCCACGCTCAACTAGAGCCCGAATCCGAACCCGATCAGCATCGGGCAGCCTCGGATCTGACTCGAAGTCGATCACCGGTTGGTCATCCCAGAACTCCGACACCGGGCGGGGAGGGCCAGCCGTACAAGCCGCCACCCACACCTCAAACGCCCGAGCTCGGTCATCTGACGACACCGAAGCACGACCCGAGCTCCAAGCCCGCTCCAATAACTCCCGGTCCGCCAACGGTAGGGAAGCACGGATCCCGTCAGCCCACGCCTGCAAGTCGACGACATGCTGCCGGCGGATCTCGGCCGTCGTCCCAGGCTTCCACATAGACCGAGACCTTAGCTCGCTCCGGTGACATCATCGGCGGGGGTCAACTCACGATCTGTCACCGAGAGTGGCCGCCGCTGCCATCCCACGACGCTCCGCTGCCATCTCGTGTCGCTCGCACTGTCGGGAGCTGACGTTCCCCACTGACATCCGCTGTCGTTGGACAAGCTTGATGGCCCGCGGTTGCGAACCAGGGGGAAGTGGCTAAGTGCTGCATAATGACGCTTATGTCGGTCAAACGGTCCGAATCGGGCTGATCTCCGGTCCTAGGCTTGTCCCCATGGCCAGCCAGACCGAACACGACCGCGACGACCGATACCGGGACGACTTGGGCCCCGACCGGATCGTGGCACTCGCCGGCTCGATCGACGACGAGTTGTCTGCTCGGATCGAGTTTCTGCTGGAGATCGATCGGCTGAAGACGGTGCTGCGTCGAAGTCGAATCGTCGACGGGTCCCGGTATGAGAACACGGCCGAACACTCGTGGCATCTGGCGATGACCGCTCTGGTGCTTGCCCCGCACGCCGACCGGGACGTCGATCTGGTCCGGGCCGTCGAGATCCTGTTGGTCCACGACATCGTCGAGGTCGACGCCGGCGACACCTACATCTACGACGATGCCGGCCGGATCGACAAGGAGCAGCGTGAACAGGCGGCGGCCGAGCGCCTGTTCGGTCTGCTGCCGGTCGCTGAGGGTGCTCGGCTGCGTGCGCTCTGGGACGAGTACGAGGACCGGAGCACGCCGACCGCCCGGTTCGCCTACGCCGTCGACCGGCTCCAGCCGTTGTTGCTCAACGCCGGCTCCGGTGGCGTCAGCTGGGCCGAGCATGGCATCCGCCACAGCCAGGCTGCTGCCGTGAACCAGCCGATCGGGGATGCAGCGCCGGACCTCTGGGCCCTGGCCGACCGGATCCTGGCGGCTGGGGCGGACGCCGGCGCCCTGGTGGACGACCGAACCACTCCCCCGGCGGGCGAGGGTGCGTAGTCGGCTGGCAGCCAGCTCGAAGTAGGCCGAGGGCCCCTCAGTCCGACAGCGCATCTCGCCACGGCGTCACGTTCAGTTGCGGGTACAGCGCCCCGAGGGCATCGACCGTGGCCCGATCCCAATACCGGTGCCCCGGAGGCGGGACACCGAACAGGGCCAATTCGGCCGGGGTGCTTGACTCGGCGAAGCTGATCCAGTCCTGGCGGTTGACCATCGGCCCGAACGCATCGAACGAGATCCACTCGGCCTCCGCCGGCCGGAACGACACCACCAGGATGTCCCGTTCGGCATCGGGTGACAGGTTCCGGCCCCGGTGCCAGATGTCGGACCGGTAGGCCATGATCGTGCCGGCCCGCCCGGCGGCGACGACCTCGGCGCGGCGCAAGGCCGCTACCCGGTCGGCGGCAGGTGCTCGCTCCCCCAGCCCGGCCCGATCGACGTGCCCGGGGACGAGGCCGGTTGCCCCGTTGGTCGAATCGACGTCCTGGAGGTAGACGAAGCACTCCAGATGCCACCATCCCGGCCGGTTGGCGATCGGGACGATCGAGTGGTTGCCGTCGCGATGGGTCGGCTGGTCGTAGTCGACGTGCCCACCCCGCTTCGACCAGACCCGGGCCTGGTAGATCCGGAGATCGTCGGTCCCGAGCGCGGCCGCTGCGAACCGGAGCAGGCCGGGGTCGACGAACAGCCGGTTCAGTGTCGGGCAGTCCTCGACCGGGAACAGCGTGGTCCCGTCGAACTGGGCATCCCGGAATCGAGCCGATCGGTCCTCGGGGTCATCGACCGGCCCCCTCCCCCGCCGGTCGGCCCGCCTGACCGATCCACCGGGGCCGGATCTGGCGGACGCCCGGAGCTCAGCCAGCGCCGTGGCCGCCTTCGCCGAATCGACGGCGCCGTCGATGACGGCCCACCCGTCGGTCTGCCACTGCCTGGCCGCCTCTTCCAGACAGTCCGGCTGGAAGGTCGGTGCGGTTGGGGTCGGGTCGGCATCGGCCATGGCCGCCAGCCTCCCACGGGTCCCTCAGGCGTTGTCCAACGCTGCCAGCACGCCGGCCGAGGCCACGGCCTCGAATGCCGGACCGCCGCAGGCGGCGATCATGGCCTCGGCCACTGCATCGGCGGTGCGGTCCGATGCCAGGGCGATGGCCCAGCCGCCAAAGCCGGCGCCGGTGACCCGGGCGCCGTCCGCCCCGGCGCCCCTGGCCGCCACCACCAGCCGGTCGAGGCCGTCGGTGGTCGAGCCGTAGCGGCCGAGACTCTCATGGGACTCGTCCATCAGCCGGCCCATCATCGCCCGGTCCCCGGACCGCAGGGCGTCGGCCGCCGCCTCGACTCGTGTCGCCTCCGACAGGACGTGCTCGGCAGACGTCCGCAGGTCGAGCGGTCGGTCCGGCGGGAGGTCGAGCGACTCGCCACCGGTCAGATCGGCGGCTTCGGCCACGGTCACGGTTGGCAGAGCGGCAACCGCGTCCGCCGGGGCGTCCCGGACCCGGGACAGCTGGGCCGGTGAGCCGGCATCGCCTCCAACGGCCCGGGCCAGAAGTGTGGCCGCGGCCCGTGACGCCAGCACGAACGAGTTGTAGGCATCGGCCGCCGAGTCCCCCTTGGGGGCCTTGGTCCCCGAGTACCCCGCGATCCAGCGGAATCCGGCGGGTATCGGGATGGGGGTCCGGGCCGCGGGGTCGAAGCCGATCAGGAGTGCGTTCGCCGGCGAGGCGAACGTGATCACGGTCTGGTCCATGGCCCCACCGGCCACGGCGGCGGCCCGTTCGGCGGCCAGCGTCAGCTCGACGATCCGATCGCCGTCGAGGCCGAGCTCCCAGAGCTGGTTGAGGGCGGCCACCGTGCCAACCGCAAGCGCCGAGGACGAACTGAGCCCGCCGGTCGACGGGAGGTCGCCGTCGAAGGCAAGCTCCGCTCCCCGGCCAGACCGGTTGAGCGGCGCGAGCTGGTCGTTGACCGCCAACACGTATCGACCCCAACCGGTCCGCTCCCCCGCCACGTCGCTGTCGATCGATACCCCATCGAGCGTCGAGACCGCTCTGATGCCCGGGCGGCTGTCGATGGCGGCCGCAACATCGATCCCTTCGGCGATCGCCATCGGCAGGACCGGTAGCCCGCAGTAGTCGGTGTGGTCGCCGATCAGGTTGATCCGCCCAGGCGAGCGGAACGTCAGCTCCGGGCCGCGGCCGTAGTGCTTGGTGAAGGTCGTCGTGATGCCACTGTCCACCGGGCGAACGCTATCGGGTCCGGGCCGACCGTTACGCTGCAGCGATGACCCTGACTGCGGTCGTGATCGGTGCCGGCCAGCGGGGCCACCATGTCTACGGCCGGTATGCGGCCGACCATCCGGACGCGCTGCGGTGCGTTGCGGTCGTCGATCCGTCGCCGGACCGGCGGGAGCGGTTCCTTGCGGTCCACCCCACAGCGGTCGGCCACCCGGACCTCGACTCGTGGGTCGGCGCCGGTGGCGCCGCAGACGTGGCGATCGTTGCATCACCGGATCGGACCCACCACCGGGCCGCCATCGCAGCCCTCGGTGCCGGTTGTCATGTGCTGTGCGAGAAGCCGATGGCTGCGACCCTCGACGAGACGGTGGCCGTCGTCAGGGCCGCAACCGCCGCCGATCGGATCTTCGCCGTGTCCCACGTCCTGCGCTACACCCCGTTCTTCACCACCCTTCACCGGGTGATCCGCTCCGGGCGGTTGGGTCACATGATCACCGTCGAACACCGGGAGAACGTCTCGGCGTTCCACATGGCCCATAGCTTCGTCCGGGGCAACTGGTCCCGGGCCGACGAGTCGACGCCGATGATCGTCCAGAAGTGCTGCCACGACTTCGACATCCTGGCCTGGAATCTGTCCGACCCGGTGCGGCGTCTCAGCTCGTTCGGGTCGCTGCTCCACTTCACCCCGGCATCGGCTCCGGCCGGCGCCACCGCTCGCTGCACCGACCCCTGCCCGGTCGGCAACTGCCCGTTCGACGCCCGGCGGTACCTGAACCCCGCATGGCAGGGCTGGCCCGTCCACGTCATCACCGACGATCTATCCGAGGCCGGGCGGCTGGCGGCGCTCCGGAACGGACCGTACGGCCGGTGCGTGTACACGGCCGGATCCGACGTGGTCGACCACCAGATCGTTGCGATGGAGACCGAGTCCGGGACCTCGGTCAGCCTGGTGATGCATGGGCACGCCGGCGAAGAGGCCCGGACCATGCGCTACGACGGGAGCCTGGCGACCCTACGAGCCCGCTTCGGGGCCCGGTCGGAGATCGAGGTGATCGACCATCGGACCGGCGCGGTCGAGTCGGTCCCGATCGAGGCGGCGGTGGTCGGCGGTCACGGCGGCGGTGACACCGGGGTGATGGGAGCGTTCCTCGATGCGGTTCGGGCCGGGCGATCGCCCTTGACCGCAGCCACCGAGTCGCTCGAGAGCCATGTGCTGGCATTCACCGCCGAGGAGGCCCGCCGAACCGGCCGGGTCATCGACGTGGCCGATCGCCGCCCGGTCATCTGATCGCAATCCCGCCCGTCGATGACGGCGGGCCCGATCCGGCCTTCGGCTGACCCCGGATGGCACGATCGTCTGGTGCTGCTGAACGATTGGGGATCGACCGAGACCGAGCGGGCCGCCGGATTGCCGGGCGACGAACTCCTGGACGTCCCGGCGGTGTCCGCCACCCGCTCGATCTCGCTCGGCGGGTCGCCGGCGGAGGTCGCGGCCTGGCTCAGGCAGATGGGTACCGGGCGTGCGGGTTGGTACAGCTATGACCTGATCGACAACCTCGGTCGACGGTCGGCCGACCGACTGGTTCCGGCGTGGCAGGTGTCGGCGCCTGGTCAGCAGCTCCCGGCCGGGCCGATCGCCTTCGACGTCACCCACCTGGTCCTGCCCCCGGATCCGGACGCAGTCCACGAGCTCGTGCTGGCCATACTCGACCGGCCGCTGCTCGGGCATCGGATCGGCTTCACCTTGGCCTATCGGGCGATCTCGACCGCCCCGAACATCACCCGCCTGGTGACCCGGGCTCGGATTCGGATCGACGGCCCGGTCGGTCGACCGGCGGCCGCCCTGCTCGGGTTCGGTGACGGCCTCATGGTCAGGCGACAGCTGCTCGGCCTTCGGACCCGCTGCGGCGAGCCGTAGCGGTACCGATCGATTGCGGCGTTGCCGGACCGGGGTTGCCGCCTCGAGAGGACCTAGCCTTGAGACATGGCCGTTGCAACTGGGGACACCGCAACCAGACGTTACGTCGTCACCGAGGAGGATTCGGCGACGGCGCTCGGCTCCGGTGACGTGCCGGTGCTTGCCACCCCCCGTCTGATCGCCTGGTGCGAGGCCGCCACCGTCGATGCGGTGGCGTCTGGCCTCGATGCCGGGGCCACCACGGTCGGGGTGGCGATCCGGGTGGACCACAACGCACCGACCCCGATCGGGGTCGAGGTGTCGGTCACGGCGACCGTCGCCTCGATCGACGGACGCCGGCTGACCTACGACGTCGCCGTGGTTGACGGGAACGGCACCGCTGCCGACGGTACGATTGACAGGGTGATCGTCGATCGTGGTCGCTTCATCGACCGGCTCTCGGCCGGGTCCGGCTGACATGGCCGTCTCCGAGATCGGGCCTCGTCCCTCGCTGCTGAGTCGATTCCTCCGGACCGGCTTCGGGCTGATCGTCCTCTGCGTCGCTGCGATGTGGGCCATCGAGATCCTCGACACCGTGCTCCTCGGGGATCGGCTCCAGCGAAACGGGATCCACCCCCGGCGGGTCGACGGTCTCGATGGGATCCTCTGGGCCCCCCTGCTCCATTCCGACTTCGGGCACGTCGCTTCCAACTCGGTGCCGTTCCTGGTCATGGGCTGGCTCACTGCGCTTCGGGGGCGGGGCTACTGGCTGGCCATCACCTTGGCCTCGGCCATCTTCGGCGGCGGCCTGGTGTGGCTGCTGGCCGGCGGCTCCAACCACATCGGCGCCAGTGGGGTGGTCTTCGGCTACTTCGGTGCCCTGATGGGGGCCGCCCTCAAGAGCCGGACACCGGCCATGCTTGCGCCGGCCATGGTCGCCATCTTCCTCTACGGGACCATCCTGGTCGGGATCGTGCCCCAGGACGACATTTCCTGGGAGGGCCACCTGTTCGGTCTGCTCGCCGGTGGGGTGGTCGCCTACCGGATGGTCGACCCCCCTCGCTCGAAGGACGAGGAGGACGAGATCATGTACCCGTGGGAGCTCGACGAACCGTGGCGGACCGACCGGGGCGAGTCCGGGGCGTAATTCGCTGGAACCGGTCCGGCCCGCTGGCTACGGTCGGAGAGAGCCAGGTAGATGAGCCAGGTAGATGAGGAGGTACGTGACATGACGGTTGTGACCGGCAGTCTCCTTCTCGGCCGCGCCCCTCGGAGGGCCTAAGCGGGCACGCCTCTGGTGCCGGCGGTCGATCCCCAGATCCGACCACCAGCAACATCTCGAGGTGTCCCCATGCGTTCCGCACCGGACTGGCTCGTTCCCGAGCCCCATCACGATGTCGATCTCGGCGTCCTCAAAAGCGGCAAAGAAGCACAGATCAACCTGATCGAACGGACCGGCACGGACGGCCGGACCGCCCTGATCGCCCGAAAGCGATACCTGCCACGCCAGGTGTCCGAGAAGGGCGCGCTGGAACGGCTCGGCGTCCAGCAGGCGTCGACCTTCAGACACGATGTGACCTACCGGGAGGGCCGGCAGTTCAGAAAGTCCCGCGATCGGCGGGCGGTCGAGCAGATGTCGACCTACGGCAAGCGGTTGCTCCAGGACCGGTGGACCGGCCACGAGCACGAGGTGATGAGCCGGCTCTGGCAGGCCGGACTGTCGGTGCCGTACCCGTTGAGCTACGGCGAGGACGTACTCGACCTGCAGTACCTCGGTAATCGGGATGGGGCGGCGCCCCAGCTCTATGCCGCCCGGCTCCGTGGCGACGAGCTCCGGTCTGCGTGGGACCAGATGGTCGATGGCCTGGCCATCCTGGTTGGCGAGGGGCTGGCCCACGGCGACCTGTCGGCCTACAACCTGCTGTGGTGGGACGACATGCTGTGGTTCATCGACTTCCCGCAGGCCGTCGACCTGGCCGCCAACCCACAGGGACTCCAGTTCCTGCACCAGGATCTGGTCAACGTCTGCGCCTGGTTCGCCAAGCGGGGTCTTGCCCAGGACCCGGAGGCGCTCTTCGCCGATCTGCTGGTGCTGTTGTGACCGAACCAGGCGTCAGCGGCCGGACCCGTCGGCCGGTGGGTCGACCAGGTTGACCCGCAGGCCGGCGACGTCCACCCGGTCGTCGTCGTGGTATCGATCCCTGGCCCTGGCCCCGGCCAGGACCGCGGCCCGATCGGTCACGGCCACGTCGATCGCTCCCAGTCCCTCGCCCCGGCCATCGGTCGCCTCGACGAAGCGAATGGTGGCGTTCTCCAGCGGGAACGCCAAGTTGCCGTCGGCGTCGGTCTCAAGGTCGATCTCGGCCATGTCGGCCCACCGTCGGGCAAGCGGCTCCGGCTCCGGGCTCTGGATCTCTGCCGCAGTGATGGCGCTGACCCGATCGGTGCGAACGTACGGCTCCCAATTCTTCCCCGCCGGGTGCCACGGGCCGCCGACCTCGTCGCCGCCGTCCATCGTCATCTGATCCATCTCGAAGAAGGTCCCGCCGGTGTCCGCCGGGTGGAGCTGGATGCCGTCGTGGCCCTGATCGGGGAACGCAAGGTCGAAGGCGACCCGGATGCCGAGCTCGTCCGCCCTGGCCCGCCGCCTCGTGATGTCATCGACCTGGGTGATGACCATGTAGCCGCCGTCGCCACCCCGGCGCTCGAGGTAGCGGCCTCCGGCGGTGCCCTCGGCGATCGGGGTGACCACCTCCAGGAACTGGGTCCCGACCGGCCACAGCATGTTCTTCAGACCGAACTGACGAACCCCAGGGTCGGTGAAGCAGGCCTCGACCCCGAGGACGGTCCCGATGTCGGCTGCGGCGGCCCGGAGGTCTGCGGCGACGAGGGCGATCTGGCGGAGACGGATCCACATGTCGGCGACACTACGGAGATCGGATCGGCCGCTCAAGTCCGACCCCTAGGCTCGGGCCATGGCTGCACGCTCGGTTCCACCCACCCCGGCCGGTCGGTCCCGGATTGCGGACGAGACGCTGGCCCCGGATGGCAACCTGGCCATCGACTGGGCGGCCCGCCACTCCCCCGTGGTCGATGGCCACGTCCGGGAGGTGCTGTCCGATGGTGCGCTGGCCGGCCGCCGGGTCGCCGTCGTGGTCCACCTCGAGGCCAAGACGGCCTTCCTGGCGACCGTCCTGGCCGATGCCGGTGCCGAGGTCGTCGTCGCCGGCAGCAACCCCCACTCGACCAGGGACGACGTGGCCGCAGCGCTCGTCGACCGGGGGCTCGAGGTCCACTCGACCCGCAACAGCGGTTACGAGGCCTGGGAGAAGGACCTGCTCGCGGTTGCCGACACCGGTCCGGAGTTCATCGTCGACGACGGCGCCGAACTGACCGTCCGGATGCTCCGACACCGCCCGGACCGGTTCGCTGCGCTGCGAGGGGTGACCGAGCAGACGACGACCGGGGTTGCCAGGCTTCGGGCCATCGATGCGGCCGGGCGGCTGCCGTTCCCGACCATCGCCGCCAACGACGCTCGCTGCAAGCACCTGTTCGACAACCGCTACGGCACCGGACAGTCGACGATCCAGGCCATCCTCAACCTGACCAACATGCTGCTCCCCGGCAAGGTGGTGGTCATCGTCGGGTACGGCTGGGTCGGCAACGGCCTCGCCACCTACGTTCGGGCCATGGCCGGGCACCCGGTGGTGGTCGAGGTCGATCCAGTCCGGGCCCTGGAAGCCCGCATGGACGGCCACGACGTCGCTCCGATCGCCCAGGCGCTCCCCCGAGCCGACTTCGTCATCACCGCCACCGGCGGCGTCCGGGCCCTGGGGCAGGATCACTTCCCCCTACTCAAGGACGGGGCGATCCTGGCCAATGCCGGCCACCACGACCTGGAGATCGACGTCGAATCCCTCGACCGGGGCTCGACCGCCCACCGGGTGGTCCGGGCCGGGATCGAGCGGTTCACCTGGAACGGTGAGCGGGACATTCATCTCCTGGCCAGCGGGGCGTTGGTCAACATCGCCGGCGGGCTCGGACATCCGATCGAGATCATGGACCTGTCGTTCGCGGTCCAGGGGCTCGGGTGCCACCGGCTGGCCGCCACCGATCTGCAACCCGGCGTCCATCTGCTCCCGGACGAACTGGACCGGGCCATCGCTGCAGCCAAGCTGGCCGCGGACGGGATCTCACTCGACTCGATCGCCGACGATCAGCGGGACACCGTCGATGATTGGCTCCCGCCATCCGATGGTGACTGATCCTCCCGGGCGTGTCGAAATCGCCGCAGTCGGCCCGTCATGGTGATGATGACCCCAGACCATCAGGAGCACCCGATGACCGACACCTTCGCCGGCTACCCGGCAGACACCCTCTCGTTTCTCGAAGAACTCGGCGGCCAGGACAAGGCCTGGTTCGATGCCAACCGGAGCCGCTATCAGGCCTCGGTGGTCGAGCCGACCAAGGCGCTCGTGGCCGGCGTCGGGGCTCGGCTGGCCGCATCACTCGCTCCGGACATCTCGGCCGAGCCGAGATCGAACGGGTCGATCTCGCCGATCAACAACGACCGCCGATTCGCCCCGGACAAGCCGCCGTACAAGGACCACGTGCTGCTCCGGTTCTGGGAGGGGCCGAGTCGGAAGACCTCCCCCACCCTGTTTCTGCGGATCGGGGTCGAGGGGATCGGCTACGGCGTCGGTGCGGCCCTTCCGGACCTCGACCGGTGGCGGGCCCTGATCGATGACGACGCCACCGGCGGGCCGTTGGCGTCGGCCATCACCGTGCTCGGGACGGGTCGGGCGCTCGACGTCGACGGCGCCGGGTACAAGCGGGTGCCGAAGCCGTTCGCCGAGGACCACCCCCGAGCCGCGCTCCTCCGGCACAAGGCTGGCTTCCAGGCCCGGTGGGTGGAGCCGGTCCCGGCCTCGATCGGCTCGGCCCGGTTCGTCGATCACTGCATGACCCGGCTGGAGGCCTGCGCCCCGATCCACCGGTGGTTGGTCACCAACCTCTAGGGCACCACTAGGACGTGCCGTCCGGCCGGCGGGTGATGAACGAGAGCCCGTCCCCGACCGGGAGCAGCGCCACCTCGACCCGGGGATCGGCCACGACGTGGGCGTTGAACGCCCGGAGCGCCTCGGTGTCTGCCGAGGTGTCGGACGGGTCGACGACCAGGCCGTCCCAGAGCACGTTGTCGACCAGGATCACCCCGGTCGGTGCCAGCCGAGGGACGATCTCCTCGAAGTAGGTCAGGTAGCCGGTCTTGTCCGCATCGATGAACGCCAGGTCGATCACCGTGTCCGGCGGCAGCCCGGCCAGGGTGTCTGCGGCCGGGCCGATCCTCAAGTCGATCCGGTCATCGACGCCGGCCTCGGCCCAGAACGTCCGGGCGATCTTGGTCCACTTCTTCGACACATCGCAGGCCAACAGCCGACCGCCGGACGGTAGGGCCTGGGCCATCACCAGCGACGAGTACCCGGTGAAGGTCCCGATCTCGACAACCAAGGACGGCCGCAGGATGCGAGTCAACGCCGCCATGAACCGGGCCTGGGGGTGGCCGATCTGCATGTCGCCGGCCCGCATCTTCCTGGTTCGTTCGATCAGCCGTTGCTCGATCTCTGACGGCGGCGTGGTGTGGGCGGCGAGGTAGGCCCCGACGCCGGGGTCGATGAAGTCGATATCGCTGGTCACCACCCCGTTGTAGCAGCTGGCCCGGAGCCTGTGGCCGGCCCGGTCTACCCTGAGAGGACGGGGTGACCGCCGGTGCGGTCGGAACGGGAGGCGGATCGATGCAGGACCTGGCAATCGTCGGGATGGGACTGATCGGGAGTGCGGCCCTCCGCCACGCCGCTCGATCGGCAACCGTGATCGGGATCGGGCCGACCGAGCCCCAGGATCGGGCGGACCACGCCGGTCCATACGCCAGCCACTTCGACGCCGGTCGGATCACCAGGCGACTCGATGTCCGCCGCGAGTGGTCGGTACTGGCGTCCCGGGCCATCGCCGAGTACCCAACGATCGAGGCCCGCTCGGGGATCGCCTTCCACCACCCGGCCGGGCTGGTCTACGCCCGCCATGACCGTGAGGG
>JBCCFN010000080.1:0-18569 GCA_039029715.1 Actinomycetota bacterium | reverse complement strand
GTCGTGTCCGCAGCAACCGCCAGTGAACCGCCGGAGACCAGCTGGGTCACGTCCGCCCCGCTGTCGTCGATCAGGAACGCATCGACGATTCGGCTCCCGGCCGCCTGGCTCGGGTCGTAGCTGAACCGGGCACCGCCGATCTGGGCGAACTGACCGGGGGTCGCCCCCGGCTCGGTCGCCGCAACCGCGTGCTCGAGGACTGCCAGCAGTTCCTCGGCCGTGAGGGTCAGCAGGGTCAGCCCGTTGTTGAACCGCAGTGTGTTCTCCAGGTCGAGCTGGCTGATCTGACCGGCGTCCTTGCCGACGCTCGGGTTGCCCTGCGGCGGCAGCAGGTTGCCGGCGCCGTCGATCTCACCGATCGGGGCCCGGATACCACCGCCGTTCTTGATCGACAGCACCACGGTGCTGTCGAACGCCCTGGCCTCGGCCAGGTTGGCATCGGCGCTCAGGTTGCCGAAGTTGGTCTCCTCGGTCCGGACGCTCTCCCGGCGGCCGTCGAGGTAGACGCTGGTCTCGCCGTAGACGGTGCCGTCCTTGGCCTCGACCACACCGTCGATGGCGGTCACCAGTTCGGCAACCAGGCCGGCCTTGGTACCGGCGGCCTGCGACGCACCGACCGAGCCCCACAGATCGATGACCTCGGGGTCCTCGGTCTTGATCGGACCGTTGACGGCCAGGTCGATGGTCTCGGACAGCACACCGTCGGGGTCGAAGTCGACGACCAGGCGGCCGACGTAGCTGTACTCGCCGTCGGTGCTGACGATGGCAACCGGGTCGCCGCCAGCGTCGGTGGCCATGACCGGGTACTCCCGGTCGGCGACGTCACCGGAGCGGAGCGGATCATCGGCGTTGGCCAGCAGGCTGTCCGACCCACCGGCGATGATCACGTCGACGCCGTCCAGCAGGGTGGCCAGCTCCTCTTCGAGGGCCAGCTGCTGGAGATGGCTGGTGAGGATGATCTTGTTGATCCCCATGGACTCCAGGGCATCGACCTCGCTCTGGAGGACGGCGGCCAGGGCCGGCATGTCGTTGCTTGTCGGGCCGATCACCGTGGTCCCGGACGGGGACGAGATCGACTGCAGCAGCTGGGTGGTTGCCCCGATGACACCGATCCGCTCACCGCCGTCGACGGTGATGAACGTCGACGGTGCGATCTTCGGCGGGTTGGCCCCGGCCAGCAGCTCGTCCGGACCCGGAGCGAACGCCGTGTTCTCCAGCACGTCGCTGGTGAACAGGTTGCCGAGGTCCGGATCGGCCGAGAAGTCGAGGTTGGCGCTCAGGTACGGGAACGCCGCACCGGTCCACCGTAGATCGCCGGGGGTCGCGCCCCGGACGTCCTCCTCGATGATGCTCTCGAAGGCGTCGGAGCCGGCGTCGAACTCGTGGTTGCCGATCGCCGAGGCGTCGAATCCGATGATGTTCATGATCGTGATGTCACCACGACCGCTCGACTCCCGGATGTTCGTCAGGTCGGTCCGACCGAACAGCTGCTGGTAGACCGACTGGAACACCGGTCGCAGCGACCCGTCACCGGACGCTCCGAAGAACGGGCCGGGGATGTAGTTGTCACCGGCCGAGATCGTCACCGAGGCATCGACATCGGTCGAGTCCTCCAGTGCATCGACGATGGCGGCGAAGTTCGGCGCCCGGTCGAGGGCATCGACCCCGCCCTCCAGGTCGGAGGCGTGCAGGACCTGGAGCCGCAGACCGGACGGGGTCAGCCCCGGCAGGTCGGTCGGACCGGACGAGTTCGGCAGCCGGAACCGACCGAGCAGCGGCTCGTGGTCACTGGCCGTCACCGTGTCGAAGGTCCGGGGATAGTCGACGTTGGTGTGGACGATGTCCAGCTGCGCCGATGCCAGCAACGGCCGGGTCACGAAGAAGTGATCCAGGGCCTGGGAGTTGCCGTCGAAGATGAAGGTGTACCGGTTCTTCCGGTCGTTGACCTCCAGTGCGCTGCGGGTCAGCAGGTTGGTCAGGACCCGGTTGGTACCCGGGAGGATCTGGGCCAGATCGTCTGTCCACTCGAAGGTGTTGAGGTCACCGACCACCATGATCGCCGGGTTCCGGTTGCCTTGGCGGATGAGGTCGACATAGTCGTTCAGGACCTGGGCCTGGGCTGCCCGATCGGCCTCGCCGGCCTGGATGAACGGCTGCACCCCGCCGAAGATCGGGGTCGACCCGAACCGGGAGGTCATGTGGTTGTTGACCACGGTGAAGGGCCGACCACGGAAGCTGAAGACCGCAGCCAGTGGCGACCGGGAATCGGTGAAGGCATCGGAGTTGGCGATGCCAAGCTCATCAAGCAGGGCCTGGCTCAGCAGCTCGAAGTCGAGCAGGTCGACCCGGTCCGGGTTGTAGAGGAAGGCGTTTCGGATGTTGCCGCCGGGGATGCCACCGAAGGCACCATCCGGCGGGGCGACGTCGAAGGACTCATAGACCGGACCGCCAGCCGCGGCGATGGCGTCGACCAGGGCCTGCAGCGTCTGGTCGGCCGCGGTCGTGCCGTCGTCGGTCTCGCCGCTGTTGTCCTGGATCTCCTGCAGCGCGATCACGTCCGGCGAGCGGAGCTGATCGACGATCTGGTCTGCGATCTTGTCCCGCTGGGCGTCGTCTGAGGCGTCCGGGCTCAGGTTGAGGACGTTGTAGCTGGCAACCGTGACCTGGCTGCCGGTCGGGCGGAGCCGGGACTTCTGCTCCGGGGTGTTGCCGGGGCGGACCCGGACCTCCTCCGAGGCGTTGACCTCGAAGTTGCCGAAGGAGTAGCCGACGACACCGACGACGTCGTCCAGCTTGTCGCCGACCTTGATCGCCGGGACATCACCCGGGTAGATCGTGCCGTCGAACTGGATCTGGACCCGCTCCGGGTTCTGGTCACCGAGGTTGTCCGGGTCGGGCTGGGTCAAGATCCCACCCCGGTTCGACCGGGCGCTCTTCGGCGAGACGGTTGCCCCGTTGGACGGGACCGAGAAGAACTCGCTGGAGAACGAGCTGAACTGGCGGGTTGCCGAGACCGCGGCCGGCCGGTCGACCTCGACGTACATGCCCTCGAGCGTCTCCCAGAAGTCGATGGCGTCGACGTCCGGGTTGAACACCGCCGGGTCGGTCTGCAGGTTGGTCGGCAGCTCGCTGTCGGAGATGACGATGTCGGTCCCGGGGCGGCGGCCGTTCCGGCCGATCTCGACCGGGTCCGGCAGTGCGTTGCCGCTGCTGAGGATGGTGAAGTCACCGTCGATCTGGGTGATCGAGAGGTTGCCGGTGTCCGGGCCGCCGGGGATGTTCTCCTCGACCGCACCGGTGACCGACACCTCGTCACCGACCTCGACCGCCGGGCGGAACGAGTCGATGAAGATGCCGTCGGACGTGCCGTCGTCCCCGTCGCCATCCGGATCCTGGAGGTAGAAGCCAGTGAAGGCCACCGCGGTGACGACGCCGGTCGTGGTCACCGTCTCGCCGGCCAGCGGCGAGAGGTGGGCGTCACCCTGGATCTCCATGATCGTGTTGGTGGCTTCCTGGCCCGTCGCCACACCGGGGCTGGCGACCAACAAGGCCGCCAGCAGCCCGAAGGCTGCAACGAGGGCGGAGATCCGAGATCTCGCGCGTGAACGGGGCGCTGGTTTGGTCATTCCGACCACCCTCCTGGGTTGTAGCGGGTCCGCCTAACGGCACAACGCGGGGAAGTATTCTCGCTGGCGCAAAGAATGGCAATAGAACATTGTTCCCCTCCAACCAATGTTCGCCCCGGTTGTGGTGGCGCAAGCCAAGTGTTCATCGCCAAGCCACCGCTCGGTCAGCTCCGGGCCGCCGACCCAACACAACCGGCCCCGAGTCGAAGCGACCGCTAGCGTGGGTCGATGGCCACCCCTCGACCCGATCCGGGCCGGACCTGGTCCGGCCTCCTCGAAGCCAACCGGGTATCGGCCCAGCCGCCGAACGGCTACCCGACCCACCGCCCGGACGCAGTCGTCGTTTGCTGCTCAGACGCCAGGGTCCCGCCGAGCTTCGTGTTCGACCGGCCGGCCGGTTCACTGTTCGTGGTCAGGGCCGCCGGCCACGCCCTCGGTCCGGAGGGCATCGCCAGCATCGACTACGCCGTCACCGCGTTGGCGGTTCCGCTCGTCGTCGTCCTGGGACACACCGACTGCGGGGTGGCTCATGCCGCGGTCGGCGGCAACGAACCGTGGTATCTGGCCCCACTGGTGGAACCGCTCGGCGTCCTGACCGAGACCCACCCGGAGGCGGGGGTGGACGACATCGTCCGAGCCAACGTCGTGCGAACCATGGAGGTGCTCGGCGCCCACGGTGGACCGACCGGGACCGCCATCCGGGCCCGGACGGTCGCTGTCCGAGGCGGCGTCTACGACCTGCGGACGGGCCTGGTCACGCCGGTCGAGGCCGACCTGGCGGTCTGGACCGACGCCTGAACGGATCGAGGACCATCCGGTCAGCTGGAGTCGATGCGGAGGGTGCCGTCGCGACGGCTGACCCGGCGGCCGCCGGGCAGCTCGCAGGCCACGACCTCGTGTCTGACCACCGCCAGGACCCGGTCGAGCTCGGCCGCCGACGGGGGATGCCCACGGTCGTCGACCAGCCAGGCCCGGAGCGCCTCCCGATGAACGGAGGGCGGATGGTCGGCGGCGGCCCGGGTGTCTGTCGGATCGACCGAGGCGGCCAGCGCCGCCAGGTCGGTCCGGACCTCCCGGGCCCGATCCGCGGTTCGCGCCAGGAGCGGGACCGGGTCCCGGTCTGCGATGTCGGCGAGCAACGGCAGGAGCTCGTGACGAACCCGATTCCTGACGAACCGGGGATCGTCGTTGCTCGGGTCCCGCACCGGTGCCAGTCCGGCCGCGGTACACACCGCAACGGTCTCGGCCCGGCGGAGGGCGAGGATCGGGTGCCGGTGCCCGGGGGCCATCGCCGACAGGCCGTTGACCCCCGCACCGCGGAGGAGGTTGATCAGGACGGTCTCGGCCTGGTCGTCGGCGGTGTGGCCGGTCATCGCCTCCGGCCCCAGGGCCTGCCGGCGAGCCAGCCGGGCCCGCTGCTCCAGGTCTGGACCGGGGTCGACGTTGACCCGGACCGACCGGAACCCGGCCCCGAGGGTCCGGGCTGCATCGGCAACGACGTCGGCCTCGGCCGCTGAATCGGGGCGGAGCCCATGGTCGACGTGGACTGCGGTCACCACCAGCTGGGCCCGCACCGCCAGCACCAGCAGGGCCAAGGAGTCCGCACCGCCAGACACCGCGGCGATCACCTCGGATCCGCGGGCCGGGAACGTGCACCGGGCCAGGAGTTCGTCGATCTCCGGTTCGACGACCGGCGGCGGGTGGTCTGCCGCGGTCATGGATGGCCGCTCAGGCGGTGGCCGAGGCACCCATGCGAGTCAGCCACAGGCCCGGGTCCCGGATCTCGTCGATCGTCGGCAGGGTCTCCGGCGAGGTCCAGACCTCGTCGAACAGGGCCTTGCCACCGGCGGCCTCGACCGCGTTGACGAACCCCTCGCCCTCCTCGTACTGGGCCAGCTTGGCCTCCATGCCGGTCAGCCGCTGAACCACCTTGGCCACGCCGGAGGAGTTCTTGCGGCGCTCGCTCATCACCCGGGCGAACCGGGGCTGGCTCGGGATCAGGTCCTTGGCCGCCCGGTCCATCGTGATGTCACCATGACCTTCGAGCAGGCTCATCAGCCCGGTGACCTTGTCCATGGTCTCCCGCTGCTCCGGCGAGGCCAGGAGGGCACCGAGGCCACCATCCTTGAGCGAGCGACCGTTGCCGGCCCGGCGGTCGGCCACCGCGTCCCGCACCGCCTCCATCAGGTGGCCGGGGTCGGGGTCGACCGTGTCGAGCAGCTCGTTCACCAGCGACAGGAAGTACGGCCGGAGCCAGGGAACACCGGTGAACTGGGCCCGGTGGGTGCACTCATGGACGGCGATCCACAGCCGGAACTCGCGGGGTGGGAACCCGTACCGCTGCTCGAGCGACATGACGTTGGGGCCGACGTAGTAGACCCAGTCCTGATCCTCGGGCCGCTCGTCCTCGATGATCAGCAGGTCGTACTGGCCGAGGACCCGGCCAGACATCCAGCCGAGGAGGGCGCCGACCTCGGCCCCGGCGAACTTGGGACCGACCACGCTGCTGACCTGCCCGAAGGCCGACCCGACGGCGGACCCGACTGGGGCCACCAGCTCACCGACCGGGCCGAGGGCCCGACCGAGCGGGCTATCGGCGAAGCGACCGGACTCCGACTGGGCCTCGTCCTCGAGGGCGTCTTGATCCATCCGGCCGAGCAAGGGCCGGAGCAGGCGATCGAAGCTGGCCAGGTTTGCGTCGACCCACCCCATGCGGTCGGTGATGCGGGCCTTCGCCGGCCCGGCATTCGACACCAGGCCGGTCTCGATCTCGACCAGCTCCTCGGCCTGGGTGGTCAGCTCGAGCAGGTCCGCTTCCAGGGTGGCGCGGGCCGAAGCGTCAGCCTCCGGCTCCCGGCCGGCGACCCGGCTGGCCACCGTCCTGGCGAACTCCCAATCAACCTCGGCACTCACGCGTCCACTCTTCCGCCGCCGTCGTCAGGGCTTGCGGGGATACCGCGGGTTCTGGACCTTCGCCAGGTACCCGGCCAGCAGGCCGATAACGCCGAGGACGCCCCCGATCGCCAGGAAGAACCCGAGCCACCAATGCCAAACGACACCACTGATCATGCCCGCCAGTGTAGGGCCTCCGGGCCGCCACCCCTTGACCGGCCAGACCCGATGTCGATCCGGTTACCGTCCGCCGGGGTCAGGGCTGCTTGCCGATGGCCCGGAAGATCCTGGTCGACAGGTCGGACGGCATCTCGCTGCGACACCGCTGGCCAAGCAACTGCTGGAGGCCGGCCTGGAACCGGTAGGCGTCGTCGCAGGCGCCGCACGCTTCGAGCTGGGACCGGAGCTTGGCCTGGCGCTTGGCATCCAGCTGGCCGTCGATGTAGCGGCACAGGTCCTCCATCGACGGCGCGCACCGCAGCGGATCGCATGGCAGCGGGGTTCCCGCCATCGGAGCGGGGGGAGGTGAGTCAGCGGATGGGTCGACGGGCTCGGTTCGGCTCACTTGATCATCACTCATCTGACTCGCGCTCATGATGGCTCGGTTTCCGGGTTCCACCACAGAGGGTGGGGCGAGGTGCAGGGCGTTGCCACTCAGTCCGATGCTGACGAGACGAGCCCTCGTGCCTCCGCAAACTCGTACAACTCTTTTTGCAGCGATTTTCTTCCCCGATGGAGGCGACTCATGACCGTGCCCACCGGGATGTCGAGAATCTCCGCGATTTCTTTGTAGCTGAATCCTTCGACGTCGGCCAGCAGTACCGCCATCCGGTATGCCTCCGGTAGCGCCTCGACCGCAGCGACGACCTCACCCTCGGAGAACAGCTCCATCAGCTGGTCCTCGGCGCTCTGACCGAACCGGGTCTCGTCCCGGAGTCGGCGGTAGAGGTAGAAGTCCTCCACGTCGTCCAGCTCGGTCTCCTCCGGGCGGCGTTTGCGGGCCCGATACCGGTTGATGTGGGCGTTGGTGAGGATCCGGAACAGCCAGGCCCGCAGGTTGGTACCGGCCTTGAACCCGCCGTAGGACCGGTAGGCCCGGAGGTACGTTTCCTGGACCAGGTCCTCGGCGTCCGACCGGTTTCCCGTCAGCCGGAGCGCGGTCGAGTACAGCGAACGCATGAACGGTTCGGTGTCCTCGACGAAGGTGGCCTGGTCTGCCATTGCTCCACGTTAGTCACAATCGGGCCTGGCCTTCCTGTCGAGCCACCTGACGGCTGCGTGACATCTGACCCTTTCACCCTGGGAATATGGGCCCAAAAGATTACGATTTGGCGTCAGTCCCTATAAGCTTGTCGATGTGGTAACCCAACCGACATTTCTTGTCGGCGCCGAGCAGTCCGGGTCCACACTGCTCCGCCTCATGCTCGACTCCCACCCGGAGGTCGCGTTCGCCGAGGAGTTCGAGTACGTGGTGGATGCCATCAGGCCCGACGGCACGCTGCCGTCGGTCGGCGAGTTTCGCCAGCAGCTGGTCGTCTCGCCCAGCTTCGCCCGCAGCGGCTTCCGGATCGACGACTCGCTGGATTTCGGTGACCTCGTCGACGGGTTCCTCCGCTCCCGCCAGGCCCGCAAGGGCGCCCCGTTCGTCGGGGCGACCATTCACCACGGCTTCATCCGGGCCCTTGCGGTCTGGCCAGACGCCCGGTTCGTCCACCTCGTCCGTGATCCCCGGGACGTCGGCCCGGCCCGCATGGCCGAAGGACTGGCCGGCAACATCTGGCACGCTCTGGATCACTGGGTCCAGGCCGAAGACGAATGGGCCTCCCTGTGCCGGATCCTCCCCGAGGACCGGCTGCTGACGGTGGAGTTCTCCGAGCTGATCGACCACCACGACTCCACCCTGACCAGGGTCTGCCGATTCCTGGGCGTGGACTACACCAGCCAGATGCTGAACTACGCCCAGGACACCGACTACCAGGAGCCGAGCCGGCAGGTCGCCGGCGACTGGCGGGACACCCTGACCGAGCGGGAGATCCGCCTGGCCGAGGCCCGGGTCGGCCGCCGGCTGACCGAGCTCGGATTCCAGCCCTCCGGCCTCCCCCCGCTCGAGGTGACCGAGCGAGACCTGGCCCGGCTGCGCCGTCAGGATCGCCTCGGCCGGGCCGTCCGCCGGTTCGGATCCTACGGGGTCCGGTTGACCGTGGCGGACCTCGCCGCCCGGGCCACCGGCAACGAGGAGCGGCAGCACTCGGTCCAGCTGCAGTTCAATGAGCTCCAGCAGGCGTCCCGCAAGAAGAGCTGGTCGGACGCCAAGTACCGGACCTCCCGCTAGTTCGGCGCCAGTTCCCGGCGAGGCTGGGACCCCGGCGGGGCTAGGACCCTGGCCGGGCGTCGCCGAACGCCAACTCCCGGTGGGTGGCCATCGTCGCCAGCACCTCGGTGACCTCGTCGGGACCGGCGACCCGATGGCGGGCCGCGGTCGGTCCGTCGCCGACCTTGATCCCGACGTCACGGGGTTCGAGCATGACGAACACGTCCTCGTCCGTCACGTCGTCGCCCAGGTAGACCACAGCATCGGCACCGATCCGGTCGGCCAATGCCCGGACCGCTTCGCCCTTGGTGGTGTGGCGAACCGTGAACTCCACCACCTCCTTTCCGGCAACCACCTTGCCCGGCCATCGCTTTACCAGCTCGGCGACCGCAGCGGCCGCCCCATCCCGATCGTCGATGACCCGCCGCAGGTGGGCGGCGACCGACAGCGGCTTCTCCTCGACGTGGAAGCCGGCATGGCGCTGGGCGAGGGCGGCCAGCTCCGACGTGGTTGCGGCGAGCGTCGCCCGTTCGACCGGCGTGAGAACGGTGGGACCCGGCGCCGGCTGGGCCCCGTGGGAGCCGATCAACTCCAGCGCCCCTCGGGGACCGACGAAGCGGGCCAGCGTGTCGTAGTCCCGGCCGGAGACGACGGCCACGGTCGTGCCCGGTACAGCGGCCAGCCGATGCAGCGCCGCCATCGAGATTCGGTTGGCCGAGACGGCGGCGGGGTCGGCGACGATCGGGGCCAGGACCCCGTCGAAGTCGGAGGCGACCAACAGCTCCGGGACCTCCACCGCCGCCCGGAACGCCTCATCCAGCGCTCGACCGGCGTCCGGGCCCGCTCCGCCGAGCGGTCCCTCGGTCATGCCCCGAGGGCCTCGAGACAGGCGTCGGCCCAACGGAACACGTCGCTCCGCTTCACGGTCCGCTTGAGCGACAGCATGCGGCGTTCGATCTCGGCCCGGTCCATCGTCACCGCCTGCTGCAGGGTGCCGGCCACCTCGTCGACGTCGTGGGGGTTGACGATCAGGGCCGAACCGAGCTGCTCGGCCGCACCGGCGAACTCGCTGAGGATGAGCACGCCGTCGTTGTTGGTCCGGCAGGCCACGTACTCCTTGGCCACCAGGTTCATCCCGTCCCGGAGCGGGGTCACGAGCATCACGTCGGCCAGCACGTAATAGGCCACCAACTCCTCGAGGGGCAGGCTGCGGTGCAGGTAGTGGACCGGGGACCAACCGGGGCGGGCGTACTCACCATTGATCCGGCCGACCGCGCCCTCGATCGTCTCTCGCAGGGTCTGATACGCCGGGACACCTTCGCGACTCGGCACCGCGACCTGCACGAACTCGTATCGCAGGTCGGACGCCGCCGACCGCTGCAGCAGGGTGTCGACGGCCCGAAGCCTGATGTCGATGCCCTTGGTGTAGTCGAGGCGGTCGACCCCGAGGATCACCTTGTCCGGGTTTCCCATCTCCTCCCGCAGCTCCCGGGCCTGCTTCTGGACGTCCGGCGAGCGGGCCAGGTCCCGGAACTCGCCGACGTCGATGCCGATCGGGGCTCGCTGGACCACGATCCGACGCCCATCGATGAACAGCTCGTTCTTTCCCGCGGTTGTCGCCCCGCCGTAGCGACGGGCGGCCCGCATGAAGTTCTCGCCGCTGCGTCTGGTCTGGAACGCGACCACGTCGGCGCCGAGCAACCCGCGGACGATCTCCCGCCGCCACGGCAGCCTGGCGAACAGCTCGATCGGCGGGAACGGGATGTGGAGGTAGAACCCGATCGTCGCCCCCGGCCGACCGGCCCGCACCATCTCCGGCACCAGTTGGAGCTGGTAGTCCTGGACCCAGGCGATGCCGTCTGGCTCCAGGATCTTCAGTACGTGGTCGGCGTAGCGTTGGTTGACGGTGTGGTACGCCCGCCACCAACGCCGGTGGAAGTCCGGGGCAACGACGGCGTCGTGGTACAGCGGCCACAGCGTGCCGTTGCAGAACCCGAAGTAGAACCGATCGATCTCCTCCGGCGTCAACGGGACCGGGACCTGCCGGATCCCGCCGGCCTCGAACGGCTCCATCGACGACGATTCCTTGCCGGCCCAGCCGACCCATGCACCCTCGTGGCTCTGGAGGATCGGGACGAGCGCCCGGACCAGACCCCCGGGGCTCGGTTCCCACCCATCGCCCACTCTGCGGACCGGGAGGCGGTTTGCGGTCACCACGATCTGCGAGGACACAGCCGACACCTTAGAGGCTGCGGCTCCCGGCGCGGCCGTGTCAGTCGATGACGAGCACCGGGAACCACAGATCCTCGATGACGACCGGCCCGGCGCCGGTGGTGGCGAACGCCACCAGGTCCCGGTGGGTGGTCGGCAACTCGACGATGCCGTACCGGTGGATCGGCGCCGCCTCGCCGGGGTCGATGGCGGCGTCGCCATCGCGGTCCCGCCACACGATCAGGCCCCGCAGCTCCGGGCCGGCGATCACGCCATCACCATCGAGGTCCCGCTCGGCCAGCTTGGCGAACCCGTCCGGGTAGCGCCCGCCCTGGTCGCCGAAGAGGGTCCACCCCGACGGGGCGACCGCATCGGTCGACAGCAGGATGCCCTCGCCGGGAGCGAACCACTGGGTGACGGTGTCGATCACGCCGTCTCCGTCGAGGTCGATCCGGACCGGGGCGTCGACCCGGTCGACCCGGCCCGAACCGTCGAGATCGATCCCGATCGGTGACACCAGCCGTCGACCGTCCCGGATCGACCCGGCCCCGGTCTGATCCGGCCCGGCGGCGCCATCGGTACCGTCGACTGCAGCGTCGCCGACCTCGATAACGACCGAGGCGACCGAGCGGCCGCCTGGTCCACCAGCCTCGTAGCTGATGGTGAAGGTGCCGGCCTCGGTCGGGGTCCCGGTCAGCCAACCACCGGCCCACAGGGTCAGGCCGTCTGGCAGCTCGCCGTCCATCAGCCGGACGAGGGCGACCCCGGCCGCCGGCTCGTCGTTGGCGACCACGTCCAGTTCGAGTCGCTCGTCGATGCCAACCTCGATCTCATCGTCCGCGGCCTCGATCGGCACGGTCGACGGATCACAGGCGATCTCGACGATCGCCGTCGCCGTGTCCTCCTCGGCCTCGAATTCGCCGAGGGTTGCCGATTCGACCCGATAGTCGATCTGGAACGAGCCGCACTCGGTCGGGGTGCCGATGACCCACCCCTGCAACGAGCCCTCGAGCCAGAGGGTCAGCCCGTCCGGCAGGGCACCGTCGATGATCTCGATCACACCGATCGCCGGTTGGACCGAGTCGTTCGCCACCAGGTCGACCGGATCGATGGCCTCGTCGACCTGACCGACCACCTCGTCGTCGACCGCATCGACCGCGGCAACGGCCGGCTCGGTGGTCGGGGTCGCTTCGATCTGAGGTTCGGCTGCCGGCTCCGGGCAGTCGACCGCGCCAGGGTCGCCACCGTCGTCGAGGTCGGTGACCGCAAAGCCGAGGGCCGTCGTCGGTGGCAGCTGCGGGCACTCGGTACCGTCCGGTCCGTCCGGTCCGTCTGGTCCGTCCGAGGTGACCGGCGCTTCGGCAACGCCGTTCGGATCCGGGGGCGATCCCGGTCTGGCCGCAGCGACGGACGTTGCTCCGACGACCACGACCGCAACCAGCGACAGTGCGGCCAGTACCAGCCACGGGGCCCGGGCGGTCATCGGCTCTGCCCTGCGCACCGCGCCCTTGGCCGTTTCGATCATCGGTTCGGCCATCTCACGCTCCCTCCGGGACCTGGAAGGCCAGGATGTCGATCACCAGGACGTGGGGTCGGTTGGCGCTCAGCCGGTCCGGCAGCCCGGTCAGGTCGGCCGGGACCGCGATCAGTAGCCGGGAGCCAACCGCCTGGCCGACCAGCGCCTGCTCCAGGTCTGGCGCGAGCACGGCGGCGTCCGGCGGCGCGTCCGCCGGGTTCCCGATCAGGATGCTGAGCCGATCGGCACGGTCGCTCGATCGCTCGACGATCCGGCCGTCCCAGTCGGTCATGAGATACTCGACGACCGCGACCCCGTCACCCTCGACCGGACGACGCCGATCACCATCGGCGACGACCGTGACCTCCAACTCCAGCGGTTCCGGGGCAGCCGGGTCGACGGTCACGGTCAGGTCACCGTCGACCGGCGCGGCGACGAAGGCCAGCGATGCAGCTCGGACCTCCGGCAGGTCGTCCTCGGTCACCAGCGTCGATCGGGCCTCGACATCGCCCGTTGTCTCTTCCACCGGTGGCGGCTCCGCCTCCTCCGACCCGGAGCAGGCGCCGAGCGTCACGATCAACGCCGTTCCAAGCAGGACCGGTCGCCAGTTCAACAGCCTCGTCATCGATCGACCTTCGTCGGGTCCCGATCCGGGGTGGAACGGGACGTCACCCCTCCAGATCGGTCGATCGGCCCGGGACCTGAGCTGTTCGGCCCAATTCGGTCGAATCCGCCTCGACGTTGTCAGTCGTCCACGACCGTGATCGTCACCCAGGCGGTGTCGCAGAGGCCGTCGACGTCACAGATCCGGTAGCGCAGTTCGTCGACGCCCTCGAAGTCCTCATCGGACGTGTAGCGGATCTGTCCGTTGCGGACCCGGAACGAGGACGCATGGTCCGGCTCGTCGATGATCTCCAGGGTGCTCGGGTCGAGTGGGGCGTCGCCCGCATCGTCGTTTGACAGGACCTTGATCTTGGCCTCCTGCTCCTCCTCGACCGTCACGGCGTCGTCGTTGGCCTCGGGCCCGATGGCCGGCGGATCGGTCGTGGTCGAGGCCACCGTGGTCGTGGTGCCCTGGGTCGAGGCGGTGGTCGAGGGCTTGGTGGTCGGGACCTTGCTGGTGGTTGGCGCCGGGTCGGCGGTGGTCGTGACCGCGGGGGCCGCCGTCGTGGTCGGCGCCGTGGTCGCTGGGAGGTCGGTGCCGAGCGTGCCCTGGTCGAGGTTCGGCAGCCCGATCGTCGTCGTCGAGGTGTCTGGCTCGGTGGTCGAAGAGGAGGTGTCCGGTGCGAGGGTCGACGTGGTGGTCGCCACCGCCTCGAGCGGGGGTGCCGTGGTCGACGGCTCACCGACCTCCTCGCCGGTCGCCGGCGGTCGGCCGGCTCCCTCCTGGGGCGTCCATCCCTCCAGCACCTCGCCGGTCCCGGTCGCAGCGAAGGCCAGCTGATCGACCGGTGGCGTGCCGATGGCGCCCGGGACGGTCAGTGAACCGACGACCGCCGCACTGCCGACCACCACCGTGGATGCCGCAGGCATCGTGGCGCCGATATTGACCCCCACGTTTGCCAACCCCGGCAGCTCCAGGATCGGGGCCAGCGGCCCGGCGGACCATCGGCGACCGAGCGAGACGTTGAGGAACGCCCGCACCACCTCGGGATCGAACTGGCTGCCGGCGCAGCGGGCCAGCTCCTCCCTGGCCGCAGCGGCGGACATCGGCTTCTTGTACGACCGGCGGGAGGTGATGACGTCGTAGGCGTCGGCCACAGCCACGATCCGCCCCGCCAGCGAGATGTCCCGCCCGGCCAAACCGGCCGGGTAGCCGTTGCCGTCCCACCGCTCGTGATGTTGGGAAGCGGCGAGCGTCCAGGGGCCAAGCCACTCGGCAAGCGGCTCCAGCAGGGCCTCGCCGGTGGCCGGATGGCGGCGGAGCACCGCCCACTCGTCCTCGTCCGGCCGCCCGTCCTTGTTGAGGATGTCCGGGTCGACGAACAGCTTGCCGACGTCGTGGAGGAGCGCTCCCCAGGCCAACCGGTCCCGATCCTGATCGGACAGGCCCATCTCCTCGGCGATCAGGTCGGCGTAGGCCCGGACCCGCTCGGTGTGGCCTCGGGTCAGACGGTCGTGGCTCGACAGCAGAGCGATCAGCTCGGCCGCTCGGGCCGGCGCCTCACCGTCTGCTCGACCGAGCCCGTCGGCCTTGACCTCGTCCAGCCGCTCCTGGAGCCGCCGGACCGTGCCGGTCCGAAGCGCCAGGCTGAACCGCGACGGGGCCTGATCGGGGAAGACCAGGGTCAGGTTCAGCAGCGTGGCCATCGGCAGGGCCTTGCGGGTCACCCGCTCGACCACCGTGGCGATCGCTGCGCCGACCACCACGGCCTGTAGCAGCCAGAGGACGATCCCCAGCGGCCCGTCGGCCCGGAGGAACACAGCGGACAGCAGGCTGACCCCGACCCAGGCCACGACGAAGGGGATCACGACGACCAGGACCCGGATGGCGGCCGCGGCGATCGGCGACCGCTCCCACCGGGTCTGGCCCGACTCGACCGCCCCGCCGGTGGGTCCCGTCGTCACGTCGCAGGTATCGACAGGATGGGCGGGGTTCTTGACCCGGGACCGGCCGCCGTCGCCTCGCCGGACGGCTACGGTTGCGGCCATGACCAGCTCGGAGTCGGTGTGAGCATCGGCCTGTCCGGCGATCGGGTCCGGTTGCGGCCAACCGTCGCCGGGGATCGGGACGCCCTGGTCACCATCCGGGCCACGCCGGAGGTCCACCGACGCTGGGGCGGCGAGGACCTGGTGGCCGAGTTCAAGGAGGATCTGGCGGACGAGGATGTGGTTCGGTTCACGATCGAGCTGGCCGCAGACGACCGGATCATCGGCCTGGTCCAGTACGTCGAGGAGGACGACCCGCAGTACCGCCATGCCTCGATCGACATCTACCTCGACCCGGCCGTCCACCGCCGGGGCCTGGCCACCGAGACGCTGACCCTGATCGTCGATCACCTGCTGCACGACCGCCGCCACCACCGGCTGACCATCGATCCGGCGGCGGACAACCTGGCCGCCATCGCCTGCTACCGGGCCATCGGGTTCGAACCGGTCGGCATCCTCCGGGCCTACGAGCGCCAACCGGACGGCCGGTGGGCGGACGGGCTGCTGATGGATCTGGTGGCGGACGACGTGGACCGGGCTTCGGGGCGTCCCGACTAGGGTTCCGGCGACTCGCCGAGGAGTGCGGCGGTTGCCTCGGCCACCGTGGTCAGGCGCTTCCGGTAGGCCGGGATCGTCGGATGGTCGGCCTTCAGCCCAAGCACCCCAAGCAGCAGCAGGTCCGCCGCCTTCCGGACCGCGGCCCGGGGATGGGTCCGCCGAAGGTGGGCCTCCAACCCGGCTCGGACCACCCGATCGGCCTCGGCCGCGACGTCCGGGGCCACGGACAGCCGGGCCGCGTCTGCGACCTCGGCCCCGTGCGGCATGGCCACCACCCGCTCGATCACGTCCCCGAATCGACGCTGGAGGAACCCGTCCAGCCGAACCGCCAGCGGGGCATCCCGTTCCAGCTCGTCCAGGGCCGCCCGATTGGCGTCGGCCATGACCGCGGCCAGGGCGGATCGGAACACGTCCTCCCGGTTCGAGAAGAACTGGTAGAGGGCGGGCCGGGACACCCCGGCGGCCGCGGCGATCGCCGCCATCGACGTGCCGGCGTAGCCTCGCTCGGCGAACTCGTTCATGGCTACCGAGAGGATGTGGTCGATCTTGGCCTGCCGGGCATCGGGTCCGACCTCGACTGCGGCATCGGCATCGGCCTCCGTCACCATGGCGATCGATCTTGACACAATCGCCCAGTTTTGTCAGGCTCAGATCGTCTGACACTTACTGCTCGAACTGTCAGACGTGCGGGACAGCAGAGCGACCGACCCACCACTACCTTTCAGAGAACGCCTCAACAGAAAGCACCGACAACGTGACAAGACTCGGGTACCAGATCCCCAACTTCACCTACCCCGGCATCGAGCCGGCCCAGACCTTCGACAGCGTCGTCGCCCAGGCCAAGGAGGCCGAGGCGTCCGGATTCGACCGGGTCACGGTGATGGACCACTTCTATCAGCTCCCAGGCATCGGCGCCCCGGACGAGGCGATGTTCGAGTGCTACACGATGCTCTCGGCCCTGGCCCAGCACACCGACTCGGTCCGGCTGTCTGCCATGGTGACCGGGAACACCTATCGCAACCCGGCGATGCTGGCCAAGACGGTCACCGCCCTGGACCACGCCTCGGCCGGACGGGCCACCCTCGCCATCGGCGCCGGCTGGTACGAGGAGGAGCACACCGCCTTCGGCTACGAGTTCGGCACCTTCACCGACCGGTTCGAGAAGCTGGAGGAGGCGCTCCAGATCATCATCCCGATGCTCAGGGGCGAGCAGGCCAGCCTCGACGGGAAGCACTACACCGCGGTCGATGCGGTCAACTCGCCGGCTCCGATCTCCCGGGTCCCGATCATGATCGGCGGCAACGGGGAGAAGAAGACGCTCCGGATGGTGGCCCAGTACGCAGACGAGTCGAACCTGGTCGGCCTCCGGGATCCGAGCGAGATCCCCCGCAAGTTGGAGGCGCTCGACCAGCACTGCGCCAACCTCGGCCGGGACCGGTCCGAGATCAAGGTGACCCTGCTGGCGGCGGCGAACGTGGCACCGACGATGGAGGAGGCGGAGGCCGATCTCGCCGCCCTTGCGGAGCGCAAGGGTTGGCCACCGCAGGCCATCGACATGGCCAAGGGCATGCTGGTCCACGGGGACCCGGACACCGTCGGGGAGGGCCTGTCCAACCTGGTGGTCGACGGCATCGACGGTCTGGTCATCAGCCACATGCCGGGGGGCCACATCCCAGGCCGGGTCGCGCTCCTCGGCGAGGTCGCCGGCAAGGTCCTGGGCTGACCATCTGCCGACCGGGTCCGGGTGGCTGCGGCCGCCCGGACCGGACGGCCGAACCCGATCGTCCGGCCGGCTACCGGCCGGTGGCGACGACGAACACCCAGGGATAGCCGAGCCTGGCGACGCCGGTCCGCCGGCCGGTGACCACGTCGTACTCGATCAGCTGGTACTCGCCGTCGTGATCGACGGTGACCAGGGTGGTCGGTGAGGTCCAGCTGAACTCGCGATCGACCACCCCTTCCAGGGTTGCGACGGTCTCTCCGCTGGCGGTGTCGACAATGACCACCGTCCCGAGCGAGGTCAGCGGCCGGGACTGAGCAAGCGCCACCCACGACCCATCCGGCGACAGGGCGGCTCTATTCATGTCGAGGGGGCTCGCCAGCTCGGTCTCCCAGCTCCACTGCCCATCCCGGCCGATCCGCCACAGGCGCTCACCGTCCCCGACGACGATCATCTCCGCAGTGGCCCCAAGCAGCTCGGCATCGTCTGGCATTGGGATCGGGACGAAGGCACCCCGCCGGTCCCAGAGCGCAAGAGCACCCCGGTCCAGTTCCTGCCGGGGGAACACGAGCAGGCCGTCCCGGGTGGCGACGAGCGGACGCCCGGCCCCGAAGGGATAGCGAGCCGGCTCGGCATCCGGGTCCAACCGCTGGTGGGTCACCCAACGCTCGCCCGGGCTGATGATCCAGAAGTCATCGCCATCTACGCCGTCGATCACGGCAACCCCCTCGCCGAAGGCGGTCGTCGCCCCGGTCTCGAGGTCGACGCCGAGTACCTCGCCCCGGCTGCTGAAGACCATGGTCGTTCCGACGGTGATGAACGGCCGCAACGGTGCACCCGGCCACGATGGCCATCGGGTGGCCTGGAAGTAGACCGGATCGGCAAGCGATCGGCTGGCCCCGTCCAGTCCGACCAGGCGGACCGACTGCTCCCCCTCGTTGACGCCGGCCACCAGTTCGACCAGGGAGAACGACGAGCTGAGCGACCCCGGGTCGGTCAGCAACCCGACCCGTTCCTCTGGCCGGTACCGCATGCCGGTGGGATCGGACGGCACCCGGTCCTCGAGCGATGCGGTGCGCTCGGACC
>JBCCFN010000079.1:0-18598 GCA_039029715.1 Actinomycetota bacterium | reverse complement strand
TGCGGATCTTGAACCGCCGGTACTCGCTCTTGCGGGCCAGTCCGTCCTCGACGACCACCATCGAGCCGACGTAGTCCGAGCCCTGCAGATGGCTCATGTCGTAGCACTCGATCCGGAGCGGCGAATGGGGCAGCGCAAGCCACTGCTGCAACTCGTTCAGGGCCCGGGCCCGGCTGTTGTGGTCCGTGGCCCGCTTGAGCCGGTGGCGGGTGAACTCCTCCTCGGCGTTGGTGGTGACCGTGGCCAGCAGCTCCCGCTTGTCGCCTCGTTGCGGCACCCGGATCTCGACCTTCGAGCCCCGAAGCAGCGTGAGCCACTCCTGGTAGAGCGAAGCATCGGAGCTGTCGAACGGGACCAGGACCGTCTTTGGCATGCCCTGGACCGGCGGCTCGTCGTAGAGACCCTCCAGGATCTTGTCGACAAGCTCGGCGTCGGTCAGGGCCTCGACCTTGTCGACGATGAAGAACCGGCGCCCGGTCACCCGCCCCTTGCGGACGAAGAACACGAAGACGGCCGCCTCCAGATCGTCCTGGGCCACCCCGATGACGTCGAGATCCTCGCTTCGATCGGCAACCATCTGTTGCTTCTCGATGGCCTTGCGGACCGTGGCCAGCCGGTCCCGGACCCGGGCCGCCTTCTCGAACTCCAGGTCGTCCGCGGCGCCCCGCATCTCACCCTCGAGCTTCTCGAGCACGCTGTCGGTGTCCCCCTCGAGGAACTGACACAGCTCATCGACCATGACCTGGTAGTCCTCCGGCGTGACCTCGCCGACGCAGGGACCGGAGCACTTCTCGATGTGGTAGAGCAGGCAGGGCTTGCCCAGCTTGCGGTGCCGCTCCAGCTTGTTGTCACTGCAGGTCCGAACCGGGAACGTCCGCAGCAGTTGGTCCAGGGTGTCCCGGATGGCGTAGGCGTGGGCGTATGGCCCGAAGTACCGGGTGCCTTTCCGCCGCTTGCCCCGCATCACCCGAGCCCGGGCCCACTCGTCCTCGACGGTCACCGCGAGGTAGGGGTAGCTCTTGTCGTCGACCAGGCGGACGTTGAACCGGGGCCGGTGCTCCTTGATGAGGTTGTACTCCAGCATCAGGGCCTCGACGTCGTTGCGGACCCGGATCCACTCGACGCTGTCCGCCGTGGCCACCATCTGGGCCGTCCGGGGGTGCATGTTGGCCGGATTCTGGAAGTAGTTGCTCAGCCGAGACCGGAGCGAGCGGGCCTTGCCGACATAGATCACCCGACCGTCGGCGTCCTTGAACTGGTAGGAGCCAGGCGTGTCTGGGATGGAACCGGTGGGTGGGCGGGTGACCACCTCCCCAGGTTAGAGCCGACCGGTGACGTCCCAGCGGCTCGACCGGCCCGTCCGATGCCCTCGCCTGCTCAGGGCTGCAGGGCCGGCTGGAGCCAGGCCATCGTCGCCAGCCCAAGGCCGATGACCCAGCCGATGACCAACCCCTCGATCCCACCGAGGGACGCTCCGACCATCAGACACCCCCACTCGGTGATCACGCCGAACACCCGTCGACCGAGCACAGCGTGCCGCCCGGCGATGGCGGTGGCGTCCGCCAGCTGCTGGGACGCCACGTACATGATGCCGAGCAGTCCGATCCAGGCCAGGTGGGGGGCGACCTGGGCGATCGACTGGCCGACCTGGTCGACCGGGAGCGACCGGACAACCTGGATCGAGACGAACCCACCGATCGCCGCCACCAGCGAGGATCCGGCAACCAGCATCGATGTCGCCCCGGCTGCGGTGCCCTGGTCGACCGCTCGGCGGAGCGCCGGGAGGGTCACGACCCGCAGACCGGCGAACAATGACAGGACCGGGGTGATCGGCAACAGCGCAGCCTTGACGATGCCGGCCATCGTCGGACCGAGCGCCAGCGCGACCACGACCGGGCCGAGGTTGACGGCAAGCGCCATCACCGCCTGGCTGTAGGCCAGCGGGCGGAACCGGGCCAGCTCGGGCCGGAACTCGGTCGGCAGCTCGGCCCGCAGCGGCCGCTCGATCAGTGGCCGGCCGACCAACCACGACGCCACGCCACCGGCGGCCCAGACCAACACGATCGGCGTTGCCGTCAGCCCGGTCGAACCGGACATCGCGACGGCCAGGCCGAGCAGGGACACCGCCAGCCAGATGCCGTCGAGTGCCGTGGCGGCCGCCGGCCTGCCGTTGGCCCAGGCCAGATTGCGCATCCCGTCCTGTAACAGCAGCGCCGGGGTGGCGGCGGCAACTGCGGCCAGTACCCCTGCCGGGACCTCGACGACCAGGCCGACGGCGACGGCCACCGCGCTTGCGGCGGCTGCGAGGGCGACGATCCGGCGACGGGCCCAGTGCCAGGACAGGTCGATCCGGTGGAGGCCGTCGGTTGCCGCAACCAGCGCATCGGTGGTCAGCGCCCGGGACAGGGTGAGGGCCAGCAGGTAGATGGAGTAGACCGCCGCCACCCGACCGAGGGTCTCGGTGGTCACCGAGACGGCGAGCACAGCGGTGAGCCCGAAGTTGGTGACGCTCGACAGCCCTTGGGAGACCACCGACCAGGCGATCCTGGCCGCCATCGGTCCCCGATCACCGGCGGTAGTGGCCTGGGAAGTCGCACTCATGCCGCCGTCCCCGGAGGCCTCGGTTCGGCGATCAGGTCTGCGGTGCCATGGCGGTCCTGGGCATCATTGCGGTCTCGGGCGGCATGGCGGTCTCGGGCGCTGCGGTCGCCGGTGACGTCCGGGGCTGTACTCGGGCGACCGGCCAGCTCTCGCCAGAGGTCCCGCAGCTCGCGCCGCATCCGGTCGACCGAGAACTCGACCGACCGTTCCCTGGCCGCGTCGGCCATGATCCGGCGGGCAGCGGGGCTGGCATGGACATCGACCAAAGCCTGGGCCAGGGCGGCGACGTCGCCCGGAGGGACCAGCCGGCCGGACACCCCGTCCTCGATCAGGTCGGCCACCGAACCGACATCGGTGGCGATCACCGGGACGCCGGCCGCTGCGGCCTCGACGACCGAGCGGGGCATTCCCTCCCATCGAGACGCGAGCACGGCGACGTCGAACGCTGCGACGACCGTGGCGGCGTCTGGTCGGAGCCCGAGGATCCGAATCCGCTCGCCGAGCCCGGCGGCGACCGCCAACCGCTCGACCTCGGCCCGCTCAGGCCCGTCGCCGATCAGGACCAGCACCGCATCGCCGAGGTCGGCGTCGGCAACGGCGGCCACGAGGCTCGCATGGTCCTTGGGGTAGGCCATTCGAGCGACCATGCCGACAACGAAGCGGTCACCCAGTCCCAGCTCCGACCGGATCTCGTCGCGCCGGGCCGCAGCTGCGGTGGCCAGGGCCGTGTCGATCCCGCTCCGGATCAGCCGATACCGCTGCGTCGAACCGATGCCGTGGTCGAGCCCGTACCGGAGGTCTGCCCGCCCGACGACGATCAGGGCGGCGCTGCACCGGGCGAGCACCCGCTCGATCGTCACCGCGACCCGTCTGGCCACCGGCGATGTGGCATACAGCGGCCCCCAACCGTGGACGGTGTGGGCGCAGGGGATGCCTACCGCACGCGCCGCCAGCCGTCCGAGCACCCCGGCCTTGCTCGAATGGGTGTGGACCACATCCGGACGGTGCCGGCGCAACCACCGCACGAGCCACACGAGCGCCAGGACGTCCTTGACCGGCGCCGGCCGCCGGACCAGGTCCGGGACCTCGACCACCTCCGGGATCGACCCGGCGTCTCCGGCCCGCTCGTCGTCCCAAAAGCTGCCCTCGTCCGTCCGGTCCGGTCCGGCCAGCACGGTCACCGCCACGCCGTCAGCCGACATCTCGGCCGAGGCCATCACGGTGGCCTGGGCGCCGCCCCGGGCCAGGGTCGTCACGATCTGGGCCACCCGGAGCGGGCGCCGTGAGCGGTTGGCACTCGCCGTCTGGGTCACCGTCCGCCACCCCCGATGACCCGGCGGACGGTCCGGCGGAGGATCTTGGCATCGAGCCCGAACCCCTGACGGCGGAGGTAGTAGAAGTCGTACTGGAGCTTCTCGAAGGCATCTGCGTGGTCTGCGGCGTAGCCCTGTTTGACCTGGGCCCAGCCGGTCAGTCCGGGTCTGACGATGTGGCGGACGTCGTAGAACGCGATCTTCTCCGCCAGCTCGCTCACGTAGCCCGGCTGCTCTGGCCGGGGGCCGATGAGCGACAGGTCGCCGCGGGCGATGTTGAGGACCTGGGGCAGCTCGTCGAGGTGGCTCCGCCGGAGCAGGCCGCCGAGCGGGGTGATTCGGGGGTCGTCGGTCCCGGTCCAGGTCGTCCGACCGACCGGTGCATCGTCGTCCGGCCGCATGGTCCGCAGCTTGTAGATCTCGAACACTCGGCCGTCCCGCCCGACCCGAGGCTGGTGGTAGAACAGCGGCCCGGGGTTGAACACCGGGTTCAGCACCGACACGATCAGTAGCACCGGCACCAACGCCACCAGTCCGACGGTGGCGAAGGTCAGGTCGACGGCCCGCTTCACCCGGACGTAGCGGACCCGGTGGATCTCACCGATGTCGAACAGCAGGGAGACCCTGGCCAGCTCCGGGTGTGGCAGCTTGCCGATCCACTCCTCGTAGAACAGCGACAGGGTCCGGATCCGGACCCCTCGGCGGTGGAGCTCAGCAGCCTGTTCGACGATCACCGGTGCCGCCTGGGCTGCGGTGTCCAGCACCAGGATCGTGGCCCCGGCCTCGGCCACGGCGTCGACCAGATGGGGTCCGGTGCCGGCGGTCCGAAGCTGATCGAGGGTCATGGTCCCGACCACCGCCGCCGGGGCCTCTGGGTGGTCTGCCACATCGAGTTCGACGCTGCGGGCATCTTCGAATCGGTCGACGACCAGGTAGACCCGGTCTCGAATGACCGCTCGAGCGTCTGCGTCGACGCTGAGGTTCCAGGCCAGCACCGACCACAGCGGCAGGACCAGCCCCAGGATCATCGACGACGATCGGGGCAGGAGCGGGGTGGCGAGGACGGCCTGGAACGCCGAGATGACCAGGAACGCGGCGACCGTTGCCCCGAACCCCCGGAGGGCGGCGCCGGCCCGGCTCTCGGCCAGGTCCGGCAACCCGAGGGCGTAGGCGATGGTCAGCTGGGCCAGGGCGAACACGCCCCACCACACGCTGCCGCTCCAAGCCAGGAAGGCGTAGCGCTCGGGAGCCAGATAGGACGCGTGGAGCAGGCCGGCGCCAAGGATGAGGCCGGCCGCACCCAGGCTGTGAACCGGTCTGGCGAGCGCCCGCATCGTCAGGGGTGGGTCTGGGCGCGACGGGGGTACATGCCCGCTCCATCGGTCGGCCGCAGCCGATCATGAACCGCCACCGACCGCCGATAGGGGGTGGTGATCAAACACCTCGACTACGACGAGCCGGTCCTTCGCTACCACGCCATCCTGGCCGATCTGGTCGCCGACCTGGCCGGACCGGACGAGGCGGTGATCGACATCGGCTGTGGCCCGGGGCAGATCCTGTCCCAGATCGCGGCCCGCCGGCCCGACCTCCGCCTCGTCGGGGTGGACGGTGACGCCGAGTGCCTGCGACGGGCCGCCGACCGCTGCCCGACCGCGACCTTCGTCGAGGGCAACATCCAGCGCCTGGACGAGGTCGAGCTGCCGCTCGACGGCTTCCCGCTGATCGTGTCGTCCCATGCCCTGGAACACGTTCCCGACCCGGTCGGGGCCCTGCAGAGCTGGCAGCGCCGGCTGGGGCCGGGTGGACGGCTGGTCATCGCGGTGCCGAACTCGCTCCAGCCGCTACTCCTGGCCCGGGCGCTGGCTCGGCGACCGAAGGCCAACGAGGGCCATTACTACATCTGGGATCGGGCCACGTTCGAGAACTTCTGCCAGCTGGCCGGGTTCCGGATCGTGGATCGGGCGGTCGACTACGTCCCGCTGGCACCGGTTCGGGTCCGGGAGCGGCTCCCGGTCATCGCCAGGGCCGAGCGGACGCTGCTCGGCCCGCTCCCCCAGTTCTCGAACTCCCACATCGTGGTGCTCGAGCCCACCGACGCGGTGGTTCCGGCCGGCGGCTAGGTACTGCTAGGCGTCCGTGGCCGCCGGGACCTGATCGGCCAGCCCGAGCACCTTGGCCAGGAACCGACCGGTGTGGCTGCTGGTCTTGGCCGCAAGGTCCTCCGGTGCCCCGGTGGCGACAACCGTGCCGCCCCCGTCGCCACCGTCCGGGCCGAGATCGATGATCCAGTCTGCGGTCTTGATCACGTCGAGGTTGTGCTCGATGACCAGCACCGTGTTGCCCTGATCGACCAGGCGACCGAGCACGGTCAGCAACCGGCGGATGTCTTCGAAGTGGAGGCCGGTGGTCGGCTCGTCGAGCAGGTAGATGGTGTGACCAGTCGACCGCTTGGCCAGCTCGGATGCCATCTTGACCCGCTGGGCCTCACCGCCAGACAGGGTGGGGGCCGGCTGACCGAGCCGGACATAGCCGAGGCCGACGTCGACCAGGGTCTGGAGGTGGCGGGCGATCGGCGGCTGGTTTGAGAAGAACTCCAGCGCCTCCTCGATCGGCATGTTCAACACGTCTGCGATCGACTTGCCCTTGAACAGGATCTCCAGGGTGTCGCGGTTGTACCGGGCCCCCTTGCACACCTCGCACGGGACATAGACATCCGGGAGGAAGTGCATCTCGATCTTCAGCGTGCCGTCACCGGCACAGGTCTCGCACCGGCCGCCGGAGACATTGAAGCTGAACCGCCCCGGCTGATAGCCACGGACCTTGGCCTCGTTGGTGAGGGCGAACAGCTTGCGGATGGCGTCGAACACGCCGGTGTACGTGGCCGGATTCGACCGGGGTGTGCGACCGATCGGTGACTGGTCGATGTCGATCACCTTGTCGAGGTGTTCGAGCCCGTCGATCGAGCGATGCAGTCCGGGCGGCATCTTCGAGCCGTAGACCCGCTGCATGAGCGCCCGGAGGAGGATCCCGTTGACCAGTGTGGACTTGCCGGACCCCGACACGCCGGTAACGGCGACGAAGCACCCGAGCGGTATCTCCACATCGATGTTCTTCAGGTTGTTCTCCCGAGCACCGGTGATCGACAGGCGGGCCTCGCCCGGCTGCCGCCGCATCTCGGGAATCGGAACCGACTTCTTCCCGGACAGGTATTGGCCCGTCGAGGATCCGCGGCGCTTCAGCAGACCCTTGACGTTGCCAGAGTAGACGACGTCTCCCCCGTGCTCGCCGGCGCCGGGCCCGATGTCGACCACGTGGTCCGCGACCCGAATCGTGTCCTCGTCATGCTCGACGACCAGCACGGTGTTGCCGATGTCCCGGAGCCGACAGAGCGTCCGGATCAGCTTGGCGTTGTCCCGCTGGTGAAGGCCGATCGACGGCTCGTCGAGCACGTACAGGACGCCGACCAGGCCGGAACCGATCTGGCTGGCCAACCGGATCCGCTGGGCCTCACCGCCGGACAGGGTGGAGGCGGCCCGGCTCATCGACAGGTAGTCGAGCCCGACGTCGAGCAGGAAGCTGAGCCTGGCATTGATCTCCTTTACCACCCGGTCGGCGATCAGGTGCTCCCGATCGGTCAGGACCAGGCCCTCCAGCGCCTTGGATGCCTCACCGATCGACATCGAGCAGATGTCGTGGATGTTCCGGCCGTCGATCCGGCAGGCCAGCGAGAGCGAGTTCAGGCGGGCCCCGTCACAGACCGGGCAGTTGACCTCCCGCATGTAGCCTTCGATCTGCTCCCTGGCACTGTCGGAGTCGGCCTCGGAGTGGCGACGGCGGAGGTAGGGCATCACGCCCTCGAAGTTGGCGTTGTAGGTCCGCACCCGACCAAACCGGTTCTTGTACCGGACCGTCACATTGATCTTCTGGGCCTTGCCTTTGCCGCTGCTGCCGTTGAGCAGGAGCCGCTGCTGCTTGGTTGCCAGGTCCTCCCACGGCACGTCGACCGGAATGTCGAACTGCTCACATACCCCGAGCACCAGCCGCTCGAAGTACTGGCTCTTTCGGGACGCCCAGGGGTGGATCGCCCCCTGCTCGACCGACAGGCCGGGGTTCGGGACGACGAGCTGGGGGTCGACCTCGAAGGTGGTACCGAGGCCGTCGCAGGCCTCACATGCCCCGTACGGGGAGTTGAACGAGAAGTTGCGAGGGGCCAGCTCTTCGAAGCTCTTTCCGTCGCTCGGGCGGGACAGGTGCTGGCTGAACACCAGGATCTCCGGGTCCTCATCGGACCCCTTCGGCGGCACGATCTCGATCTCGGCGACCCCTTCGGCAAGGCCGAGTGCGGTCTCGATCGAGTCGGTCAGCCGACGCTCGATCCCGTCCCGGCGGACCAGACGGTCGACGACGACCCGGATGTCGTGGGTCTCGTAGCGGGCGAGCTCCGGCAGGTCTCCGCCGAGCTCGATCTGCTCGCCGTCGACCACGGCCCGGACGAAGCCCTCCTTGGCCAGGTCGGTCAGGAGGGTCTCATAGGTGCCCTTCCGGCCCCGGACCACCGGCGCCAAGACCTGGAACCGGGTACCGTCGGCCAGGGTCAGGACCCGATCGACGATCTGCTGGGGGGTCTGGCGAACCAGCGGCTCCCCGGTCTCCGGATCATGGGGGATGCCGACCCTGGCGAACAGGAGGCGCAGGTAGTCGTAGACCTCGGTCACGGTGCCGACCGTCGACCGGGGGTTGCGGCTCGCCGACTTCTGGTCGATCGAGATGGCCGGCGACAGGCCCTCGATGAAGTCGACGTCCGGCTTGTCCATCTGACCGAGGAACTGCCGGGCATAGGCCGACAGCGACTCCACGTAACGACGCTGACCCTCGGCATAGATGGTGTCGAACGCCAGCGACGACTTGCCGGAGCCGGACAGGCCGGTGAAGACGATCAGCTTGTCCCGGGGCAGCTCCAGGTCGACCCCACGCAGGTTGTGCTCCCTGGCCCCTCGGACGACGATCTTGCCTGTCACAGCTTCCGATCCTACCGCTCGCCGGAACCGAACAGGTGTTCTATCGGCGGGTTTCGCGAGCACCGATCGACCCGGGCCGGACGACCCGTCCGACTCAAGCCGGCGCCGACCGTTCCGACCACTGGTACGGGCCCTTCGACGGCCGGATCCGCGGATTCGACCGCTCGAACCAGGCCTCGATCTCGATCCACGACCGCTCCGGAGCGCCCGTGACGACCACCACCACCGACGATCCGGGCCGACCCGGGGCGGATGACCCGTCGCCGAGCCGCGCCGACGGGTCGCCGGACCGGCTGGTTGTATCGGCCAGGACTCGGCGCCACCAGATCCTCGTGGCCGCCCTGGTGTTCGGCCTGACTGCGCTGGTCGGTGGCGGCGCGGTCTGGTCGGCGGACGAGGGGGCACTGCTGGCCCAGGTCGAGCTGCTCATCGGGGGCGACGGTTGGTCCGCGGCCCATCCGTTCCCGGCCGCCGATCCGGCCGGCACCGCCTATCCGCTCCATCTCTCGTCCTGGGAGGACCCGACGGTCGACCAGGCCGCTGGACCCGACTGCCCGGCGGACGGTGTCGGCTGCCGGTACGTGTCGCTTGCAAAACACGTGACCTATCTCTGGCTGGCCGCCGGCCTGTTCGCCGTCGGCGGCTATGGGGCGATCCTGGCCCTGTCGGCGCTGAGCACGGTGGCCGCAGCGATCGCCACGTCGAAACTGGCGGCCCGGATAGAGCCGGCGGCCGAGCTCCCGGCCCTGTGGCTGGCCGGGCTCGGGAGCCCGCTGCTGCTCCACGCCGTGGTCGGGTGGGCCCACGCGCCGGCCGCCGCCCTGTTCGGGGTTGCGGTCCACGCCCTGCTCGTCGGCGAGGGGCCGGGTCGGACCCGGTCCCGTTCGTTGGCATGGCGGGTCGGCGGGCTCCTCGCCCTCGCCGGGGCCTGCCTCCTCCGGACCGAAGCCCCGCTGGCCGGACTTGCACTGGCCGCCGGCTGGCTCGGCCTGGCCCTCCTCCCACGGCTCCCAGGGCCGAGCCGCCGAGCCGTCTTCGTCGAGCCGGCCGTCTCGGCCAGGACTGCGCTGGCGGTCGGGGCGACCACCGTGGCCGCCACGGTCGTCGATCGCCTCACCGATCACCCGACCGGCGGCCCGGTCGAGCCGCCGAGCTTCGACGAGGCGTTCGGCCTGATCGACGGTCGGATCGAGGGCTTCGCCAACACCTGGCTGCGGCCCGGTTACGAGGTCCAACCAAAGGACCTCGTGGGCCAGGTCTCTGCGGCGACGCTGGTGTGCGGCACCGTGATGTTCCGGCGAGCCGGTGGAGGCGATGGGATCGACCCGACCCCCCTGGTCGCAGTCGCCGTCGTCGGCCTGCTCGCTCGGTTCCTGGGCAGCCCGGTGGCCCTGATCCCGGGTCTGGTCGTTGCGTTCCCGGTGCTGTTCGTCGGGCTCGGTCTCCTCGATCGCCGGGTCCGGTCCGGGCCCCTGGCCGCCGTCGTCGTGCCGTTCGGTCTGTTCTGTGGTGCGGTCCTTGCGACCCAGTATCGCGGCGGCGGTGGAGGCGAATGGGGCGGCCGGTACTTCGCTGTCGGCCTCCCGCTGGCGATCGCCGCGGCATCGGTCGGGCTGGTCCGAGCCGGCCGGACCCTGGGCGCCGCCGAGCGACGCCGAACCGCGGCCCTCCTGGTGGCGACCATGGCGCTGCTCAACACGATGGGGCTGCTCGGGGTCCACTCGATCCGGGACCGGACCGGGGAGCTCGGCGCCGACGTCCTCTCCGCGTCGGTCGACGCCGGGGACGGCGACCCCAGACCGGTGGTGCTGACCACGATGAACGGCCTCGGCCGATGGATGTGGGACGACCTCGACCAGCTGAGGATGCTCCGGGTCCATCCGGACGAGGTCGACCTGGTCGGCGCACGATTGGCCGACCTGGGCGTCGAGCGGCTGCTGCTGGTGTCGAACGACCCGGCAACCGACACCGCCGCGCTGGCGGCCTGGTATCGCCCCGCACCGACGGCGGCCGAGGTCGGGGCCTCACTGGTGGCATTCGAACGGATCAACTAGGCGGGGAGGACAGCGAGCTGCATCGCTGGCCCCGGATAGGCACCTGTTCCCACCACCACGTCCTACCGCCCGGCTACCGTAGAATTCCTACGCAACGACGAAAGGGTGGGAGTGCGAGTACGCCGGAGCCAGCCACGAGGTGCGAAGCGATGATCGTAGGCGGCCCTGGCCCCGCAGACGATGAACGTCCGGTCATAGGTCGGGTTCGGCATCGGCGCATCCGAGAACGACAGCAACGCCTGATCCTGCTGGCAATGACTGCGTCTGCCGTGGTCGTGTTCGCCACCCTGTGGTGGAATCTCGGACGATCTACCGACCCGGGCGGTCCACCGGCCGGGCCTGGTGCCACCGAGACCGAGACCGCCGGCCCATCCTCGGCCGTCGAGACGTCGGCTTCGACGTTCGGGGTCGGAGCGACAGCGACAACCGCAGACCTCGGGCAGGGTTCAGAACCGGCGATTGCCACCACGACCACCCCAGATGGTGGATCGACGTCGCCCGGCGGTGAAGGCCGGGTCACGACGACCGTTGCCAGCGGAACCGACCTCTCGGCCGATCGCCGATCAACGACCGGAGTGGACGCATCGTCGGCCGACGCAGGAGCGGAGGGGCCGACCGACCGTCCTGATGACGGGCAAGCCGCAGAACAGACCGATCCGCTGATCGATCAGCAGAGCCCTGACCAACCGCAGACGCAACCCGACACCTCGACTCCGCCGAGTGATGACCGTCCCGGCGAAGAGCCCGACCCGACACCAACGAATCCCGGGGATGATGACTCGGGCTCCGAGCCGGCGCCGAGCGGATCAAGCGCCCCAGATCCGCCGGTCACCGATCCTGCGCCAGACCCGTCGACCGACGGTGGAGACCAGGACGAGACACCATCGGCGACCGACCCGCCTGTACCGGTAGCGCCGGCCACCCCAGCAGAGCCTGGCGAGCCCGTGACGATCAGCGGACGGATCCTCGATCGAAACGGCACCGCGCTACCCGGGATGGTGGTGATGATCCGCAATGCAGAGGGCATCACCGGACGGGAGCTTGTTGGACTGAACGCCAGGTACCAGTTCTCCACCGATGCCGGTTGCTTCACGATGCGGTTCTTCCGCGGGCCAGGCGGCAACCCATCGGCGGATACGGACCCAGCGCCGTTCTGCCTCGAGCCGGGCGAATCCGTCACGATCGACGGGGTGCATGAACCCACCGGCTCGGCGCCACCGGCCGACTGTGCGCGCGCCGCGCTGGGCGATGGCATCGCAAGGGTCGAGATCCAGGAGAATGGCGGCGATTGGGCCACGTCGTACCGGTTCTATGACCGGGGCGGCCGGTTCCAAGGAGCGACCACCGGGGTCACCCCGACCGACCTCACCGAGTCGATACGCCAATGGGACATCGAGGCTCCGCTCCAGCCGCGATTCTACTCACTGGTCACCGCCGTCCGGGGCGGAGCCCAGTCCCGCCTGGTTCCCTGCTAGTGCCAGGTCGCTGCGGACCGTGGGGGCTCCCGGAGCGAGCTAGACGATCTCCCGCAGCTCTCGGCGGAGATCCTTGATCTCGTCCCGGAGGCGGGCGGCGTACTCGAACCGGAGCTCCGCCGACGCCTCCTGCATCTCCCCCTCGAGCGAGTCGATCAGCCGGCGGAGCTGGTCCTCCGGCAGATCGGCCAGCTCCTTCAATCGCTTGGCTTCCTCCGGCCGACGCTTCCGCTCTCCCTTGCCGGGCACCGGGGCGGTCTCGTCCGGACGGATCAGCGACAGGATGTCTGTCACGGCCTTGCGGACCGTCCGGGGTTCGATGCCGTTGGCCTCGTTGTAGGCCATCTGCAGACCTCGGCGTCGGTTCGTCTCGGAGATGGCGCTCTGCATCGACGGGGTCATCTGGTCGGCGTACATGATGACCCGGCCCTCGACGTTCCTGGCCGCACGGCCGATCGTCTGGACCAGCGACGTCTCCGACCGGAGAAACCCTTCCTTGTCTGCGTCCAGGATGCACACCAGCTGGACCTCCGGCAGGTCCAGGCCCTCCCGAAGCAGGTTGATGCCGACCAGCACGTCGAACTCGCCAGTCCGCAGGCCGCGTAAGGTCTCGATCCGCTGGATGGTGTCGATCTCGGAGTGGAGGTACCGAACCCGGACCCCCTGCTCGAGCAGGTAGTCGGTCAGGTCCTCGGCCATCTTCTTGGTCAGGGTGGTGACCAGCACCCGACCCTCGTTGTCGACGACCCCGGAGATCTCGGTCAGCAGATCGTCGATCTGGCCCTTGGTCGGGCGGACGACGATCTCCGGGTCGATTAGGCCGGTCGGCCGGACGATCTGTTCGGCCATGGTTGCGGAATGCTCGAGCTCGTAGGGGCCGGGGGTGGCGGACAGGAACACGACCTGGTTGACCATCTCCCGCCACTCGTCGAACCGGAGCGGCCGGTTGTCGGCCGCAGACGGCAGCCGGAACCCATGCTCGATCAGGGTCTCCTTGCGGCTCCGATCCCCCTCGTACTGGCCATGGAGCTGGGGGACGGTGACGTGGCTCTCATCCAGGACCATCAGGTAGTCGTCCGGGAAGAAGTCCAGCAGTGTGTACGGCCGCTCCCCCTCGGACCGGCCATCGATGTGGCGGCTGTAGTTCTCGATCCCGTTGCAGAAGCCCATCTCCTGCATCATCTCCAGGTCGTACTGGGTCCGCATCCGGAGCCGCTGGGCCTCGAGCAATCGCTGCTGCCCCTCGAGCATGGCGAGCCGCTCCTGCAGCTCGGCCTCGATCGAGGTGATGGCCTTGGCCATCCGTTCGTCCGAGGCCACGTAGTGGGTGGCCGGCCAGACGATCAGCTCCTCCAGCGAGGCCAGCCGCTCACCGGTCAGCGGGTCAACCGTGGTGATCGACTCGATCTCGTCACCGAACAACTCGATCCGGACGACGTGCTCCTCATAGGCCGGGTGCAGCTCGATGGTATCCCCCCGGACCCGGAATTTGCCCCGGGTCAGGTTCATGTCGTTCCGCTCGTACTGCATGTCGACCAGCTTGGTCAGGATCCCCCGCTGATCGTGCTCCTCCCCAGACCCGACGGTGAGGAGCTTCTTGCGGTACTCCTCCGGCGAGCCGAGACCGTAGATACACGAGACGGACGCCACGACGATGGTGTCCCGCCTGGTGAGCAGTGCAGAGGTGGCCGCATGGCGGAGCCGGTCGATCTCGTCGTTGACCGACGAGTCCTTCTCTATGTAGGTGTCCGACGAGGGGATGTAGGCCTCGGGCTGGTAGTAGTCGTAGTAGCTGACGAAGTACTCGACCCGGTTGTTCGGGAAGAACTCCCGGAACTCGTTTGCCAGCTGGGCCGCCAGCGACTTGTTGGGGGCGATGACCAGCGTTGGTTTCTGCAACGCCTCTATCGTCCAGGCGATCGTTGCCGACTTGCCGGAACCGGTGATGCCGAGCAGGGTCTGCATCTCGGCCCCGGACTCGACGCTCCGGGTCAGCTCTTCTATGGCCTTCGGCTGGTCGCCGGCCGGCTTGTAGTCCGAGACCATCTGAAACGGGGGCACCCGGACAAGGCTAGCTGGGGGGTGTGACAGTGACGGCCTCAGCCGTCGCCGTCGGCCTCGGCCAGAGGCGGCGGGTCGGCCCGAAGTGCCACCAGCCAGCTCCAGCAGCGCTCGACCTCACCCTCGAGCTCGTCGAGTCCGCCGGCATTGTCGATCACGAAGTCTGCGATGGCCAGGCGCTCGTCCCTGGTCATCTGGGCCGCGACCCGGGCCTCGGCGTCTGCCCGCTCAAACCCCCGGTGGGCGACCAGTCGGGCGACGGCCACATCGGTCGGGCAGTCGACGACGATGACCGCCACCGCTCCCCGCTTCTGGGCATCCCCCTCACGCAACAGCGGGATGTCGAGCACCACGATGTTGTCGGTTGCGGCCTCGGCCAGGACCAGCCGGGCCATCTCGTCCCGGACCGCCGGATGGACCAGCTGATTGAGGGCGGCCAGCTCATCGGAGTCGTTGAACACGATGTCGGCAACCGCCTGTCGGTCGAGCGAGCGGTCGGGGGCCAGGATCCGCTCCCCCCACCGCTCGACCATGGCGGCGTGGACCGGGCGCCCGACCCGCTGCAGGTCCTTGACCACGGCGTCGGCATCGACGATGACGGCCCCCCGATCCGCCAGCCGGGCCGAGGCCGACGACTTCCCCGCGCCGATCCCCCCGGTCAGTGCCACCAGCAACATCGAGCGGACCCTAGCAGCCACCGGACCGGGCCAGGTCACCGGCTCAGCTCCAGACGGCGGCCACCGTGACCGGAGCGGAGCGATCGGCTATCACTGGCCCTGTGCGCCGGCGGTGGCCGGGCGACCATCGGCACCGGCGGTCGAGCCGGTGGGCAAGGGAGGCATGGAGATGAGCTGGACAACCGATCCCGTCGTCGAGGACGGGGTCTCGGAGCGGGAGTTCACCCTCGACGGCGCCGGGGGCCCGATCCCCGGGGTCCGGTGGGCGCCGGCCGAGGGTCGAGTCGAGCGCCGACTGCTGCTCGGCCATGGCGGCACGGCGGACAAGCGGGCCGACTACATCGTCGGTGTGGCCAAGCTGGCTGCGGCCAAGGGATTCGAGTCGGTGGCGATCGACGGACCCGGGCACGGTGATCGGGTCGAACCGGCTCGTCGACCGACCAGCGAGACGTTCTTCCAGCGCTGGGACGAGGCCGGAGGTACCGAGTCGATCGTGGCCGACTGGCGCCAGACCCTCGACTTCCTGGAAGCCGACGGCGGCGCCAGACCGACCGGCTGGTGGGGTCTGTCGATGGGGACCATGGTCGGCCTGCCGGTCTGCGCCGGAGACGATCGGATCTCGATCGCCGTGCTCGGCCTGATGGGGCGATGGGGACCGAACGCCGACGACCTCGTCCGGCTGGCCCCGACCCTGCGTTGCCCGCTGCGGTTCCTGGTCCAGTGGGACGACGAGGTGGTGCCGAGGGACCGATGCCTGGAGTTGTTCGGTCTCCTCGGCAGCGAGCGCAAGACCCTCCATGCCAACCCGGGGGCCCACGCCGCGGTCCCGATCGGCGAGGTCGTCTCCTCGGTCGAGTACCTCGACCGCCACGTCCAGCGCCGACCGGGCTGAGCCGAAGGCCGGCGGTTTCACTCACATCGCCGCCGGCCGCGCCGATGCCATGAAGGGCGCGGGAGTCCGTCTCGGGCCGGTAACCGTAGGAAGGCGCGCGCCCCCACGCTCATGGGACTCCCCACACGCAACGCCCGCAGCCGCCCGGCGCTGTTCGAGAGCCTGGCCCTGTGGGACTACGAGGCCTCGGACCCCCGAGAGAGTCCCGACGGCGGCCACGATCATCTCGGCGGCTTCGCCAGAGCGGTCCTCAACGTCCGCTGGGCCACCGCATCGGTCTCGGTCCTGTTGGCCGGCGGCGATCTGGCTGCGGGCAACATCACGATCATCGCGGCTGTCGCCGTCGTGCTGGCCTACACCCTGTACCGGACATTCGTGCCGCTCCGCTACAACGGCTCGCCGAGCCATCAGGCCATGCTCCTGGCCGAGGGTGCACTGTTCTGGTCCCTGGTGGCCCTCACCGGCTTCTGGAGCTCACCGCTGGTCATCGCCTCGTCGAGTGTGCTGGTGGTCTCCGGCTTCGCAGGCGGGTTCAAGATGGCGCTCCGCATCGGTGCGGCGACCGCGGCCGGGCTGACCATCGTCGGTTGGACGACCGCAGAGTGGACCTCGACCGAGATGACCGAGGCGATCCAGGGCTCGACCCTGCTGCTCCTCACCGGCATCATCGCGGGCTACGGCAAGCGGATCTCCGGCGAAGCGAGACGGAACCACTCGATGGCGCTCGGCCGGCTCAGCCAGCTCACCGATGCCAACACCCTGTTGTTCAACCTCCACCGGCTTGCCCAGCGCCTCCCGAAATCCCTCGACCGCAACGAGGTCCTCGACGCCAGCTTCACCGAGCTCCGCGGCCTCCTCGAGTTCGATCGCGCCCTGCTCCTGCTGATCGAGGAGACCGATCACACCTGGATCGTGGCTCGCCAGCAGGGCCTGGGGATCGAGGGCGTCGTCGACCCGTCGACCCTGCCGTCGGAGGCCCGGAGCTGCCTGTCGACGTGGCGAACCGCCATCGACAACCGGCTCGGGCCGACCAATCCCGGGCTCCACCCCGAGTCGGTCAGCGGACTGTTCGCTCCCCTGGTGGCTCGGGATCGCCTGATCGGCGTCGTCCTGTTGGAGTCTCGGGCCGAGAACCGCTACACGGGGCGGGATCGTCAGACGCTCAACGGGCTGATCCAGCCGATGGCCCTCGCCATCGACAACGCCCGATGGTTCAGCCGGCTCCGGCAGGCCACCGTGGACGAGGAGCGATCCCGTATCGCCCGGGACCTCCATGACCGGGTCGGTCAATCGCTGGCGTCGTTGGGGTTCGAGATCGACCGGCTGCTCCGCTACCACCAGGACGGCACCGACCTCGGTCCCGACCTGGCGCAGCTCCAGCGGTCGGTTCGGGCCATGACCAGCGAGGTCCGCGACGCCCTGTACGACCTCCGCTCAGACGTTGCCGAGAAAAAGGACTTCGACCAGACGATCGGCGAGTTCGCCAGGCGGGTCGCGGAGCGGAGCGGGCTGGACATCCGGCTGGAGAGCGAGGCGTCGACCCGGCTGCCACTGCTCCAGGAGCGGGAGATGTGGCGAATCGCCCAGGAGGCGCTGATCAACGTCGAGCGGCACGCCGAGGCGTCGACCGTCACGGTCCGCTGGCGATGCGATCTGCGGCAGGCGGCACTGGAAGTTGCAGACGATGGTCGCGGAATGACTGAAAAAAACGCGGGCCGGGCCGACTCGTACGGAATAGTCGGCATGCGCGAACGGGCCAACAGTATCGGCGCCTCGCTCGAGATCGAATCCGAACCCGGAGAAGGGACAACAGTCCGGTGTTACCTCAACCAGACATGAACAGCCGTCGGGCCACCGACGACCACCGCAGTCGTCGACCCGAGCCGGTCAACGAGGGGCAGGCCCCCATGCGGCGGTCGATTCGCCTGCTGCTGGCCGACGACCACCGGATGCTCCGGGAAGGTCTGCGGCGCTCCCTGGACGAGCTCGGTTTCACCATCGTCGGGGAAGCCCGCAACGGGGCCGAGGCGGTCGACCTGGCCGCAGCGGTCCAGCCGGACGTGGTGCTGATGGACGTGACGATGCCGGAGCTCGACGGGGTCGAGGCGACCAGGCAGCTCAAGAGCCGGCTCCCGAACACGTTCATCATCATGCTGACGATGCATGCAGACCAGGACGTCCTGACCGACGCCATCCGGGCCGGGGCAAACGGCTACCTGGTCAAGGACTGCAGCACCGACGAGATCGCCTCGGCGATCGACGCGGTCGTGCTCGGCGAGACCGCACTGTCGCCCCGGCTGGCCGCCTCGATGCTGGCCGAGGTCCGGCGTCAGGACTCGGCAAGCCAGTCGGACCGGATCATCACCCCCCGTGAGGAGGAGGTGCTCCAGCTGATCGCTGACGGCTGCTCGACCCCCGAGGTCGCCGAGCAGTTGTTCATCAGCCAGAAGACGGTGAAGAACCACCTGGCGTCGATCTACCAGAAGCTCGACGCCCGCGACCGGACC
>JBCCFN010000078.1:0-18671 GCA_039029715.1 Actinomycetota bacterium | reverse complement strand
GCTGCGGCCTGCCCGGTCGCCAGGTCGTAACCGCCGACCGCATTGTCGACCAGGACGACGTTCGACGCCTCGCCGACCGCGGCCTCGAACGCAGCGGTCCTGGCGTCGTCAAGGGGGAAGTTGGCGAAACCGATCAGGTAGGACACGTAGCACGGATCCTTGTCGCCACAGGCGTCGACCGCCATTTCGCCGAGGCCGGTGCCGTTGGCCGCGATCGGGGTCCCGGCGAACATCATGCCGTCGACCTGGGGATCGAGGGTCAGGAAGTCGGGGCCGACAGCTGAGTAGACCGCAGTGACGGCGATGCCCTCGGCGATCGCCTCCTCGACGGCGGGGATGATCGCCGCCCCGTTGTTGGCGGTGATGATGTAGATGTCGTAGTCGCCGGAGGTGGTGGCGTTCTGGATCTGCTCGGCCTGGATCGCACCGTCGAACTGACCGTCGAACAGGTCGGCCTCAATCCCGGCCGCCGCGGCGGCATCCTGGACGCCGGTCCAGATGCCCTGGGTGAAGCCGTTGACGTTGGCATAGCCGAAGAAGGCGACCTTCGACGGTTCGTCTGCCATGGCCTCGTCGTCACCGGCCTCGTCAGCCGCCCCGTCGTCTTCCGTCTCCTCGTCACCGGACGTTGCGTCGTCACCGGAAGACGCATCGTCACCGGATGTGGCGTCCGCGCTCGATGAGGCGGTGTCAGACGATGCGTCATCCGCCGAATCGTCGTCGTCGCCACAGGCGGCGGCCATCAGGGCCAACGCCAGCAGCACCGCCAGTAGGCGAAGCAGGTTCTTGGGCATGGTCATTCCTCTTCCTCTCTCACAGCATCGTGACATCCGGACCGGTCCGACCGGCCTCGATCGTCAGTCCTCCAGGCCGTAGACGGTCCTGGCGGTCTCCTCGGAGATGACCCCGGTCGCAATGTCGGTCCGGAGGGCGTCACGGTCGCGATCCTTGGGATCACCGAACCCGCCACCGCCACCGGTCATCGTCCGCACCACATCCCCCGCCTTGAGGGCGACGTTCGCACTCTTCAGGGCGTGGCGCTCGTTCTCGGTCCCAGGGTTGATCACGACGTCCGGCCCGGTGGCGTCGCCACCACCGGCCAGGCCCCAGGCCGGAGTATCGCTCCGTTCGAACCAGGTCGAGATCGTTGCGTCGGTCAGCAACTCGAACTCCCGGCTGACCCCGACCCCGCCCCGGAACTCGCCGTGGCCGGACGAGTCGGTCCGGTAGCCGTAGTGCCGGACCCGCAGCGGGAACTTGGTCTCCAGGACCTCGATCGGCATGTCCTTCAGCGAGCCGTTGACGTTGTTGATCAGCGCGTCCTGACCATCGGAGCCGTTCCAGGCCCCCCAGCCGCCGACGGTCGGTTCGACGTGGAGCCACGGCTGCTTGGTCTCCGGGTCGACACCGCTGACGAAGATCACCATCGAGTCGCCGTAGGACGCGGCCGCCGCTCGCTCCGGGATCACGTCTGACAGGGCCTTGACCACCAGGTCGATCAGCAGGCCGAGCGGGGTGAAGTACCACTCGACCGGGAACGGTTCGACCGCGCCGACCATCGAGCCCTCCCGGACCTCGACCGACAGCGTCCGGAACGAGCCGCCGTTCGGCGGGCTGTCCGGGTCGACCAGGAGCTTGTAGGCCACCCGGGCCGCAGCGATGGCCTGGGTTGCGCCGCAGTTGACCGGGCCGGGCCTGGCATCGTCGGTCTCGGTCAGGTCGACCAGCATGTTCTCGCCGTGGATGGTGACCGTGACCCGGACCCCGATCGGCTCGTCGCCGATGCCGTCGTTGTCGATCGTCCCCTCGGCCCGGTAGTCGCCGTCGGGGATCGATGCGATGAACGCCCGCTCCAGGGCCTCGGACTGGCGGAAGATCTCGTCCCTGGCGGTCAGCACCGTCTCGGTCCCGAACCGCTCGAAGATCTCCGGCAGCCGGCGGGCGCCGGTGTGGCAGCAGGCGATCTGGGCCCCGAGGTCTCCGACCGCACCGTGGAAGAACCGACTGTTGCGGCCGATGGCCTGGGTCAGGCTCTCGACCTGCTGACCGCCGTCGACCACCTTGACCGGGGCCAGACGAAGACCTTCCTGGAAGACGTCGATCGAGTCGATGGTGCCGCCGGGATCCTTGGAACCGACGTCGAGCCAGTGGGCCCGGGACGTGGCGAAGCCCAGGAGGACCTCGTCCCGGCTGAAGATCGGCTCCATCACGGTCATGTCGTGGAGGTGGGTGCCGGTGATGTAGGGATCGTTCATGATCCACACGTCGCCGGGACGCCAGACCTCCCGACCGAACTGGGCCTCGATGGCCAGGGTGCAGGCCTCGAGGTTGCCGAGGAAGATCGGGAGGCCGGCCGACTGCCCGAGGACCCGGTGGTCGGCGTCGAGGAGCGCCACCGAGCAGTCCTTCATCTCGTAGATGATCGGGGTGTAGGCCGACCGGATCAGGGTGGCGTTCATCTCGTCGGCCGCCGAGGTGAGGGCGTTGCGGATGATCTCGATCGTCGCGGGGTTGATGGTCGGTGCCGGATCGGTTGCGGTCATCTGGCTACTCCTCGGTCTCTCGTCTTGCGAAGATGCTCCCGTAGCTGTCGACCTCCAGCCGCCAGCCCGGCGGGACGACGGTGGTCGCTGTCGGCTCGGCGATGACGACCGGCCCGTCGAGCTGTGACCCGGGGGCCAGCCCGTCCCGATCGAGGATCGGGGTCTGGTGGTCTGTCCCGTCGAAGGAGACGGAGCGAACCACCGGGTCGCCGGCGTCGGTGACGGCGTCCAGCGGCTTCGGCTCCGCCCGGCCGAGGTCGCCGAGGGCGGTGACCCTGGCGATCACGAACTCGATCGGGGCGTCGGCGTTCGAGTGGCCGAACCGAGAGTGGTGCAGCGCATCGAACGATGCCTTCACTGCGGCCGGCCAGCCCTCGGTGGTCACCACCTCGGCGTCGGCCACCGGCACGGTCAGGGTGTACTCCTGGCCGATGTAGCGGGCGTCGATGGCGTACCGGAGGTGGACGGCGTCCTCGCCGACACCCTCGGACCGGATCTGGGCTGCGACCTCGGCCCCGAGGTCGGTGTAGAGGGTCGACAACGCCTGGCGGTCGGCCTGCGCCAGCGGCACCGGGAAGTTCCGAGCTGCGTCCCGGCGGAGCTGGGTCTCCAGCATCCCCCAGGCCGAGAACGCCCCCGGGAACCGAGGCACGATCATCGTGTCGATCTCGAGCTCCTCGGCCAGGAACGCGGCGTGCATGGCCCCGGCACCGCCGAAGGCCACCAGGGCGAAGTCGCCGGGCTCGATGCCTTTCTCGACCGTGAGGGTTCGGATCGCCTGGGCCATCTTGGCGTTTACGACATCCAGGATTCCCTGGGCCATCTCCCTGGCTCCGAGCCCGAGCTCGGAGCCGAGCGTCTCGAGCGCCGTGGTCGCCAGGTCGGCGTCGAGCTGGAATTCGCCGCCGGCGAAGACGTTGGGGTCGACCCGACCGAGGGCGACGTTGGCGTCGGTCACGGTCGGCTCGGTCCCACCCCGCCCGTAGCAGGCCGGTCCGGGGGCGGCCCCGGCGCTTCGGGGCCCGACCCGGAGACCACCGGCCTCGGTGTAGGCCACCGAGCCGCCACCGGCTCCGATCGTGTAGATGTTCACGACCGGCATCAACAGCGGGAACCCCTCGAGCGACGCCTCGGTCGAGACGTCCGCCTCGCCGTCGACGATCAGACTGACGTCGAATGACGTGCCACCCATGTCGACACAGATCAGGTTTCGATGGCCGGTGAGGCGGGCGAGCGATACGCCGCCCATCGCCCCGCCGACCGGCCCAGACAGCAGGGTCTGGACCGTGTAGTCCCTGGCCGCGGTGGCGGTGATGATGCCGCCAGAGGACTGCATGATGTGGAGCGGGACCTCCATCCCGTCGCCGGCCAGGCCGGCCGACAGCTCCTCCAGGTAGGTCCGAACGATCGGGGCGGTGTACGCGTCGAGAACCGCAGTCGAGGTCCGCTCGTACTCACGCCACTCCCGGGCCAACCGGTGGGACAGCGAGACCGACACCTGGTCCCCGAGCTCGGCCTCGAGCAGCTCCATGACCTGCAACTCGTGGGCCGGGTTCTCGTAGCTGAACAGCAGGGCGACGGCGATCGAGGTGTAGCCGCCGTCCCGGAACGCAGCTGCGGCCGCCCGGACGTCGTCCTCGTTGAGCGCTTCGATCTCGTCTCCGCCGCTCGAGATGCGACCCCGGACCTCGTAGGTGTCCGACCGGGTGACCAGTGGCTCGGGCTTGCGGTACTGGATCTCATACAGCTTGGTCCGGTTGCCCCTGGCGATCTGATAGACGTCGCCGGCACCGGCGCTCGCCATCAACAGCACCTTCTCTCCCCGACGCTGGAGGAAGGCGTTGAGGCCCTGGGTCGTGCCGTGGACCACGAACGACAGGTCGCCGAGGTCGTCGACCAGGTTGCTCATGGCGTTTCGGACGCCGACCGACAGCGTCCCGGGCGTGGTCGACGCCTTGCCGGCCTGGTACTGGCCGGTCTCCTCGTCGTAGGCGACGGCGTCGGTGAAGGTTCCGCCGATGTCCATCGAGATGCGGTAGCGACTCATCAGGTCTCCTCAGGTTCGATCGAGGTGCCGCTCAGCGCCACCTCGTAGAGGCCGCCGACGGTGTCGTCCGTCAGTTCGCTGGAGAGCAGGGCGTTCAGCTCGTCGTAGGCGACGTTCCGGCCCGGATGGTCGACCCAGGCCTGGTAGGCGGCGGCGTCGGTCCAGGTCGCAGTGACCAGGACGCTCTCTTCGCTGGTGAGGACCGACACGTCGTGGCAGCCCTCGACCGTCAACGCTCGCTCGATGATCTGGTTGCGCTGGAAGACCTCGACGAGTGCATCGGCGCAGCCGGGCTTCGGTTTCATCGTCAACACGGATCTGATCACTGATCTCCCTCGTTCAGCCGCCGGCTGCCCGGCCCCCCGGCCCGGGTTCCCCCGCTTGCACGGTCCCGTCGATGTCTGCCACGATCGGGCGATCATCGAGTTCGGTATTGGTACACGGACCTTAACTAGTTTCCGATTGGTGCGCAAGTGTGTGGTAATACCGTACAGATACCGTACAGACGCTGGAATAGCCTGGAGGATCGTGTGGGCGGCCTCGGGCGGGACACCCGACGTGGGTTCCCGCTCATGTCACCACGAGAGGCCACCGAGGAGGCAGTGCAGTTGGAAATCGAGTTGCAGGCGGTCGGTCGAAACCTCGCCGAACTGCGGGCGTCACGTGGACTGAGTCTCCGCGAGCTCGCCGATCTGACCGGCTACACCAGCTCCTACCTGTCGCAGATCGAGCGGGGTGACTCCGTCCCGTCGCTGTCCGGCTTGGCGACGGTTGCTGCCGCACTCGGGGTGGAGATGTCCGCTCTGTTCGAACAGATCGCCGGTCCCCGGCTCCACATCTCGAGGGCGGACGAACCCCTCCAGCTGCGGACCACGGACGAAGAGACCGGCGACCCGGCCCATCGGTACTCGGTCCTCGGCGCCCACGGGAACGAGGGCGACTACACCGCGCTCATCCACCATCTCCCGCCGGGGGAGACACCGCTGCGGTTCCGCCATTTCGGCGAGCGGTTCTGCCTCGTGCTCGGCGGCGCGGTGCGATTGACCATCGCCGGCGAACAGCACGACCTGCAGCCAGCGGACTGGCTCCACTACAGCTCGCACGACGAGCACACCATCGAGATCATCAGCGACACCGACGCCACCGTGCTGTGGGTGGTCAGCCCCGCGATCTTCTAGGAGGTCCAATGCAACAACGAGCGGACAAACCGGATCCCAACGGGAAGTTCGGTGGCATCAGCGAGGAGGTTGGCGCCCGACTGGCCGAGCGCCGTGGTGAGCTCGGCGCCACGCTGCGGACCGTCGCCTCGGACGCAGCGGTGTCGCCGAGCCATCTGAGCGAGATCGAGAACGGTCGGACCCAGGTCTCGCTTCCGGTGTTGCTGCGGCTGGTTCAGGCCCTCGACATGACGATCACCGAGCTGCTGCCCCGCATCGGGGGACACCACGTTCGCAGTGGCTCGCTTTCCGACCTGGGCTCCGGCGTCCATCGGCTGTCCCACGACGAGCTGCAGCTGGAGATCGAGCTTGCGGAACTGGCGAGCGCAGACGTCCACGAGATCGACAACCCGGAACTGTCGGACCTGCTGGTCCATGTGCTGTCCGGATCGGCCCGGGCCCAGGTCGCCGGCCGGGACGTGCTCCTCGCCGACGGCGACACCCTCGACAGCGAGCGGGTCGACCGGTGCGAGTTGACAACGACCGCCGACCGGGCCCGGCTGCTGACCGTTCGGCGGCGAACATGAGCGGGCCGGCGGCGTTCCGGATCGCCACGGACGTGGGCGGCACCTTCACCGACCTGGTCGGGTTCGAGGTCGACGAGGCTGGTCGGACCTCGATCGTGACCGCCAAGAGCGACACCACCCCACCGGACTTCGAGCAGGGCATCTTCGCCGTCCTGGCCAAGAGTGGGGTCCCGGCCGAATCGGTGACCGGGCACGTGCACGGCACCACCGTGGTCATCAACGCCCTGACCGAGCGCAAGGGGGTTCGGGTCGGACTGATCACGACCGAGGGGTTCCGGGACTCGCTGGAGATCGCCCGGGGAAACCGGCCGGACTTCTTCAACCTCGACTACCCGAAACCGGCACCGTTCGTCCCCCGGCACCTCCGTCGGGAGATCCCCGGCCGCCTGACCTACCGGGGCGAGGAGCGATGGCCGCTCGACCTGTCCGGTATCCCCGCGATCCTCGACCACTTCCGAGCCGAGGCGGTCGAGGCGGTGGCGATCTGCCTGCTCCATGCCTACGCCGACCCGGCCCACGAGCAGGCGACGATGGCCGAGGTCCAACGGTTGTGGCCGGAGGTCTCGGTGGTGACGTCCAGCCAGATCACCCGTGAGTGGCGGGAGTACGAGCGGTCGAGCACGGCGGTGCTCTCGGCCTATGTCCAGCCGACGGCGGCCCACTACCTCGGTCGGCTCCGCGACGGGCTGGCCGAGCGGGGCCTCGGCGCCGAGACGCTCGTGATGCAGTCGAACTGTGGGGTGTCCTCGCTGCCGGTGGCCTCGGCCACCCCGATCGGGATGGTCGAGTCCGGGCCGGCGTCCGGGATCAAGGGAGCGGCCGAGCTCGGCCGGTTGATCGGCGAGCCGAACGTGCTGGCCCTCGACATCGGCGGGACGACGGCCAAGTGCTCCCTGATCGATCAGGGTCGAGTCCGGATCGTGACCGACTACTGGATCGAGCGGAACCGGACCTCGGCCGGCTACCCGCTGATGGTGCCGGTGGTCGATCTGGTCGAGATCGGGAACGGCGGCGGGTCGATCGCCTGGGTCGACGACTTCGGCAAGCTCCGGGTCGGCCCGCAATCGGCCGGGGCCGACCCCGGGCCTGCGGCCTACGGCCGAGGCGGGGTCGAGGCCACGACGACCGACGCCAACCTGTGGCTCGGTCGTATCGGGACCGAGTCGTTCTGCGGTGGCGAGGTGACGCCAGACCTGGCGGCGGCCGCGCGAGCGCTCGAGGCGGTGGCGGCTCCGCTCGGACTCGACGCCGACGGTGCGGCCCGGGGGATCGTCCGGATCGCGAACGACAACATGGTCAACGCCCTCAAGCTGATCTCGCTGAACCGTGGGTTCGACCCACGGGAGTTCACGCTGGTCGCATTCGGCGGCGGCGGCCCGATGCATGCCGTCGCCCTTGGTCGTGAGCTCGGGGTCGAGAAGGTGGTGATCCCCGAGGCGGCGTCGGTGTTCTCGGCGTGGGGCATGATCATGTCCGAGCTCCGGCGGGACGAGTTCCACACCCGGCTGCTGGCGCTCGAGGTGGCGACGGTCGGCGAGATCGCCGAGACCTACGATCGGGCCGAGGCCGAGCTGCTCGAACGCTTCGCCGGCGACGGGGTCGACCCGTCGACCGTCACCGTCGAGCGCTACGCCCAGCTGCGATACCAGAACCAGGAGCACAGCACCGAGGTGGCCGTGACCGCCGACGACCTGACGCCGGCCGGGGTCGAGGCGCTGATCGAGCGGTTCCACACCAAGTACGAGGCCGAGTACACCTACCGGCTCGACACGCCGGTGGAGTTCGTCGGACTCCACCTCGTTGGCCTGGCCGATGTCGGTCGACCAGACTTGGTGGAACAGCCGCTGGGCGATCCGGACCCCGGCGACGCAGCGATCGGACACCGCACCGTGGACTACGCCACCGACGGTCGCCATGAGGCGGCGCTCTATCAGGCGGAGCTGCTCCGGCCCGGCATGGCCTTCACCGGCCCGGCCGTGGTCGAGGGGGCAGGGACGTCTGTGGTCGTCCATCCCGGCTGCTCGGCAACGGTCGACGGCTACCGGAACATCCACATCGATCTGGGGACCAGCAACGGGGAGGCCCGATGAGCGGCACGGCAGCAACCGACTTCGACCCGATCACGATCGAGATCATCCAGAACTCGCTGCAGGCGACGGCCGACGAGATGTTCGCCGCCATGCGCAAGACGGCGATGAGCTCGATCATCTACGAGGTCCTGGACATGGGGACCGGGGTGATGGATGCCCGGGGGGAGCTGGCGTCGTCCGGGGCCGGCATCCCGGCCTTCGTCGGCGTCCTCGACAAGGCGTGCAAGGTCATCATCGACAAGTTCGAGCCCGCTGACGACATCCATCCCGGCGACGTGTTCGTCACCAACGACCCCTACCAGGGGGGCGTGACCCACCTGAACGACGTCGTGGTCCTGATGCCGGTGTTCTGCGACGACGTGCTGATCGCCTGGACGGCCAACATCGCCCACAACAGCGACATCGGCGGCATGGCCCCGGGGTCGTTGACCGGGGACGCAACCGAGATCTTCCAGGAGGGCCTGCGGCTGCCGGCCATCAAGCTGATCGCCGGTGGCCAACCGAGCCCGGCCGTCATGGACATCCTGCTGGCGAACTCCCGGATGCCGGACACGTTGCACGGGGACGTGTGGGCGGCGATCGCCTCGGTCCGGATCGGCGCCCGGCGGCTGACCGAGGTTGGTTCCAAGTACGGGACCGACGTGTTCGCCGAAGCGATGCGTCGCTACATGGAGTACGGCGAGCAGGTGGCACGGAAGGCGTTGGCCGAGCTCCCGGCCGGGACCTACTCGCTGTCCGAGGAACAGGACAACGGCTCGGTACTGAACGTGGAGATCACGATAAGCCCCGATCGGTTCGTCGTCGACCTTCGGGACAACCCGGACCAGTCCGCCTCGCCGAACAACGTGTGTCGAGACGCGGTCATGGTCGTGGCCCAGATGATCTTCAAGTCGCTGACCTCACCGGGGACCGCGGCCAACAGCGGATCGTTCCGGCCCATCGAGCTGCTGACCAGGCCCGGCTCCCTCTTCGACGCCGCAGAGCCGGCGGCCATGGGCTTCTACTACGAGCTGGAGCTCCGGGCCTACGACCTCATGTGGCGATGCCTGGCCCCGGTGGCCCCCGAGGTGTTCGGGGCCGGCCACTTCGCCTCGGTCTGCGGGACCTTCATCGGCGGAACCCACCCCGACACCGGCCGGCAGTACACCATCATCGAACCCCAGATCGGCGGGTGGGGCGGGACCCGGGTCGGCGATGGCAACTCCGCCATGTTCTGCGGCTTCCACGGCGAGACGTACAACTGCCCGGCCGAGATCAACGAGGCCCGGAACGGACTGTTCGTCGAGCGCCTGGCCCTCAACGAGGAGCCCGGCGGCGAGGGCCGGTCCCACGGCGGGCGGGGCATCGTGATGGAGTATCGGGTCCGGTCAGACGACGGGTACCTGACCATGGACTACACCCGATCCAAGTTCCCGGCCTGGGGCGCGGACGGCGGTCGGGACGGTTCGCCGAACTACTGCGAGGTGGTCCGGGCAGCAGACGGGTCGGTCGAGCGGTACTCGTCGGTCTCGGGTCTGGAGACCCACAAGGACGACATCATCCGGGTGGTGACCGGCAACGGCGGCGGACTGGGTGATCCAAGGCAACGAGACCCCGAACTGGTCCGTCGCGACGTCAAGAACGGCCTGTTGACCCCGGAGCGTGCGGCCGACGTCTTCGGCCTGGAGGATGGGGCGGCCGGCTGAGCGGCTGGCCGCCGATTGTCAGGCGGCGCAGCAGGTGTCGTAGACGCAGCGACAGTTGGCGCACTCCCTGGGGTCCTGGACGCCACAGTGTTCGAGCATGGCCTGCCGCAACGCCTTGCGGGCCCGATGGAGGCGGACCGCTGCGTTGTTGGCCGAGACGTCGAGGCGGCGGGCGGCCTCGCTGAGTTGTAGCCCGTCGGAGTCGACCAGCGAGAGGATCGAGGCGTAGGCCGGCCGCAGGCGCCTGGCCTGGCTGACGCTGCACTCGCAGGGATCCTCGCCCGGGGTCTGGACCAGCTCCGGGATGTCCGCCCCGGCGTCGATGTGTCTCCGCTCGCTCGCCCGCTTGCGGTGGACGTCGACGATGAGGTTGCGATGGATGCGGTACAGCCAGGCCACGACCCGGTCGGGGTCGTCGAGGGAGTCGGCCCGCTCGACCGCCCGGAGCGCAGCGAGCTGGACGATGTCATCGACGTCCTGGGGCTGCACCCGGGCCCGAACGAACGCCTCGAACTCCGACCGCTTCTCCCGAAGCGCGTCGGTGACCACGTCATGGTTGCTGTGGACGTCGGTCGATCGAGGCATCACCTTCAGGGTACGGCTAGGACGCCGTCGCCGGGCAACCGCAGGTCGCCTGGCACTGGCAGGTGTCTCCGCAGGCGCAGGCCTCGCCGCAGCAGCAGCCGGTTGCGGTCCGCTCGCAGGCGCAGGGAGTGGGGCAGGTGCAGTTCATGATGATCTCCTTCTTCCACCACTGCTGACGAAGGAGGCCCTTGGATCATTACACCTTCGGCTGGTCGATCAGCGCCCCCGGAACGTCGCTTCCCGTCTCTCCCGGAACGAGGCAAGGCCTTCCGCGAAGTCCTCGGAGCCTGCCGTCTTGGCTCGCATGGCGGGGATCTCGGCGAAGCCGGCGGCCTCGCCCTGCTGCAGCGCGACCAGGGCCCCTCGCTTGATCTCCTGGACCGCCAGGGGAGCGCAGGCGGCGATCTCGGACGCCAGCTCCATAGCCCGCTCCACCTGCGTGCCGGCCGGGACGACCTCCTGCACGAAGCCGAGCTCGAGCGCCCGGTCGGGGCCGAACTCGTCGGCTCGCAGCAGGTGGTACATGGCGTTTCCCCACCCGGCCCGCTCGACGTAGCGGACGTGGGCGCCGCCGAACACCGCAAGGCCCCGTTTCGGTTCCAGTTGGGCGAACCGGCAATCGTCGGCGGCCACGACGATGTCTGCCCCGAGGAGCATCTCGATCCCGATCGTGAAGGTCACGCCCTGGACCGCCATGACCACCGGTTTGCGGCAGCGGCGGGCCATGCCGAACGGGTCGACGCCGGCGTGAGGTTCGCCCTCGGCCTCACCCCGCATCGAGGCGGCGAAGCGCGGAAGGTCGAGCCCGGCGGTGGTGTGGGGGCCGGCAAAGGTGAGGACGCCGACCCACAGCTCGTCGTCCTCGTCGAGGGTGGTGAGGTGCTGGCCGAGCATGGCCATCATCTCGGGGGTGAAGCCGTTCATCTTGTCAGACCGGTCGACGACGATGTGAAGGATCCGGTCGGTCGTCGTGGCGTTGACCGTGCCGTCTGCGGCCTGGTCGGTTCCGGACTCTTTGGCGGTCATCGGGTCTCCTCCATTGGCGGGACGAAGTCGCCGCCTGCGGTCGAGAACGGATCGGGGAGGTGGTCGGGGTAACCCGGACCGATCGACGGGGTGATGTCCTGCGCCTCGAGCCGCTCGCCACAGTGGCCACAAACGGTGATGGGGTCGATGTGGTGACCGCAGGTGTGGGTCATATCGACCGGGCGCCCCTTGTCAGGCTCGACCCAGTTGTCACCCCAATCGACCAGCGTCAAGAGGACCGGAGCGAGCGCTCGACCCTTCTCGGTGAGGTGGTAGTGATGGCGGGTCGGGTACTCGGAGTAGACCGTCCGTTCGAGGATCCCCGCGCTGACCAGCGACTTCAGGCGAGCAGAGACGACGGTGTTCTGGGCCCCGGTGTAGGCGGCGAAGTCCGAGAATCGCCGCCGCCCGTAGAACGCCTCTCGGAGGATCAGGATGCTCCAGGCGTCGCCGATCTGGCTGAGGGCCTTGGCCACCGAGCAGGGTTGCCGGCCGATCTCGTTGAGTCGCATGTCACGACCTTAGCAGTAGATAGCTTTGGACAACTTAGTTGTTCAGAACTACGTTCTGACGGGCGAGGAGATCGACACTGCCGAACCGACAGGAGCGAACCGATGACCGCCACTATCAACGAGCAGACCGCCGAGCCGGTGTGGAAGAAGACGACCTGCATCCTGTGCGAATCGAACTGCGGCGTCGAGGTTCGCATCGAGGATGGGCACTTCACCCGGATCAAGGGCAACAAGGCCCACGTTGGCTCCAAGGGGTACACCTGCGAGAAGGCCCTTCGCCTGGACAGCTACCAGAACCACCGGGCCCGGCTGGCCTCACCGATGCGGCGTCGAGACGACGGCACCTATGAAGAGGTCGACTGGGACACCGCCATCCGGGAGGTGGCGGCCCGCCTGGTCGCAATACGCGACAGCCACGGCGGCGACAAAATCTTCCACTACGGCGGTGGGGGACAGGGCAACCACCTCGGCGGCGTCTATGGCCGGGGCGTCCAGTCGGCCCTCGGGGTGACCTACCGCTCCAACGCCCTGGCTCAGGAGAAGACCGGCGAGGCCTTCGTCGAGGCCCGCCTGTACTACGCCCACACCCGCGGCGATGTCGAACACACCGAGGTCGCCGTCTTCCTCGGGAAGAACCCGTGGATGAGCCACGGCTTCCCCGAGGCCAGGCGGGTCCTCAAGGAGATCGCCAACGACCCCGATCGGGCCATGATCGTCATCGACCCTCGCCGCACCCGGTCGGCCCAGCTGGCCGACCATCACCTGGCGGTGAAGCCGGGGACCGACGCCTTCTGCATCGCTGCCATCCTCGCCATCCTGGTCCGCGACGGCCTGTGCGACGACGAGTTCATGGCCGACCACGTCGCAGACGCCGAGCCCGTGCTCGAGGTGCTCCGCGCCGTCCCCATCGACGACTACGCCGATCGTTGTGGCCTCCCGGTGGCCGAGCTGGAGGCGGTGGCTCATCGGATCGGCCGGGCCCAGAGCTGCACGATCTTCGAGGACCTCGGCATCGAGCAGGCCCCGCACTCCACCCTGGTCTCGTACCTCCAGCGCCTGATCTGGATCTTCCGGGGAAGCTTCGCCAAGCCGGGCGCCATGTTCCCCCACACCGCCATCTCCCAGGTCTCCGGGAGCGGGGGTGGCAAGAACCGCCAGCGGCAAACGCCGGTGACCGGGGCCCCGATCATCTCCGGTCTCATCCCCTGCAACTCGATCGCCAACGAGATCCTCGCCGACCACCCCGACCGGTTCCGGGCCATGATCATCGAGAGCTCCAACCCGGTCCACTCCCTCAGCGAGTCCGGCACGTTCCGGGAGGCGATGCGGGCCCTCGACTTCTCGGTGGTGATCGACGTGGCCATGACCGAGACCGCCCGCCAGGCCGACTACGTGCTCCCGGCGTCGAGCCAGTATGAGAAGCCGGAAGCGATCTTCTTCACCAACGAGTTCCCAGACAACGTCTTCACCCTCCGCAAACCTGTGCTCCCACCCCTGGCTGGCACGCTGTCCGAACCGGAGATCCACTCCCGCCTGCTGGAGGAGATCGGCGCCTACACCGAGGAGGACCTGGCCCCGCTGCGGGCGGCCGCCGCCGAGGGGCGGACCGCCTTCGCCACCGCGTTCCTCGAGGCCGTGGCCGCCAACCCGAGCCTGACCGCGGTCGGGGCATCGGTCCTCTACCGCACCCTCGGACCCACCCTGCCGGAGGGGATGGCCGAGGCCGCCGTGGTCTGGTTCCTCGCCCAGAGCTGTGCCATGAACCATCCGGAAGCGGTCGAACGGGCCGGGTTTATGGCCGGGACCGCAGCCGACGGCTCCGAGGGCAACGCCGGCGATGCGCTGTTCGACGCCATCATCGAGAGCGACGACGGCGTCGTCTTCACCCGGCATCTCTGGCCCCAGGCCTGGGACCTCCTCAGTGTCTCCGAGGACCGCCGGATGCGGGTCCACATCCCCCAGCTCCTCGAGCTCCTCCGAGCGTTGCCGGACGCCCCCCGCTCCTACACCACCGATGCCTACCCGCTGGTCCTGTCGGCGGGGGAGCGGCGCTCGTTCACCGCCAACACGATCTTCCGGGACCCGGACTGGCGAAAGACCGGCCGCGACGGCGCCCTCCGGGTCAGCCCGGCCGATGCGGGCTCCTACGGCTTGGTCGACGGCGACCGAGTCCGGCTGACGACTCGGGGTGGGATCACCGAGACCCTGGTCGAGATCGACGATGCCATGCAGGCGGGGCACATAAGCATCCCAAACGGCTACGGGCTGGACCACCCGGACGAGAACGGTGAGCACCAGCGGGTCGGCATCGCCCCCAACGAGCTGACCGAACTCGGCTGGCAGGACGAGATCGCCGGCACACCGTGGCACAAGCACGTCCCGGCCCAGATCGAGAGGATCAGCTGATCACCGCTGCAGGTCGGATGGTGACCGTCCTCCCCAGCGGCGACTGCCCACTCGTCCGGGTCGAGAGGAAAGCCAACTGGCCAGACGGCCAAGACTGATCGATGCCGGCCGGGTTGGTGCGGGCGGCCATGAAGGCACGCAGCCGGGCCAGCCATCGCCGCAGCGCCCGGGAGTCAGAGTCACGATTAGCCGCTACCAGATGCTCGTTCTGATAGGCATCGATCTCGGTCTCCGGGGTCGGCGTCGTTTCGGCGGCGCCGCCTCGAGCCGAGTAACGAGGTCGGCGATCAGCGCAGGATCGGTACAGCCATCGGTTGAGGCTTGGTGGCCATCACTGCCCGAGGTTGGTCGCCCGGATGTTCCTTCGGCAGGGCCCGGTCAGCTCTGGCGCCAGCGAGCGCCGCAGTAGTCAGATTTGTAGTCACTCGGTCTTGGTTCGGCGGTGGTGTCACGCCGGCAAGGCTCTGACCTGCCCGTATGTTGCGCGCTCGGAGGGACTCGAACCCCCAACCTTCTGATCCGTAGTCAGATGCTCTATCCAATTGAGCCACGAGCGCAGACCCGGCCCGGAGGCCGGGTTCCTACTCTAGACCCGAAACCGGGGGGCGAGACACCAGTTTCCGGCCTGGGCAACGCTGCTGCGGCAGGCTGGACGGGCGGTTTGCTAGCGTCGCTCGGCAACCACCACCCGGAGGCGACCACCATGCCGAGCCACGTGATCTGGATACCGGAGGCCGACGCCTGCGAGCGCTGTCGGGCGATGGCCGGCGTCCAGGATCCGTCGGTCAAGCGGCCGCATCGGCACTGTCGCTGCGTGATCATCGGCAAGGAGGGCCCACGGTCCGGACCGTGCCTGCACCAGGCCAACGAGGTGACCGGTCTCGGTCAGGACGGGTACTGGCAGTACGAACCGGACGAGGGACTGCCGACCGAGATCACGATGAACTACCACGCAGACGTGCTCTGTCGGACCGGGATGTTCCTGGGGATCGACTTCTCGATGCACTACGACGGGCAGCGCCTGCAGGAGCTGGGTGACATCGAGGAAGCCGACAGCCAGGCCGCCATGCACATCCTCGAGGCCGAAGCCTTGGACCGGGCCGAGCAGCTGGCCAATGAGCAGTGTCCGGACTGTCCAAGGCCCGGGGTTTGAGGGCCGACGATGACCGACCGACCGAATGACATCACGACCCTGCCGGTCCAGACCCTGGAGGGCATCGGTCCGACGCTGGCCTCGATCCTGGCCGACGGCGAGATCCACACCGTGGCCGACCTCCGGGCCCTGCCGGCCTCCTTCATCGGTCAGGTCCTGGCCGGGGTGGCCTCGGCCGCCCAGGTGCACCGCTGGCGAGCGATGGCCCTGCTGCTCCAGGTGCCGGGCATGACCCCCCAGTGGGCCGAGGCGCTGGTCGATGGTGGCGTCGACGAGTTCGACGACCTGCTCCGACGGGACCACGACGAGCTGACCACACTCTTCGACGCGGCTCGAACCGCCGGCACGATCCCGGCCGCTCCGACCGCGGGCGAACTGCTGGAGCTGGTCAAGGCGACGGCCTGGCTCCACCATATGGCCAGCGTCCGGGGCGTCGTGATCGACCCCGCCGGCGACCCCTTGCCGGGGGCCGAGGTCAGCATCGGCGAGGCGGAGACGACGACCAACGTCGGCGGCCACTGGCTGATCCATGGGCTGGACGCCGGCCGACCGGGCCGACTGGTCGTGTCCGCAGACGGCTTCGCCGATCAGGTGATCGACCGGGTTGAGGCGGACAACGACAGCCTGGCCGTGCCGTTCGTGTCGGTGACGTTGACCCCTGGTCCGGCGGACCCGATCGTGCTCGACGAGTACGACGGGGCTGAGCTCCCGCTCGTCCCGACCCGCCACGAGGTGGAACGGCTGGAGGCCGACGCACTCCGCCCGGCCGAGCTGCTCGTGGTCCAGTACCTGTTCAAGGACGGCCGGTCGGCCCGGTTGATCTCGGTCTTCCGGTCCATGGTCCGGAACCGGACCGTCACCCGGGCCTACTCGGTCCCGCTCGACCGCCTGCCCGGCCCGGTCGAGGTCGGGCGGTACTACCGGTACCGGAACGAGCGGTTCGAACCGATGGACCTGACGCCGTACACGGTCGGGGTGGCCCGTCAGCGTCACCAGCGCCTGGCCCGGCTGCAGCGTGACCCGGGATGGGCCACCGCTCAACCCGAGGAGCGGTTGGCCAGGCTGCTCGGCGGTCGGCCGGTCGAGCCGACCGCCTGAGCTGCGCCTGGTTCTCCGGGAGCGCCCGGAGCAGTTGGTATCAGGACCCGGTGGTGACGTTGAAGCTCCGGGAGGCGGAACCCTTGCCGGGGAGCAGGGTGTCGCCGGGGCCCTGCGCCACCCCGTTGACCGTGACGGTCACCGTGTAGGTGGTGTTCGGCTCCAGGTTCATCCCGCCGAACACACCACCGGGGGCCGCTGACGGGAACCCGCCGTGGAGCGGGCCATAGCAGCCACCGTCGCCGGTGAAGCTGCCGACCAGGACACCGTCCGAGGTCCTGACCACGGTGAAGTTCCCACTGCCGCACACGTTGTTCGTCGTGTAGTTGAACTGGAACGAGGTGGCGGTCGTCAGGTTGAGGGTCGGCCCGCTGACGATGGCGATGTCTGTCGGCGTGACCGGCTCGGGCTCGGGCTCCGGCTCGGGCTCTGGCTCTGGTTCGGGCTCGGGTTCGGGCTCTGGCTCCGGCTCGGGTTCGGGCTTCGGCTCGGTGGTCGGCGGGGTGGTCGTCGGCTCCTCCTCCGCCTCGGTGGTGGTCGTCGGCTTCTCGGTGGTGGTCGTGGTGTCGCCCTCACCGCCGTCGTCCGGGACCGTCGTGGTCACCACCTGATCGCCACCGCCGCTGGCGTCCTCACCACCGGCATCGTCGTCGCCGGTCGTGGCATTGCCGGCCTCGCTGATGTTGCCGTCCTCGGCCTCGGCATCGTCGTCGCCGCTGCCGGTGGCACCGCCGAACTGGCTCTGGTTGTCGTCCCCGTCCTCGACGAACGATTCGGGGCTGTCGCCGCCGGCCGGTGACGCAACCTGCTCGCCGGCGTCGGTCTGGGTCCCACCGTCGATGTCGTCGCCGCCCTGGTTGAGCAGGAACACCGCCACCAGGGCGACCGCGGCCATGGAGGCCAGGACCGCCCCGATCTCGATCACCCGTCTGGGGACCCGATCGAATGAGCGGTCGGAGGTGCCGTAGGCCGGCCCGATCGGACCGGAGCCGTCGCCGGTGCTCGCCGGGTTGGCCGGCAGGGCGGCAACGCCACCCTGGGCCACTCCCTGGGGGGTGCCGATGGGTGTTGGGCCGGTCGGGCCGGGGGGTGCGGGCGCTGGTCCCACCGGAGGCGGGGCGGCGGCGCCGAACAGCGTCGAGGAGACCACCGTCTCGCTGGAGTCCGATGGGCTCCCGGCCGGCGGGCCGGTCTCGGCCATCGGCTGGGCCACCACGGTCTCGGACGAGTCGGCCGGCCCGGCCTCGGCGGCCACCATCGTCTCGGCGGAGTCGGCCGGGTCGCTCGCACCAGCACCGGACGAGGCGGCCGCAGCAGCCGCAGCAGCTGCCGCACCACCGGCCGCAGCGGTGACCACCCCGGGGGTGGCCTCGGCCGGTGGTCCCGTTGCCGGGGAGGCCGAGGGCAGCTGGGACGGGTCGAGCGCCGCAGTGGCCACCTCGGCGTGCTCCTCGGCGGGAGTCGCTGGCACCGCCGGGGCGATCGCCACCGGGGTACGCCCGTCGTCCATGGCCGGCAGCACGTCCCGGAGGATCTGGCGGATGATCGGCAGGCCGGGCCGGGCTGCCGGGTCCTTGGCCAACATGGCGTCGATCAGGTCGGTCAGCTGGACCGGGACGTCGCCGACCCGTTCCGCCGGGTCCTGGGCGTGGGCCCGGAGCACGGCGAACGTGCCACCCTCGTGGAACGGGGGCCGCCCGATCAGCATCTCGAACATGATGGCGCCGAGGGCGTAGATGTCAGAGGCCGCGCTCGCTCCCCGCTGGTCCGCCGACTCCGGCG